>NZ_CP014480.1:3432772-3742169 GCF_001580365.1 Kocuria turfanensis | reverse complement strand
CAACAGACCAAGAACCAGGACCCCAAAGGCCCCGAAACTCGTGAGTGGTATCTTCTTCGTGCCGTTCGGTCTCGGAACCAGTGTTCCCAGCCTGAGGCAGCTCGTCCATCCTACGCGGCCCGTCTCCGGAGTGTCAACTTGACGTCGGCACCCGATCCGGTCCCGTCAGGACGGTCGTTCCCGCATGAACTTGGCTCGGCACGGGGCCGGGCTGCTCTTTGCGGGACTGTCGCCGGCCGGCCTCTCGGCCCCGCCTGACGACTCGATGAACATTACACCCCCGTCCGGGGTGCCGCAAACGCGGTTCGCGGACGGGGCTGCCGGATTCTGAGGGTCGTGATCAGGGGCGCACGGTCACCGCGGCGAGGTGCTTCTTGCCCCGGCGCAGCAGCGCCCAGCGCCCGTGCAGGAGCTGGTCCGGGGCCAGCTCGGCGTCCTCGCCGACGACCTTCTCGTTGTTCACGTAGGCCCCGCCCTCCTTGAGGGTGCGGCGCGCGGCGGACTTCGACTCGGACAGGCCGGTGGCCACCAGCAGATCGGCCACCTGCAGCCGGCCGGGCTCCACGCTGGCCCCGGGCAGCTCCCGGGCCACGGACTCCAGGGTGCCGGCGTCCAGCTGCCCCAGCTCGCCGCGGCCGAAGACCGCGGCCGAGGCCGCGATCGCCTTCTCTGTGGCCTCGACCCCGTGCACCAGCGAGTTGACCTCCCAGGCCAGCACCTTCTGTGCCTCCCGCTTGTAGGGCTCCTCCGCGGTGCGCCGGGCCAGCTCCTCGATCTCCGTGCGGGACTTGAAGGTGAAGACCTTCAGCCGGTCCACCACGTCGGCGTCGGCGGTGTTGAGCCAGAACTGGTAGAAGGCGTACGGCGAGGTCAGCTCGGGGTCCAGCCACACCGCGTTGCCCTCGGACTTGCCGAACTTGGTGCCGTCCGAGTTGGTGATCAGGGGCGTCCCGATCGCGTGCACCGCCGTGCCCTCGACCTTGCGGATCAGCTCGGTGCCGGAGGTGAGGTTGCCCCACTGGTCGGAGCCGCCGGTCTGCAGGGTGCAGCCGTGCTCCCGGTAGAGGTTCAGGTAGTCCAGGCCCTGCAGGATCTGGTAGCTGAACTCGGTGTAGGAGATCCCTTCGTCCGAGTTGAGCCGCTTGGCGACGATCTCCTTCTTGATCATCGTGCCCACCCGGAAGTGCTTGCCGATGTCGCGCAGGAAGTCGATGGCCGACAGCTGGGAGGTCCAGTCCAGGTTGTTGACCATCACCGCCCGGTTCTCCCCCTCGAAGGAGAGGAACCGCTCGACCTGTCCGCGCAGCAGGTCCACCCACTGCGCCACCGTCTCCTTGGAGTTCAGGATCCGCTCGGAGCTCTGCCGGGGGTCGCCGATCAGCCCGGTGGACCCGCCGACCAGTCCGATCGGGTGGTGCCCGGCCAGCTGGAGCCGGCGCATGAGCAGCAGCTGGACCAGGTGGCCCAGGTGCAGGGACGCGGCGGTGGGGTCGAACCCGCAGTAATAGGTGACCTTCTCCTCCGACAGCGACTTCTCGAGCGCCGACTCGTCGGTCGACACGTGAACCAGGCCGCGCCACTGCAGCTCCTGCCAGATGTTGGCGAAGGCCGGGTCGTTGTGCTGGGAGTTCAGATCAATTGCGTTCGACACGGATTCCAAGGTACCAGGGCGCGGACGGGCCTCCCGTCCGCGCCCTGTCCCCGGTCCGGCGTCAGAAGCGGTCGAGACCGTCCGGCAGCCCCGCGGCGGCGACGATGCGCAGGCGCTGGGTGGGGCGGGTCATGGCCACGTACAGGTTGCCGACCCCGCCGCCGACCTCGTCCAGCAGGGCCTGCGGCTCCAGCAGCACGACGGAGTCGAACTCCAGGCCCTTGGCGTCCCAGGCGGAGAGCACCACGACCTGCCGGTCCAGGCGGCGCACCCCGGCGCCGACCAGCCCGGGCATCTCCTCCGCCAGCGCTGCGCCGATCTCGGGCACGCGGTCCTCGGGCACGATCACGGCCACGAGTCCGCCGTTGACGAGCTCGAGCTCGGAGCGGACCTGGTCGAGCACGGACCCGACCACCTCGGCGGGGCCGACCCGGCTGACGACCGGAGGCTCGCCCTCCCGCACGGCCCGCGGCGCGGAGATGTCCAGGCCGGCGGCACGGGCGACGTCGACGGCGGCCTCGGCGATCGCGGCCGGGGTGCGGTAGTTGACCGTGAGCTCGTCGAGGGCGAAGCGCTCCCCCACGAACGGCTCGAGGGCGTCCCGCCAGCTGTGCGCCGCGGTGGCCGAGCCGGCCTGGGCGATGTCCCCGACCACGGTGAAGGACTTCATGGGGCACCGGCGCATGAGCACCCGCCACTGCATCGGGGACAGCTCCTGCGCCTCGTCGACGACGACGTGCCCGTAGGCCCACGTGCGGTCGGCGGTGGCCGCCTCGGCCGCGGTCATGCGGTGCTGGGTCGCGGCGTTGAAGTCCGTCAGCTGGGAGGCGGTGACGATGCCGTCGGCGCCGACGTCCTCGAGGCTCTGGTGCATGTTCTGCAGCGCACGCTCGGCGTTGTCCGTGGCCTTGCGCTGCTCGCGCTCCGACTCGGCCCGCCGGCGCACCCCGGCCTGCTCGAGGTCGCCCAGCAGCTCGGCGGCCTCGTCCAGCAGCGGCACGTCGGCCACCGTGAACGGACTGCCGGCCGGGCGCAGCAGCGCCTCGATCTGGGCGGCGTCCAGGTGCGGGGCCGCCGACTCGAGGTAGTGCCGCTTGCTGAACAGCTGGTCGACCAGCGTCTGCGGGGACAGCGGCATCCACGCGAGGTTCAGGGCGATCCGCACGTCCCGGGCCTGCCGGATGTCCTCGGCGAGGTAGGAGCGGTCCATCACGTTGCCGCTGGTGGTGTTGAGGTGCTCGCCGAGCTGCTCGGTGAGCTCGCGCAGCACGATCTTCACGAAGGTGTTGCGCGCCTCGTTGTGCGGCTTGCCCGTGGCGCGGGCCCTGTCCCGGGCACGCTTGACGATGCGCGGGGTCAGCGTCACCCGGTGCGTGTCGACGCGCAGCACCTGGGCCTGGGCGGGGACCTTCTGCCGGTCGCGCACGGCACGGGCGACGACGTCGGCCATGTCCAGGCCCGACTTCAGCTGCGCGGTCTGCGGGTCCCGCTCCGGAACGGCGACGACGCCGGGGAACAGCTCGGCCAGCGAGGACATGACCACGCCGGTCTCCCCCAGCGCGGGCAGCACGCGCTCGATGTACCAGAGGAACGACGACGACGGGCCCACGATGAGCACCCCGGCCTTGCGCAGCCGCTCCCGGTGCTCGTAGAGCAGGTACGCGGCCCGGTGCAGCGCCACGGCGGTCTTGCCGGTCCCGGGCCCGCCCTGCACCACCCGCACGCCCGGCAGCGGGGCGCGGATGATCCTGTCCTGCTCGGCCTGGATGGTCGCGACGATGTCGGACATCCGCCCGGTGCGCTTCTGGTTCAGGGCCGCGAGCAGGGCGCCCTCCCCGTGGAGCACGCCCTCGTCGTCGAGCATCTCCGGGTCCAGCACGTCGTCCTCCAGGGCGGCGACGTCGCGGCCCTCCAGGATCAGGTGCCGGCGCCGCCGGATGCCCATGTGGTTCTGCGCGGTCGCCTGGTAGAAGGCGGCGGCCTCCCGGGCGCGCCAGTCGACCATGAGCCGCTGGTGGTCCTGGGTGGCCAGGCCGATGCGCCCGACGTAGCGGCGGTCGCCCTCGTGCGTGTCCAGCCGCCCGAAGACGAGCCGGTGGTCCACGGCCTCGAGCTGGGCGAGGCGGTCCTCGTAGTGGGAGGCGAAGGCGTCACGCTCCGCGCGGTTCTGGTGGTTGCCGGCCGACTCGCTGCGGCGCACGGCCGCGAGCTCCGCCGTCTTCTCGGCCCGCAGCTCGTCGAGCCGGTCGTAGAGCATCGCGACGTACGCGCGCTCGACAGCAAGTTGCTCGGCCGCCATCGTGGCGACAGTCTCTGCCATGGGTGGACACCTCGTTCCGGATCGAACAGACCATCGATTCTACCGGTACGCACTGCGATCCCACGGTCGCGCCGCCGCACGTTGCGTAACAGGCGCAACGCCGGGGACGACGTCGCCGGTCAGACGCGGTACAGGGCCCGGACACGGTGGCCGCCGAGGCGGCTCCGGCCCCGCAGGTCCGTGAGCTCCATGACCAGCCCGAACCCGGCGACGTGCAGGCCGGCCCGGTGCAGCAGCTGGGCGGTGGCGCCGAGGGTGCCGCCGGTGGCCAGGATGTCGTCGAGCACGAGCACCCGGGCGCCGCGGGGCACGTCGTCGGTGTGGATCTCCAGCACCGCCGAGCCGTACTCGAGGACGTACTCCTCGCGGAAGGTCTCCCGCGGCAGCTTCCCGGCCTTGCGCACCGGGATCAGGCCGACGCCGGAGGCGTAGGCCACGGCCCCGGCCATGAGGAAGCCGCGGGCCTCGATCCCGGCCACGTAGTCGAACTGGCCGCGGAAGGCGTCGACCAGGGCGTCGATGGTCCGCCGGAAGCCGGCGGCGTCCGCGAACAGGGGCGTGAGGTCCCGGAAGAGGACCCCCGGCTCCGGGTAGTCGGGGATCTTCACGCACAGGCGCTCGATCATCTGCTCAACGGATTCGCTCACGCCCGTCATGCTAGCGGTCCTGCGCGGCCGCCGAGCTCAGCCGCCGGACTCAGCGGCGCCGGCGCGGGACGGCGGCACGGTACGGGGAGACGGAGGGCTCCCCCGGGATCCACCAGCGCCAGGGGAACTCGGAGGTCCCCCCGGGCCCGGACACGCCGGTGCGCGGGCCCGAGGCCACCGGCGGCTGCGGCGGGCCCTCGGGCGGGACCAGGAAGAAGCCCGGTGCGGCGGGATCCCCGGCCGCGAGCGCGGCGCCGTCGTGGCCGAGGTCGATGCCCAGCGCCTTGGCCAGGTTGCCCGGTCCGCGGGCCAGCCCGGCGTCGGGCACGGGGCTCGACCGGCCCCGGGCGCGGCGGGCGCGGGCCAGCTCGACGCCCTCCACGACCTCCCCGGCACGCACGAGGCATCCGCCCGCCGCGCCCTCGGGCCGGCAGACGAGGTTGACCGCGTGGTGCATGCCGTAGGTGAAGTACACGTAGACGTGGCCCGGCGGGCCGAACATCGAGGAATTGCGCGCGGTGCGCCCGCCCCAGGTGTGCGCGCCGGGGTCCGGCAGGTCGGAGCCGGCCGGCCCGCCGTAGGCCTCGATCTCCGTGATCCGCACGACCACGGCGCCGTCCTCGCCGCGGTGGCCGAACAGGCCGCCGAGCAGGCGCGGCGCGACCTCGGGGGCCGGCCGCGAGAGCAGCGCGAGCAGTGCTGCCCCGTCCACGGGCGCCCCGGGCCTCATCCCGCGACGATCGGGGCCCGCCGCGAGAACGCGGCGACCTCGGCCACCTGCCGCTCGAGCTCCCCGATCTGGGCCGCGACGGCGGAGGGGGCGGTACCGCCCTGGGCGCTGCGTGAGGCCAGCGAGCCCTCGACCGTGAGCACCTCGCGCACCCCGGGGTGCAGGTGCGCGGAGATCTGCGCGAAGTCGGCGTCGGAGAGGTCCCAGAGCTCGATCCCGCGCTGCTCGCAGACCCGGACCGCGTCCCCGGCGATCTCGTGGGCGTCACGGAAGGGCACGCCCTGGCGCACGAGCCACTCGGCCACGTCCGTGGCCAGGGCGAAGCCCTGGGGCGCGAGCTCGGCCATGCACTGCGTGTTGAAGACCAGCGTGCCGATCATGCCCGCGACGGCCGGGAGCAGGACCTCGAGCTGGTCGATCGCGTCGAAGACCGGCTCCTTGTCCTCCTGGAGGTCCCGGTTGTAGGCCAGCGGCAGGCCCTTGAGCGTGGCCAGCAGCCCCGTGAGGTCGCCGATGAGCCGGCCGGCCTTGCCGCGGGCGAGCTCGGCGATGTCCGGGTTCTTCTTCTGCGGCATGATCGAGGAGCCCGTGGAGAAGGCGTCGTCGAGCGTGACGAAGGAGAACTCCTTGGTGGCCCACGTGGTGATCTCCTCCGAGATCCGCGACATGTCCACCGCGATCATCGCGGTGATCCAGGAGAACTCGGCGTAGACGTCGCGCGAGGCCGTGCCGTCGATGGAGTTGTGCACGGCGGAGTCGAAGCCCAGCTCCGCGGCCACGGCCGCCGGGTCCAGGCCCAGGGAGGACCCGGCGAGGGCCCCGGAGCCGTAGGGGGACACCGCGGCGCGGGCGTCCCAGTCGACCAGGCGCTGGACGTCGCGCAGCATCGCCCAGGCGTGGGCGAGCAGGTGGTGGGACAGCAGGACGGGCTGGGCGTGCTGGAGGTGGGTGCGGCCCGGCATGGGCGCCTCCGGGTGGGCCTTCGCCTGGTCGAGCAGGGCCTGCACCACGTCGAGCACGTTGCGGGCGATGATCGCGGCGTGGTCGCGCAGGTACATCCGCCCCAGCGTCGCGATCTGGTCGTTGCGGGAGCGCCCGGCGCGCAGCTTGCCGCCGAGCTCGGGGCCGGCCCGTTCGATCAGCCCCTTCTCGAGGGAGCCGTGCACGTCCTCGTCCGAGGGGGCGGGGGTGTAGGCGCCGGAGCGCACGTCGGCCTCCAGCTGGTCCAGGGCCGCGAGCATGCCCTCGAGCTCCTCGCCGCTCAGCAGCCCCGCCGTGTGCAGCACCCGGGCGTGCGCGCGGGAGCCCGCGATGTCGTAGGGGGCCAGCCGCCAGTCGAAGTGCGTCGACCGGCTCAGGGCCGCCAGGGCGTCGGCCGGCCCCCCGGCGAAGCGCCCGCCCCAGAGGGCGCCCTCGTTGGTGCCGTGCTTGTCCTGCTGCGCCATGTCTCTCCTTCTGCCGTCCTGGCGGTTGCTGCCGTCCAGGCGGTTGCTGCCGTCCTGGCGGTCCCGTCGGTGCGGACCGGGTGCGGTCCCCGGCGCGCGCGGAGGGCCCCACCGCCGGGATGGGGCCCTCCGTCGTCGTGCCCGTGCCTGCTCGGCACGAGCCTACGTGCTCCCGGTCTACTTGCCCTCGGCCGCGAGGCGCTGGTCGCGGGCCGCCGCGACCTTCGAGGACATGCCGAACAGCTCGATGAAGCCGCGGGCCTGGGACTGGTCGAAGGCGTCCCCCTCGTCGTAGGTGGCGAGGTTGAAGTCGTACAGGGACGTGTTCGACCGGCGCCCGGTGACGGTGGCCTGGCCGGCGTGCAGCGTCATCCGGATGTCGCCGTCGACGTGCTGCTGGGTGTCCTGGATGAAGGCGTCCAGGGACTGCTTCAGCGGGGAGAACCACTGGCCGTCGTAGACGAGCTCCGTCCAGCGCTGGTTGACGGTGCGCTTGAAGCGTGCCTGCTCGCGCTCGATCGTGACGTTCTCGAGCTCGCGGTGGGCGGCGATCAGGGCCATGGCGCCGGGGGCCTCGTAGACCTCGCGGGACTTGATGCCCACCAGCCGGTCCTCGACGATGTCGATCCGGCCGATGCCCTGGGCGCCGGCGCGGCGGTTCATCTCCTGGATGGCCTGCAGCGGGGTGACGGGCTGACCGTCGATGGCCACCGGGATGCCGCCCTTGAAGCTGATGACGACCTCGTCGGCCGGGGGCGGGAAGGTGGGGTCGTCCGTGTAGTCGTAGACGTCCTTGGTGGGGGCGTTCCAGATGTCCTCGAGGAACCCGGTCTCCACGGCGCGGCCCCAGACGTTCTGGTCGATCGAGAAGGGGTTCTTCTTGGTCGTGACGATCGGCAGGTCGTGCTTCTCGGCGTAGCCGATGGCCTTGTCGCGGGTCAGGGCGAGGTCGCGGACCGGGGCGATGCACTTGAGCTCCGGGCCCAGGGTCTGGATGCCGACCTCGAAGCGGACCTGGTCGTTGCCCTTGCCGGTGCAGCCGTGGGCGACGGTCGAGGCGCCGAACCGCTTGGCCGCGGCCACGAGGTGCTTGACGATCACCGGCCGGGACAGCGCCGAGACCACGGGGTAGGCGTCCATGTACAGGGCGTTGGCCTGCAGCGCGGGCATGCAGTACTCGGCAGCGAACTCGTCGCGGGCGTCGGCCACGTAGGCCTCGACGGCGCCGCAGTCCAGGGCGCGCTGCCGGATGGTCTCGAGGTCCTCCCCGCCCTGCCCCACGTCGACGGCCACGGCGATGACCTCGGCCCCCGTCGCCTCGCCGATCCAGCCGATGGCCACAGAGGTGTCGAGGCCTCCGGAGTAGGCCAGCACTACGCGCTCGGTCACGGTGTTCTCCTTCGTCGGTGGTCCGGGCACCACGGCGTGGGCCCCGTCTCTGTGCATGACTATACACGCCAAGTTGTATTTATGCACTGCGAGACGGGTCACGCCGGGCCCCACGGCCGCGACCCACCGCAATTATGAATCGCTAGCAATAGCCCTGCGCATCCGACATACTGGGGGCACGGTCCCGTCCGTGCCGGACGAGCCCACCCGCAACGGCGGGGCCCTCGCGCCCCGGCCGTGCCGCACACCCGGTCCCTACCCCGAGAGGAACCCCATGACGAACGTTCCCGAGCAGACCCTCACCACGCGTCAGGGCCACCCGGTCCACGACAACCAGAACACCCGCACCGTCGGCTCGCGCGGGCCCGCGACCCTCGAGAACTACGCGTTCCTCGAGAAGATGAGCCACTTCGACCGCGAGCGCATCCCCGAGCGCGTGGTGCACGCCCGCGGCACCACCGCCTTCGGCTACTTCGAGGCCTACGGCCAGTACGGCGACGAGCCCATCGCCAAGTACACCCGCGCCAAGCTGTTCCAGGAGCCGGGCAAGCGCACCGACGTCGCCCTGCGCTTCTCCACCGTGGCCGGCGGCCGCGACTCCTCCGAGGTCGCCCGCGACCCGCGCGGCTTCGCGGTGAAGTTCTACACCGAGGACGGCAACTGGGACCTCGTGGGCAACAACCTCGGCGTCTTCTTCATCCGTGACGCGATCAAGTTCCCGGACTTCATCCACTCCCAGAAGCCGGACCCCGTGAACTTCGAGGCCGGGGTCGCCAACCGCGCGTTCGACTTCTGGAGCCAGTCGCCCGAGGCGATGCACATGATCACGATCCTGTTCTCCCCGCGCGGCATCCCGGCGGACTACCGCCACCAGCAGGGCTTCGGCGTGAACACCTACAAGTGGGTCAACGCCGCCGGTGAGTCCGTGCTGGTGAAGTACCACTGGATCCCGAAGCAGGGCGTGAAGTCCCTGACCTCCGCGGACGCGGCGAACATTCAGGCCCAGACCCTGGGCTCGCACACCAAGGACCTCTACGACGCGATCGAGGCCGGCGACTACCCCGAGTGGGAGCTGCAGGTCCAGGTCATGGAGGACCACGACCACCCCGAGCTGGACTTCGACCCGCTGGACGACACCAAGGTGTGGCCGGAGGAGCTGTTCCCGCCGAAGCCGGTCGGGCGCATGGTGCTCAACCGCAACCCGCAGAACTTCTTCGCGGAGAACGAGCAGATCGCCTTCGGCACCGGCGTGCTGGTGGACGGCCTGGAGTTCTCCGACGACAAGATGCTCGTGGGCCGCACCTTCTCCTACTCGGACACCCAGCGCTACCGCGTGGGCCCGAACTACCTGCAGCTGCCGGTCAACGCGCCGAAGACGCCGGTGGCCACCAACCAGCGCGACGGCCAGATGGCCTACGCCGTGGACCACGCCCCGGGCCAGAACCCGCACGTGAACTACGAGCCGTCCATCATCGGCGGGGTCCAGGAGGCCCCGAAGCCCGAGGGCTACCAGCCCGAGGTCGGCCCGCAGATCAACGCGCGCCTGACCCGCGCCCGGATCGAGCGGACCAACGACTACAAGCAGGCCGGCGAGCGCTTCCAGCTCCAGGAGGACTGGGAGAAGGAGGAGCTCATCGCCAACCTGGTCGACGCGCTGTCCCAGTGCGACCGCCCGATCCAGGAGCGCATGGTCTGGCACTTCTACATGGTCGAGGACGAGATGGGCCGCCGCGTGGGCGACGGCATCGGCGTGTCGCTCGAGGACGTCAAGGACCTCGGCCCGCTGCCCACCCAGCGCCTGACCGAGGAGGAGCAGCAGCGCGTGGCCAACCTCGGCAACAACGGCCCGCGCAGCGTGGAGGGTCTGACCATGACCCACTGCGTGCCCAACGAGCACGTGTCCGTGGAGCGCGAGCCCCAGGAGAACCCGGCCATGATGGCCAACTGATCCTCGGGCCGGGGCCCGCGCGGGCCCCGGCCGGATCGGCGCCCCCGGCGGACCGCCGGGGGCGGCAGTAGGAGGGCCCGGCCGCGGATCGCGGCCGGGCCCTCCGGCGTGCCGGGCTCAGCCGCGGCGCCCGGCGCCCTCCAGGTCGAGGGAGCGCTTGAGGATCTTGCCGGTCGGCCCCTTGGGCAGCTCGTCGACCACCTTGTAGTAGCGCGGGTGCTTGTACTTGGCCACGCGCTCGCGCACGAAGGCGTCGAGCTCGTCGATCCTGGCCTCCGTCTCGGCCTCCGGGACGTCGCGGAAGGCCACGACGGCCGCGACCTCCTCGCCCAGCGTCTCGTCCGGCACCCCGACCACGGCCGCCTCCGCGATCCCGGGGAACTGGTAGATGACCTCCTCGATCTCCCGGGGGTACACGTTGTAGCCGCCGCGCAGCACCATGTCCTTCTTGCGGTCCACGATGTAGTAGAAGCCGTCCTCGTCCACGCGGGCGAGGTCGCCCGTGTGGAACCAGCCGTCGCGGATCGCCGCCTCCGTGGCCTCGGGGTTGCGCCAGTAGCCGGCCATCACGTACTCGCCGGCCACCACGAGCTCCCCGATCTCGCCGACGGGGACGTCCTCGTCCCGGTCGTCGACGACCCGCAGCTGCGCCCCGCGCACCACGGTCCCGATGGACCCCGGCCTGCGGCCGTGCGCCTCCTGGTTGAAGCACACCACCGGGGAGGTCTCCGACAGGCCGTAGCCCTCGTAGATGGGCGCCCCGAAGACCCTCTCGAAGCGCTCGAGGATCTCCACCGGCAGCGGGGAGCCGCCCGACACCCCGGCCCTCAGGTGCGGCACCTCCACGGGTCCCTCACCGGCGGCGTGCAGGAGCGCGATGTGCATGCTGGGCACCCCGGCGAAGATCGTCACCTCGTCGCGGACGAGGATCTCCAGGGCCTTCGCGGGGTCGAAGCGGGGCAGCAGCGTGACCGTGGCCCCGGAGGCGATGACGCCGTTGAGCGCCACCGTCTGGCCGAAGACGTGGAAGAACGGCAGCCCGCCGAACATGACGTCCCCGGGCCCCGTGGCGAACAGGCTCGCGGAGAGCTCCGCATTGGTCCGCAGGTTGTGGTGGGTCAGCACCGCGCCCTTGGGCCGGCCCGTGGTCCCGGAGGTGTACAGGAGGACGGCGGGCTCGTCGTCGGCCCGCTCGGCGAGCTCGGGCATCGGCGGCACCTCGCCGAGGCTCTGCAGCGTCCCGGCGGCGGTCACCTCGACCACGGGCACCTCCCGCTCCAGCTGGGCAACGGCGGCGCGGGTGGCCTCGGCCATGGCCTCCCAGACCAGCACGAGGGAGACCTCGGCGTCCTGGAAGTGGTAGGTCAGCTCCCGGGGGCTGAGCAGGGGGTTGAGCGGCACGACCACACCGCCCATGCGCAGGATGCCGTAGTAGGCGATCGGCATGTGCGGGACGTTGGGCAGGATCATCGCCACGCGGTCCCCCGGCCGGATGCCGCTGCCGCAGAGCATCGTGGCCACCCGGGCGGAGAGGTCGTCGAGGGCCCCGTAGGTCAGGACCCGGTCGTCGAGCACGATCGCCCGGGCGTCGGGGGCCGCGGCGGCCGAGTCGGTGAGGAGGGTGGCGAGATTGGTCATGGGGACTCCGGATCCCCGGTGCGGGTGCACCGGCGCGAGGAACGGGCAGGGTGAGCTGTGTCACACGAGCGTGCCAGGCAGTTACTGCAACGTCAAGACCCGGATACCGTGGAGTCCCCCGCGTGCCGCCGACCCCGATAAACTGCCTGTTCAGGACCCGCCCGCCGACCCCGAAGGACCCGCCGTGCCCGAGAACCCCCAGCCGCCCCAGGACCCGGCCGCCCCGCAGCTCACCGAGGAGGAGATGGCCTACGTGCTCACCCTCTTCGACATGGCCCGGGAGGGCCGCACCGAGGACCTGCTGCCCGCCGTCCGCGCCGGGGTCCCGGTGAACCTCACCAACGGCAAGGGCGACACCCTGCTCATCCTCGCCGCCTACCACCAGCGGGAGGACACCGTCGCGGCGCTGCTCGAGGCCGGGGCGGACCCCGACCGGGTCAACGACAACGGCCAGACCGCGCTGCTGAGCGCCGTCTTCCGGGGCAACGAGGCCGTCGTCCGGGCCCTGCTCGAGGCCGGCGCCTCCCAGACGGCCGGCGCCCACTCCGCCGTCGACTTCTCCCGCGTCTTCGAGCGCGCCGACCTGCTCCCGGTGCTCGAGGAGTACGCCGGCCGCTAGGCCAGCCGCTCCACCTCGCGCTTGAGGATCTTGCCGGTGGGCCCCTTCGGCAGGGACCCGACGATCCGGTAGAGCCGCGGGCGCTTGTAGGACGCCAGGCGCTCCCGCACCCAGGACCGCAGCTCGGGCACCAGTCGCTCGCCGTCCGCGGCGGCCTCGGCCGTGAGCACCACGAACGCCGCGACCTCCTGCCCCTGCGCCTCGTCCGGGACGCCGACGACGGCGACCTCCGCGACGGCGGGGTGCTCGTACAGCACCTCCTCCACCTCGCGGGGATAGACGTTGTAGCCGCCGCGCAGGACCATGTCCTTCTTGCGGTCCACGATGTAGTGGAGGCCGTCCTCGTCCACGCGGGCGAGGTCGCCCGTGCGGAACCAGCCGTGGCGGATCGCCGCCTCCGTGGCCTCGGGGTTGCGCCAGTAGCCGGCCATCACGTAGCGGCCCGCCACGGCCAGCTCCCCCACCTCTCCGCGCGGCAGCTCCCGTCCCCGGTCGTCCAGCACCCGCAGGTCCGCGCCGGGCACCGCCGTGCCGATCGAGCCCGGCCGGCGCGGGCCCTCGAACCGGTTGAAGCAGACCACCGGGGAGGTCTCCGACAGCCCGTAGCCCTCGAGCAGGCGGGTGCCGAACGCCTCCTCGAAGCGCCGGAGCACCTCGACCGGCAGCGCGGCCCCGCCGGAGATCGCGGCCCGCAGCGCGGGGAAGGACGCGGCCCGCTCCCCGAGGGCCTCCAGCAGCGCCACGTACATGCTGGGCACCCCGGCGAACACCGTCACGCCGTCCCGGGCGAGGATCTCCAGCACGGTGCGCGGGGCGAACCGGGGCAGCAGAGTCACCGCCGCGCCGGCGGCCACGACCGCGTTGAGCGCCACGGTCTGGCCGAAGACGTGGAAGAACGGCAGCCCGCCGAAGAACACGTCCTGCTCGGTGATCCGGAACAGGTCCACGACCATCGCGGCGTTGCCCAGCAGGTTGTCGTGGGTGAGCATCGCCCCCTTGGGGCGGCCGGTGGTGCCGGAGGTGTAGAGCAGCACGGCCATGTCGTCGGCAGCGCGCTCCACGATCCCGGGCAGCGGATCCGCCGCCGCGAGCTGCTGGCCGGTGCCGGCGCCGAGCTCCAGCACGGGCACCTCGAGCCCGAGGTCGGCGAGCGCGGCCCGGGCGGCCTCGGCCATCGCCTCCCACACCACCACGGCGGTGACCTCGGCGTCGCGGAAGTGGTGGGCCAGCTCCCGGGGGGTGAGCAGCGGGTTCAGCGGGACGACCACGGCCCCGGCGCGCAGGGCGCCGTAGTAGGCGATCGGCATTTGCGGGACGTTCGGCGCGATGAGCGCCACCCGGTCCCCGGCGCGCACCCCGGCGGCGTGCAGCAGCCCCGCGGTCCGGGCCGCGAGCCCGTCGAGCTCGGCGTAGCCGAGGACGCGGTCGTCCAGCACCACGGCCGGGCGGTCGGGGTGGCGTGCGGCGGTGTCGGCGAGCAGGGACGCCAGGTTCGGCATGACGGGGTTCCTTCCGGGGCGGACGACGTGGAGGTCATTGCACCACACCGGGCGGGGCCCGGCCTGTGTCCGCGTCCGTCCCCGCGTCCGCCCTCCGCGTCCGCCCTCCGTGTCCGTTCCTGCGGGCGGCGGGGATCAGTCGGCGAGGTCCAGGAACCGACGGGCCACGGCCTCGCCGCCGTCGGCCTCCCGGCAGACCACCATGATCGTGTCGTCGCCGGCGATGGTCCCGAGCACCGCCGGGAGCACGGAGGTGTCGATGGCGGAGGCGAAGTACTGGGCGGCTCCCGGCGGGGTGCGCAGCACCACGAGGTTGGCGCTGGCCTCGGCCGTGACGAGCAGCTCCCGGCACAGGGACGCCAGCCGCGCGTCGAGCACCTCCTGGGTGATCCCGGAGGCGGGTGCGCGGTCGGCCCCGGCCTGCGGGACCGCGTAGACGAGGGCGCCGGCCCCGTCCCGGACCCGCACGGCGCCGAGCTCGACCAGGTCGCGGGAGAGCGTGGCCTGCGTGACCTGCACGCCGTCCTGGGCCAGCAGGGCCGCCAGCTCGGCCTGGGAGTGGACGGCGCCGCCGGTCACCAGGGCCACGATCCGCGCCTGACGGGCGGTCTTGGTCGCGGGGATGCTCATGCCGGCGGGCCCGGGGAGCGGGCGGCGTCGAGGTCGTAGCGCCCGGACCGGGCCATGAGCCACACGAGCAGCGCCTTCTGCGCGTGCAGCCGGTTCTCGGCCTCGTCCCAGACGACCGACTGCGGGCCGTCGATGACCTCCGCGGCGACCTCCGAGCCCCGGAAGGCGGGCAGGCAGTGCAGGAACAGCGCCCCGGGCTCGGCCCGGGCCATGGCGGCGGCGTCCACGCAGTAGGGCCGGAAGATCCGGGCCCGGGCCTCGGTCTCGGCCTCCTGCCCCATGGACACCCAGGTGTCGGTGCACACCACGTCCGCGCCGGTGAGCGCCTCGGCCGGGTCGGTGGTCACCCGCACCGACCCGCCGGTCCGGGCGGCCCGCTCCTCGGCGGCCCGGACGACTCCCGGGTCCGGCAGGTAGCCCTGCGGCCCGGCCACCCGCACGTGCATGCCGGCGGTGGCCCCGCCCAGCAGGTAGGAGTGGGCCATGTTGTTGGCGGCGTCCCCGAGGTAGGCGAAGGTCAGCCCGGCGGGGTCTCCCCGGTGCTCGCGGACCGTGAGCAGGTCCGCGAGGATCTGGCAGGGGTGGTAGGCGTCGGACAGCCCGTTGACCACGGGCACGTCCGAGGCGGCGGCCATCTTCTCGAGCCCGGACTGGGCGTAGGTGCGCCAGACGATCGTGGAGACCATGCGGGAGAACACGCGCGCCGTGTCGGCCACGCTCTCCTTGCCCAGCTGGGACTCCCCCGGGTTGATCATCAGGGGGTTGCCGCCGAGGTCGGCGATGCCGGCGGAGAAGGAGGCCCGGGTGCGGGTGGAGGTCTTGTCGAAGATGACGGCCACGGTCTGCGGGCCGGCGTAGGGGCGGTGGGCCCAGCGGTCGGCCTTGAGGGCGAGCGCGAGCTCGAGCACCTCGGACTGCTCCTGCTGGGTGAGGTCCGTGTCGACGAGGAAGTGGCGGGGGGTCATGGACGGGTTCATGCTTCTTTCGCGGGGACGGCGGCCGGAGGGGTGCCGGCCGGGGACGCGGCGGGGGCCGCGACGGCGGTGGTGGCGGTGGTGGCGGTGGACAGGATCCCGGGCAGGGCCTCGAGGAAGGTGCGTGCCTGCTCCTCCGTGAGGATCAGGGGCGGGGCCAGGCGCAGGGTCGCGGGACCGGTGGCGTTGACGATGAACCCGGCCTCCCGCGCGGCCTCGACCACGGCCGGCCCGAACGGGGCGGCGGCGCCCTCGGGGACGAGGAGGTCGGCGCCGATCAGCAGGCCGCGCTGGCGCACGTCGCCGACGCCGGGGACCGCCCGCAGCCCGTCGCCGAGCAGGGCGCCGACCGTGCGGGCGTGCTCGAGCAGTCCGTCCTCCTCGATGACCGTGACGGTGGCCAGTCCCGCGGCGGTGGCCGGAGGGTTGCCGCCGAAGGTGGTGCCGTGCTGGCCGGCGCCCAGCAGGGCGGAGACCTCGGGCCCCACGGTGAGCATCGCCCCGATCGGGAAGCCCCCGCCCAGCCCCTTGGCCAGGGTCAGCGCGTCCGGCAGGTCGTCCCCGGTGAGCTCGGTCGAGGAGGCGAACCAGCGCCCGGTGCGGCCCACGCCGGTCTGCACCTCGTCCACGACCAGCAGCGCCCCGTGCCGGCGGGTCAGCTCCCGGGCGCGCCGGAGGAAGCCCTCGGGCAGCTCGTGCACGCCGGCCTCGCCCTGCACCGGCTCCACGACGAGCGCGGCGACCGTCCCGTCGAGGTGCTGCTCCAGGGCCTCGAGCGTGGCGGGGATGTGCCGCACCCCGCCGGGCAGCGGCTCGAAGGGCGCCCGGTAGGCCTCCTTGGCGGTCAGCGCCAGAGCACCCATGGTGCGCCCGTGGAAGGCCGACTCGAGGGCCAGGACCGTGCTGCGGGGCCGGCCGTCCGGACCGGGGTGCTCCTGGCCGTGCCGCCGGGCGAGCTTGAACGCCGCCTCGTTGGCCTCGGTCCCGGAGTTGGCGAAGAACACGTGGGACCCGGCGGGGGCCCCGGCCAGGGACAGCAGCTTCCCGGCGAGGGCGATCTGCTGCGGCGAGGTGAAGAAGTTGGAGACGTGACCCAGCGTGGCCAGCTGGCGGGAGACGATCTCCACCCAGCGGGGGTGGGCGTGGCCGAGGGCGTTCACGGCGATGCCCGCCAGCAGGTCCAGGTAGTCCCGGCCGTCGGCGTCGGTGACCACGGCGCCGTGGCCGTGGGTGAGCACGAGGGAGGGGCTGCCGAAGACGCCGAGCAGGGAGTCGGAGTACTCCCCGAGCAGGGCGGTCTGCGCGGAGTAGCGGGAGGTGGTGTGCTGGGCGGCGGTCATGACGAGGCTCCGTGGTCGGGGACGAGCTGGGTTCCGATGCCGGTGTCGGTGAAGATCTCGAGCAGGCACGTGTGCGGGCTGCGCCCGTCCACGATGGACGCCCGGCGCGCCCCGCCCTCCACGGCCCGCAGGGCCGCCTCCATCTTGGGGATCATTCCCGCCTGCAGGCCCGGGAGCATGGCCCGCAGCTCCGAGGTGGACAGCGAGGAGATGAGGGAGTCCCGGTCGGGCCAGTTCGCGTAGAGGCCCTCGACGTCGGTGAGCGCCACGAACTTCTCCGCGCGCAGGGCCACGGCGACCGCGGCCGCCGCGGTGTCGGCGTTGACGTTGAGGATCTCCCCGGTCGGCCGGCCGGCGACGTCGACCTCGGGGGCCACGGAGGAGATCACCGGGATCCGCCCGGCGTCGAGGAGCTGGGTGATGGGCTCGGCGTTCACGCCGACCACCTCGCCCACGTGGCCCAGGTCCACCTCGGCGCCGTCCACCACCGTGCCCCGGCGCACCGCGCGGAAGAGCTCGGCGTCCTCCCCGGACAGCCCGACGGCGTAGGGGCCGGTGGCGTTGAGCAGGGAGACGAGCTCGCGCTGGACCTGGCCCGTGAGCACCATCCGGATCGCGTCCACGGCCTCCCGGGACGTCACCCGCAGTCCCCCGCGGAACTCGGAGGCGATGCCCAGCCGCTCCAGCATCCGGTTGATCTGCGGTCCGCCGCCGTGCACGACCACCGGCCGGACGCCGACGTGGCGCAGGAAGACCATGTCCTGGGCGAAGGCCTCGCGCAGCGGCTCGGAGACCATGGCGTTGCCCCCGTACTTGAAGACCATCACGGCGCCGGCGTAGCGCTGGATCCAGGGCAGCGCCTCCATCAGGACGCCCGCCTTCAGCTGGGCGGTCTCGTAGCGGGTCGGGTCACTCGGGTGGGGCATGGTTCTCCTGCGCCGTGGGCGGTGGGACGGTGGGCGGTGGGCGGGTCAGCTGGAGTAGGCGCTGTTCTCCTCGACGTAGTCGTGGGTGAGGTCGTTGGTCCACACGGTCGCGTCCGCGTCCCCGGCCTTGAGGTCGATCAGCACGCTGACCCGCCGGTCCGCGGCGAGGTCCACGTCCTCCCGGGGGTCGCCGATCGCCCCGTCGCGGCACACGGTCACCCCGTTGATGGTCACGTCGAGCTTGTCGGGGTCGAACGCGGCGTCGGTGGTGCCCACCGCGGACAGCACGCGCCCCCAGTTGGGGTCGTTGCCGAAGATCGCCGC
Source organism: Kocuria turfanensis (assembly GCF_001580365.1). Lineage (NCBI taxonomy): Bacteria > Bacillati > Actinomycetota > Actinomycetes > Micrococcales > Micrococcaceae > Kocuria > Kocuria turfanensis. Next base: position 3,724,089 of record NZ_CP014480.1, on the reverse strand, counting down.
CTTGAACAGGTTGGAGCGGGCCACCGAGCGGCTCACGTCCTCGGCCTGCTTCTCGGTCGCCGCGTTGACCGTGGTGATCGCGATGTCGTGGGAGGCGCCCTCGGCGTCCGTGATGAGCTGCTGGGCCAGCGAGTGGCACACCGCCGTCACCGCCTGGCTGAACTCGAACTCGTCCGGGGTGACCCCGGAGGCGCCCGAGCCCAGCAGGACCACGGTGTCGTTGGTGGACATGCAGCCGTCGGAGTCCGTGCGGTTGAAGGTGACCTTCACGGCGTCCTCCAGGGCCCACTGCAGGGCGTCCGAGGAGAGCTCGGCGTCGGTGGTGAGGACCACGAGCATCGTGGCCAGGCCGGGGGCGAGCATGCCCGCGCCCTTGGCCATCCCGCCGACCGTCCACCCGTCGCGGACGTAGGCGGCCTGCTTGGAGACGGAGTCGGTGGTCATGATGGCCCGGGCGGCGGCGGCCCCGGCCTCGTCGTCGCCGCCCAGGGCCTCGACGACCGCGGGCAGGCCCCGCTCCATCACGTCCATGGGCAGCTGCACGCCGATGAGCCCGGTGGAGCACACCACCACGTCGCCGGCCCCGACGCCGAGCGCCTCGCCCACGAGCTCGGCGGTGCGGTGGGCGGCCTGGAAGCCCTGCGGGCCGGTGCAGGCGTTGGCCCCGCCGGAGTTGAGGACCACCGCGGCGGCCCGGCCGTCGGCGGTCGCGGCCTTGGACCACTGGACGGGGGCGGCGGAGACCCGGTTGGTCGTGTAGACCGCCCCGACGTGGTGTTGCGGCCCGTCGTTGACGACGAGGGCGAGGTCGGGTCCGCCGGAGTCCTTGAACCCGGCGACGGTGCCGGCGGCGCGGAAGCCCTGGGCCGCGGCCACTCCGCGGCCGGTGTCGACCTGGAGGGTGCCGGCGGGCTGCTGGGAGGGATACGTTCTCACGGTGCGACTCCTTGGAGGTTCAGGCCGGTGTCCTCCGGCAGGCCGAGGGCGAGGTTCATGGATTGGACGGCACCGCCGGCGGTGCCCTTGACGAGGTTGTCGATGACGCAGGTGACGACCACCCGGCCCGCGCGGGCATCCAGGGCGAGCTGGAGCTGGGCGTGGTTGGAGCCGGCCACCGACTTCGTGGCCGGCCACGTGCCCTCGGGCAGGACGGTGACGAACTGCTCCGCCACGTAGGCGCTCTCCCAGGCCTCCCGCAGCTGGGCGGCGGTGACCCCCTCGGCGACGCGGGCGGTCGCGGTCGTGAGGATGCCCCGCGGCATGGGCGCCAGGGTCGGGGTGAAGGAGATCCGCACGCGCTCGCCCGCGGCCCGGGACAGGCCCTGTTCGATCTCGGGGGTGTGCCGGTGCGCCCCGCCCACCCCGTAGGGGGCCATGGAGCCCATCACCTCGGAGCCCAGCAGGTGCGCCTTGACGGCCTTGCCCGCGCCGGAGGTGCCCGAGGCGGCGACGATCACGACGTCCTCGGGCTCCAGGAGACCGGCCGCGAAGCCCGGGCCCAGGGCGAGCAGGGCACTGGTCGGGTAGCAGCCCGGCACCGCGATGCGCGTGGCCCCGCGCAGCTGCTCGCGCTGGCGGGCGCCCTCCCCGTCGACGATCAGCTCGGGCAGCCCGTAGGGCCAGGTCCCCGCGTGGGCCGAGCCGTAGAACTGGTCCCAGTCCTCGGCGGACTCCAGCCGGTGGTCGGCCCCGGCGTCGATCACCACGGTCTCCGGCGGCAGCTGCGCGGCGATCGCGGCCGAGGCCCCGTGCGGCAGGGCCAGGAAGACGACGTCGTGGCCGGCGAGGTTCTCGACCGTGGTGTCCACGAGCACGCGGTCGGCCAGGGAGTGCAGGTGCGGCTGCAGCTCCCCCAGCCGCTGACCGGCGTTGGAGTGGGCCCCCACGGCCCCGATCTCGATCCCCGGGTGGCCCGCGAGGATCCTGAGGACCTCTCCCCCGGCGTACCCGGATGCTCCCGACACTGCTGCGCTGAACGTCATACGGCCCACTCTAGCTCAAGTTTATGCATGCTCTTCAATAATTATGCACCGTGACGGGGAGAGCACCGACGGCCTCCGGCGCGGCGCCCGGGCCGCTGGGTCGCAGCACGGGTCACCGGGTGTCGCTCCGGCCGAGGCCGTCCGTCGTTCCCCCCGGAACGGCTCTGCCCCCGAATCTACGCTTTCCGGACGCAAACCTCGATCATGACGGGGGTCCTGCCGTGCCCCCACTTCTGCCCCCACTTGTGCTCACGCTACCCCTGCGGGGCCGCCGCGGGCAGTGCCGCCCGGGACGGCGTGCCTACGATGAGGGCGTTCCGTCCGCGAAGTCCAGGAGGTACCCGTCATGGTCCGTTCCGTCATGGTCGAGCAGTCCGGAGGCCCCGAGGTCCTGTCCCTCGGCGAGCGCCCGGACCTCGAACCGGGCCCGCAGCAGCTGCTCGTCGAGACCCGCGCCGCGGGGGTGAACTTCATCGAGGTCTACCAGTGCGAGGGCGTCTACCCCGTGGAGCACCCCTTCACCCCGGGCTCCGAGGGCATGGGCGTGGTCACGGGCGTCGGCTCCGCGGTGGAGCACTTCGCCCTCGGCGACCGGGTCACGACGTCGCAGGCCACCCGGACGTACGCGGACGCCTTCCTGGTCGACGCGGATAAGGCCCTGCGGGTGCCCGCCGGGGTCTCCGACGAGGTCGCGGCGGCCCTGCCGCTGCAGGGCCTCACGGCCCACTACCTGGTCCGCTCCACCTACCCCGTGCAGGAGGGCGACGTCGCTGTGATCACCGCCGGCGCGGGCGGGGTCGGCGGTCTGACGGTGCAGCTGCTGAGGTCGCTGGGCGCCACGGTCATCGCCCTGGTCGGCTCGCAGGACAAGGCGGAGACGGCGCGCTCGCTGGGCGCCGACCACGCCCTCGTCGGCTACGAGGGCTACGCCGAGCGGGTCCGGGAGCTCACCGGCGGCCGCGGCGCGGACGTGGTCTACGACTCCGTGGGCAAGGACACCTTCGACGAGTCGCTCCGGGCGCTGCGCAAGCGCGGGGTGCTGGTGCTCTTCGGCGGCTCCTCCGGCCAGGTGCCCCCGTTCGACCTGCAGGGTCTCGCCCGGCACGGCTCCCTGTACGTCACCCGGCCCACGCTCAACGACTACCTGCTCGACGAGAAGGAGCGCAACTGGCGCGCCGGCGAGCTCTTCGACGCGGTGCTCGACGGGTCCCTGACCGTGCGCGTCGCGCAGACCTTCCCCCTGGCGCAGGCACGGCAGGCGCACGAGGTGCTCCGGTCCCGGGCCGCCCAGGGCAAGCTGCTGCTGGTCCCGTGAGCGCGGCACCGGTGCACCGCTACCTCGGGGCGGACGGCGCCCGCGACCCCTACACCCCGTTCGTCGGGTGCTGCGCGGCCACCGTGGAGCACTACGACCTGGACCTGGACTACGACGTGGAGGACAACGGGCTCGAGGCCCGGGCGGTCCTGACCTGCCGCGCCCTCCGCGACACGGACCGGATCGAGCTGGACCTCACCGAGCTCGCCGTGACCGACGCCCGCGTCGGCGGCGGCGGGCTCGGCGGGCTCCTGGGCCCCCGCAAGGTCGGGGTGCAGCACCGGGGCAGCCGGCTCGTGCTCACCCTGCCGCGGCCGGTCGCCGCCGGGGAGTCCTTCGTGCTCACCGTGGCCTACGAGGGCTACCCGGAGTCCCTCGACGGCCCGTGGGGCGAGATCGGCTGGGCCGAGCTCGACGACGGCGTGCTCGTCGCCGGGCAGCCCACCGGCTCCTCCACCTGGTTCCCGTGCGTGGACCACCCCTCGCACCGGGCGACCTACCGGGTGAGCGTGCACGCGGACGCCGACTACGAGGTCGTGGTGCACGGCGAGCTGGAGTCGGTGGCCGAGCGCGACGGCGAGCGCCACTGGGTCTACACCTCCCGGGTGCCGCTGCCGCCGTACCTGGCCACCGTGCAGATCGGGCCGTACCGGCGCAGCGAGCTCACCGGATCCCGGGTCCCGCAGTACCTCGTGTGCTCGAAGAAGCGGCAGAAGAAGGCCGAGAAGACCTTCGCGGAGCAGGGCAGGATGCTCGAGGCCTTCACGGAGTGGTTCGGCCCCTACCCCTTCCCCAGCTACACCGTGGTGGTCGTGGACGAGTCGCTCGAGGACCCGTTCGAGTGCTTCGCCTGCTCCGTGTTCGGCAAGAACCAGCTCGGCACGGACTGGGAGGAGCAGCGGCTGGTGGCCCACGAGCTGGCCCACCAGTGGTTCGGCAACAGCCTCGTGCTCGCCTCCTGGCAGGACATCTGGCTCAACGAGGGCTTCGCGTCCTACGCGGAGTGGGTCTGGTCCGAGGCCTCCGGGGACAAGCCGGCCCGCTGGCACGCGGAGAAGGCCCACCGGACCCTCTCCAGGATGCGCCAGGACCTCCTGATCGGCGATCCCGGGCAGGTGCGCCTGTTCGACGACGTGGTCTACGTGCGCGGCGCTCTCACCGTCCACGCCCTGCGCGAGGCGCTGGGCGAGGAGGCCTTCCGGGGCATGCTCCGCGGCTGGGTCGCGGCCCACCGCGACGGGTGGGTGAGCACGGCCGGCTTCCGCGAGCACCTGCGCTCCTGGGCGCCCCCGCAGCGCTGGGCGGAGCTCGACGGCCTGCTGGACGCGTGGCTGCTCCGCCCGGAGCTGCCCGCACTGCCCGCCCCCGCCCGGCGCTGACCCGTCCCGTGTCGGCCCGTACGGAGCTGCCCGCACTGCCCGCCCCCGCCCGGCGCTGACCCGTCCCGTGTCGGCCCGGAACGGGCCGGCCGGTCAGTGCCCGGCGGAGTAGAGCCGGCGGGCGTACCACACCCCGCCCACGGCCACGCCCAGGCCCGCCAGGAGCAGCAGCGCGGCCTGGACCCGCTGGCCCGCGATCGTCCCGGCGGTGATGCCGTCCCCGAACTCGCCGGCCTCGGCGGTCTCGACGACCTGCAGCGTGCCGTCCTCGACGGCGAGCAGGGCGTCGGCCTCCTGGTGGAAGTCCCCCTCCCGGTCGCCGGTCTGCGTGCCGCGGAAGACGATCTCCTCCCCCGCCTCCGGGACACGCGGATCGGCGAGCCCGGAGTCGAAGGGCTGCGCCGTGACCGCCTCGTCGACGGGCAGCGCCCCCCGGTAGATGGGGTTGTACGTCTTGGTCTGCAGGTCGTTGGTCATGTCCTGGTACGTCCCGGGGATCACCCACGACCGGTCCGCGTAGCCGGCCAGTTTCCGGGAGTCGTCCCAGGCGAGGGCCCCGCTCACGGCCAGCACCAGGCCCAGGAGCAGCCCGAGCAGGCCCACCGCGGTCGGTTTCCAGGCGATCGGCCGGCGGGAGCGCCCGTGCTCCCGCTCGTCGTCGTCGTCGAAGGCGAAGAACGCCTCCTGCCGGTCGGTGGTCTCCTCGGTCATGCTGAGCTCCTGGAACGGGGTCGGGAAAGGGGGACGACCACGGCGCCGGGCCGAGGTCGGGGACCCGGTGCCACAGTACCGAAGTTCCCCACCGTCCCCGGGAGCGGGACGCGAGTGTGACCGCCCGGGTGCCGGCCGGTCACGGAACGGCGCACGGCCCGCTCCCCGGGGGCGGGGAGCGGGCCGTGCGGCGGCGGGTCGGTCAGCCGCGCAGCACGGCGCCGTGGCGCTCGGCGGCCACCGCGACGGCGGCCTCGCGGGCCGCGGAGGCCTCGTCCGCGGTCAGCGTGCGGTCCGGGGCCCGGAAGCGCAGCGCCAGGGCCACCGACTTCCGGCCCGGCTCGATCCCGGCGCCCCGGTAGACGTCGAAGACGCGGACGTCCTCGAGCAGCTCTCCCGCCCCCTCCTCCAGTGCGGCGCGCAGCTCGGCGGCCGGGACGGACTCCTCGACCACGAGCGCCACGTCCTGCGTGGCGGCCGGGTAGCCGGAGATGGGGCGGGCCTGGACCACGTCGACCTCCGCGGCGATGAGCGAGCTGAGGTTCAGCTCCATCGCCACGGTGCGCGCGGGCAGGTCCTGGGCGGCCACCAGCTGCGGGTGCAGCTCGCCGGCGTAGCCCAGCGGGGTCCCGTCCGGGGCGCTGAGCACGGCCGTGCGGCCCGGGTGGAAGGCCTGGTGCGTGCCCTGCCGCACGGTCAGCTCCACGCCCAGGACCTCCCCGGCCAGCCGGGCGGCGTCCAGGGCGTCCTGCCAGTCGACCGGACGCGGGGTGACCCACGGGCTCTCGGCCGCGTCCCGGCCGGCGAAGACCGCCGCGAGGTGGCGCGGCTGGACCGGGATGCCGGTCTCCAGCTCGTCGAGCACCTCCTGGCCCGGGTGGGCCCCGAGCGGCGGCAGGGTCCGGGTGACCAGCTGCTGCACGGGCCGGAAGACGCGGCCGACCTCGTACAGGGCCAGGTCGCGGAAGCCGCGGGAGGTGTTGCGCCGCAGCACCTCGAGCAGCCCCGGCAGCAGGGAGACCCGCAGCATCCCCTGGGCCTCGCTGATCGGGTTGGCGAGCTTGACCGAGAGCACGGGGGCGCCGGGCTCGGGGGCGCCCCACAGCGCGTTGTCGTCCTGGGAGACGAACGGGTAGGCGAGCACCTCGGTCAGTCCCGCGGCGGCGAGCGCGTCCGCCACGCGCTTGCGGGCCTGCTGCTCGGGGGTCAGCCCGCGGCCGGGCGGGGCCACGGGCAGCCGCGAGGGGATCGTGTCGTAGCCGAGGAGCCGGGCGATCTCCTCGACGAGGTCCTCCTTGGCGAGCAGGTCCGTGCGCCACGACGGCGGCACGACGCGCCAGCCCTCGTCGGTGGTGCGGACCTGGCCGCCGAGCTCGGTGAGGACGGAGACGACCTGCTCGGCCGTGTAGTCCACGCCCACCCGCCGGCCGGCGTAGTCCCAGGGCAGCTCGATGGGATCCGGGGCGGTGGTCGCGTCCACGTCCGTCACCTCGGGACCGGCGGTGCCGCCGGCCAGCTCCACGAGCAGCTCCACGGCGCGCTGGGCGGCCACCGGGGCGATCTGCGGGTCCACGCCGCGCTCGAAGCGCTTGGACGCCTCCGAGGGCAGCCGGTGCCGGCGGGTGGTGCGGGCGACGGAGACCTCGTCGAAGCGGGCCGCCTCCACGAGCACGTCGGCGGTGGCGTCGGAGACCTCGGTGGTGGCCCCTCCCATGACCCCGGCCAGGCCGATCGGCCCGGAGCCGTCCGTGATGAGCAGGTCCTCGGGGTCGAGGGTGCGCTGCTTGCCGTCGAGGGTGGTGAGGGTCTCCCCCGCGGCGGCCCGGCGCACGGTGATGCCCCCGTCCAGCGCCCCGAGGTCGTAGAAGTGCAGCGGCTGGCCGAACTCGAGCATCACGTAGTTGGAGATGTCCACCGGCAGGGAGATCGAGCGGATGCCCGCCAGGCGCAGCCGCGCCGACATCCACGGGGGCGTGGGGGCGGTCGCGTCGATGCCGGTCACCGTGCGGGCGACGAAGCGGGTGCACCCGGGGTTGCCGTGGATGGGGGCGGCGTCGTCGACCGTCACGGGGAAGCCGCCCGCGGTGGGGGCGGGCACCCGGGCGGCCACGGCCTCGGCCGGGTCGGTGAAGGGCTGGTGCACGGCGTGGCAGTACTCGCGGGCCACCCCGCGGATGGAGAAGGCGTAGCCGCGGTCCGGGGTCACGTTGATCTCGGCGGCCTCGTCGTGGAGCCCGAGCAGCTCCAGGGCGTCCGCGCCGATCTCCGGGTCCAGGCCCAGCGTCGAGAGCACCAGGATGCCGTCGTGGTCCTCCCCGATGCCGAGCTCGCGCACCGAGGCGATCATGCCCGCGGAGGTGTGCCCGTAGGTCTTGCGCGCCGAGATCCGGAAGTTCCCGGGCAGCACGGCGCCGGGCAGGGTCACCACGACCTTGTCCCCGACCTCGAAGTTGTGGGCCCCGCAGATCACGCCCTGCACCCCGGAGGGGTCGATGCCCTTGCCGGTCAGGGTCTGCTCCTGGCCCTCGGGCACCACGCGCACCGTGCACCAGTTGACGGTCTTGCCGTTGGAGTGGGTCTCCGGCTCCTTGGACAGCACCTGGCCCACGACGACCGGGCCGTGCAGCTCGTCCGCGGGGCGGTGGACGTCCTCCTCCTCGAGGCCGACCTGGACCAGGGTGGCCAGGACGTCCTCGGCGGTGGCGTCCGCGGGGACGGGGGCGTGCTCGCGCAGCCATGACAGAGGAACTCGCATGTCTTAGATCTCCATCCCGAAGTGCTCGCTGAAGCGGATGTCGCCCTCGACCATGTCGTGCATGTCCGGGACGTTGTTGCGGAACATCAGGGTCCGCTCGATGCCCATGCCGAACGCGAAGCCGGAGTGCACCTCGGGGTCGATGCCGGCGGCGCGCAGCACGTTGGGGTGGACCATGCCGCAGCCGCCCCACTCGATCCACCGCGGCCCGCCCTTGGCGTTCGGGTGCCACACGTCCAGCTCGGCCGAGGGCTCGGTGAACGGGAAGTAGTTGGGGCGCAGCCGGATCCTCGCCTCCGGGCCGAACATCTGCCGGGCGAAGTGCTCGAGCGTGCCCTTGAGGTCGGCCATCGACAGGCCCTTGTCCACGGCCAGGCCCTCGACCTGGTGGAAGACGGGGGTGTGCGTGGCGTCGAGCTCGTCGGTGCGGTAGGTGCGCCCGGGGACGACGACGTAGACCGGCAGCTCCCGGGTCAGCAGGGTGCGCATCTGCACCGGGGAGGTGTGCGTGCGCAGCACGAGGTGGGCCTCGGGCGGGTCCACGAAGAACGTGTCCTGCAGCTCCCGGGCGGGGTGGTCCGGCTTGAAGTTCAAGGAGTCGAAGTTGTACCACTCGGACTCGACCTCGGGCCCGTCGGCGACCTCCCAGCCCATGGCCACGAAGGTCTCGCCGATGCGCTCCATGAGGTTGGTCAGCGGGTGCCGCCCGCCCAGCTTCCGGCGGCGGCCGGCGGCGGTGACGTCCACCGCCTCCTCCACCAGGATCCGGGCGTCGCGCTCCTCCTCGAGCACCGTGGTGCGGGCGGCGATCGCCTGGTTCACGCGGCCGCGGGCCTGGCCCACGAGCTTGCCGGCGGCGGCCTTCTGCGTCTTGTCGAGCGAGCCGATCTGCCGGTTGGCCAGCGCCAGCGGGGACCGCTCCCCCGCGTGCGCGAGCCGGACCTCCTTGAGCTCGTCGAGGTCCTGGGCGTTTCCGACGGCGGCCAGGGCCGCCTCCACGGCCGCGGCGACCGCGGCCTCGTCGGTCGGGTCGACCGCGCCGCTCGGCGCGGTCTCGGATGGCAGTTCAGACATCAGCACTGGCTTCTTCGGCTCGGGGACAGTGGCGTCCGGGCACGCCGGCTCACGTTCCGTGAGTCCAGTGGCACGGGAAAGCCCGGATCGGCGCGGATCGCGGGCGGACCCCAGTCTATGGCACACGGTCCACGGGCCCGGGCCCGCACCTCGGCGCCGGGCCGGGCCGGGGCCGGACGGGACGTCGCGGCCCGGTGACCCGCGGCCTAGTCTGGGCCCATGAGCGCTCCGGCCGGCCGCCGGGCCCGCCTGCGCGCGGCCTGGAACATGGCGAACCTGTCCACCCCCCTGGGGCTGCTGGTGGCCGCGCTCACGGGCACGCGCGTGGTGCGCGGTCCCGAGGGGCTGCTGCTGGGCTTCGGCTACCGGCCGCGGCTGCCCAGGGCGGGGGCGTTCACCGTGGGCAACGTGGTCCTCTTCCGGGCCGGGCCCGACGACGTCGCCGCCCGCCCGCGGCTGCTGGCCCACGAGTCCCGCCACGCCAGCCAGTACGCCCTGTGCCTGGGCCTGCCGTTCCTGCCCCTCTACGGCGCCGCCGCCGGGTGGTCGGTGCTGCGCTGCGGGCACCCGGCCCCGCACAACCCGTTCGAGGTGCGGGCGGGCCTGGCCGACGGCGGCTACCGTGTCCGGCCCCGCCGCCGGAGGAAGCGCACCCGCCCGTGACTGACCACGGTTCCCCCGAGTGACCACGGGACCGTGTGGTCACTCGGCGATGGCGTGGTCAGTCGGGGGTGACGTGGTCACTCGTGGAAGCCGCGGTCAGCCCGGGGGCCGTGGTCGATCGGGGAACCGTGGTCGGTTGAGGGTGGCGTGGTCAGTCGGGAAAGCCGTGGTCGGTCGGGGCTCTCGGCGGCCGCCCGGGCGACCGCGACCAGGCGGGGTCCGGGGCGGCCCGGAGGGCGGTGGTCGGCCGGTCAGGCGGTGAGCCGGGCGAGCAGCGCCCGCACGATCGGCAGGTCGGCCGGGATCCAGGGCAGGGCCAGCGCGGCGGCGGCGTCGCCGAGCGGCACCCAGCGCACGGCCAGGTGGTCCTGCCCGGCCGCGGGAGCGGGCGAACCCGCCGCGAGCACGCCGGTCCAGACGCGCATCGCCGCCGTGTCCTTCAGGGGCCAGCCCTGCGGGTGCGGGCCGGGCACCTCCGCCAGCAGCTCCACGTGCGCGCCGAGCTCCTCGGCGCACTCGCGCCGCAGGGCGGCCTCGCAGGTCTCGCCGGGCTCCTGCTTGCCGCCCGGGAACTCCCACAGCCCGCGCAGCCCCGCCGGGTAGGCGCGCTGGGCGGCGAGGAACGCCGTGGGACGGTGCGGGTCGTCCAGCAGGGCGGCACCGACCACCTGGGTGCGGAACGCGGCGGGCAGCGGCGCGGTCATCGGCGCGCCCGCCCGGCCCGTCGCTGCGCGCGCGCCGAGGCGTAGAGGCACACGGTGGCCGCGGTGCCCACGTTGAGGGACTCCGCCCGGCCGTACACCGGCACGGCCACGCGGTGGTCGGCCAGGGCCTTCTCCTCCTCCGACAGCCCCTGGGCCTCGTTGCCGAACAGCCACACGGTGGGGCGGGCCAGGTCGTAGCCGGAGTCGTCGGGCGGGGCCCCGGCGGCACGGGCGGCGGAGGAGTCCTGGAGCCGGTCGAGGTCGACGTCGCCGCGGCCGTCGGCGGCGAGGACGCCGCAGCCGGCCGCGCGGGCGGCCCGGACCAGCTCGGGCAGGTCCGCGCCCACGGCCACGGGCAGGTGGAACAGGGATCCGGCGGTGGACCGGACCGCCTTGGGGTTGTAGACGTCGACGCTGCCGGTGCCGAGCACCAGCGCGTCGGCCCCCGCGGCGTCCGCGGCGCGCAGGAGCGTGCCCGCGTTGCCCGGGTCCTGCACCCGGGCCAGCACAGCCACCAACTGCGGGGCCGACCGGAAGATCCCGGCCGCGGGCACGTCCAGGGACCGGCAGACCACGACGACGCCCTGCGGGCTCACCGCGTCGCTCATCGCCGCGAGCACCTCCCGGGTGACCAGGCGGACGAACACGGCACGGTCGGCGGCCACGCGCTCGAGCAGGGCGGTGACGTCCGGGTGCTGCGCCAGCGCGTCCTCGGTGACGTAGACGGCGTCCACGCACGGGGACTCCAGGTGCCGGGCGAGGGCCTCCCGGGCGTTCTGCGGCCCCTCGGCGAGGAACAGCCCGCGCTTGGAACGCGCGGAGCGCCCGGCCAGTCCCGCGACGTCCCGCACCCGATCGGCTCGGGGGTTGGACATCGGCCGGTCGGCCAGGCGCTCCGTGAGGTTCACAGCTCCGACGGGGTCAGGCTGCGGCTTCGCGCGGCGCGGAGGTGTCCTCCGGCAGGGCGTTCTTGGCGATCTCGACCAGCCCGGCGAAGGCCTGCTGGTCGTTGACGGCCAGCTCGGCGAGCATGCGGCGGTCGACCTCCACCTCGGCGGCCTTCAGACCCTGGATGAAGCGGTTGTAGGTCAGGCCGTTGGCGCGGGCAGCGGCGTTGATGCGCTGGATCCACAGCCGGCGGAAGTCGCCCTTGCGCTTGCGGCGGTCGTTGTAGCTGTAGACGAACGAGTGGGTGACCTGCTCCTTCGCCTTGCGGTAGAGGCGCGAGCGCTGGCCGCGGTAGCCGGAGGCCTGCTCGAGGATTTCCCGGCGCTTCTTGTGGGCGTTGACCGCCCGCTTCACACGTGCCACGTGTGTACTCCTTCACTTCGGTCCCGGCCGATCGGCCGGGAGGTCAAATCTGTGCGGGGCGGGGAGGCGGGCTCCCCTGCGGATGCGATGGGGGTTACTTGCCCAGCATCTTCTTGATGACCTTGGCCTCGCCGGGGGTGACGATCTGGTCGGAGGCCAGGCGGCGGGTCAGGCGGGAGGACTTGTGCTCCAGGTAGTGGCGGCGGTTGGCCTGCTGGCGCTTCACCTTGCCGGTACCGGTGAGCTTGAAGCGCTTCTTCGCCCCGCTGTGGGTCTTCATCTTCGGCATGTGGGCCGTTCTCCTTGCGTCTCTTCCGGTGGTGGCCACCGGAGGGCACGACGACGTCCGTCGCACCTCAACGGTGCCCCCCGGGCGCAGCCGGGACCGGCTGCGCCCACAGGGCGTTGTCAGTTCTGCTCCGCTCGCGCGGAAGGTCCTGCTGCCCGCTCAGGCCCGCGGACCGGGCTTGGCGCCCGGCCTCGGGCCGGGCCGCGGGGCCTTGGGCGCCGGCCGCGGCGCCTGGGGGACCGCGGCCTTCGGCGCCGCCGGTGCCGCGGGACGCGGCGCCGTCTCCGCGGGGGCGGCGGGAGCCGCCTCCTGCTCCGTGGCCGCGGGGGCGGCAGGTGCCGCCTCCTGGACCTCGGGCTCCGGCGCGGCCTGCTGCGCCTCGGGCTCCGGCGCGGTCTGCTGCGCCGGCTCCTCGGTCCGGGCGGCCTGCTCGCGCAGCTCGGCCGGGAACGCGTCCCCGATCGACTGGGTCACGGGCTCGGCGGAGGAGGTGTCGACCTTCTCCTTGGCCTTCCGGTCGTTCTCGGCCCGGGCCTCCTCGCGCTGCTTCTGGCGGCGCGCCTCGGCCTTGGCCTCGGCCTTGTTCTTCAGCGGGCCCACGACCATGACCATGTTGCGTCCGTCGACCCGGGGGCTCGACTCGACCGCGCCGACCTCGGCGACGTCGTTCGCGAAGCGCTCGAGCAGGCGCACGCCCATCTCGGGGCGCTGCTGCTCACGGCCGCGGAACTGGATCATGGCCTTGACCTTGTCGCCGGCGCCGAGGAAGCGCTTGGCGTGGCCGACCTTGGTCTCGTAGTCGTGGGTGTCGATCTTGAGCCGGAACCGGACCTCCTTGAGGACCGTGTTCGTCTGGTTCTTGCGCGACTCCCGGGCCTTGACCGCGGCCTCGTACTTGTACTTGCCGAAGTCCATGAGCTTGGCCACCGGCGGCTTGGCGTTGGGCGCCACCTCGACCAGATCGAGATCCGATTCGCGGGCCAGCCTCAGTGCGTCCTCGACGCGGACGATGCCGACCTGCTCGCCTGCGGGTCCGACGAGACGGACTTCGGGGACTCGGATTCTGTCATTGATACGTGGATCGCTAATGCCGTGCTCCTGATGTTCTGCGTGATCGCCCGGAGGTCTCCGGGGACCTCATGGTCCGGTGCGGTCCGCAACGGCAAAAGCCCCCGCTGCGGTCGGCAAGCGGAGGCTCATCGGCGCACCACCCGGAAGTGGTGCGCTGCGTGACGGCACCGGCGCGGGAAACCCGGCGGGCCGTCGTGCGGACGATGTCGTCGCGAACCCGGCGACCGTGGTCGGCGCGGGTGGGAGTTGCCTCCACTTGCACACTGCCCGACAGTCTAGCCCATCGGCCGGGGGTTGGGGAACCGGGCTCCTCCCCGACCCCTTCACTCGTCCTCGGTCGTGTGCAGGCCCCGGCGTGCCGAGAGCAGCTCCGTCTCGGGGCGGGCGGCCACGAAGCGCTCGAGCTGGTCGAGGACGTCGACGAGGTGGGCGGAGTCCCCGGCGACCGCGCCGGCCCCCACCAGGGCCCGGCGGTGCAGGTCGAGGTGGCCGACCTCCGCGGCGCTCACCGGGAAGCGGCGGCGCAGCTCGGCCACGAGGGGCCGCACCAGCGACCGCTTGGCCTTCAGGGAGTGCACGTCCCCCAGCAGCAGGTCGAACTCGATCCACCCGATCCACACCGCGGTCCCGCTCCTCCCCGGCCGGCGCCGGCCTCCCCTGCAGGATAGGCCCGGCGGGCGGGAGCGGTGTGGCAGAGTTGGACCATGACTTCCGAGAACACCTTCCGCTTCGACGACGACGCCGCCCGCTCCGGCCAGGACATCCCGCAGGAGACGGTGCAGGCCGTCGACGAGCAGATGCGCGACATCGCGGAGGTCCCCGCCATCGAGGTCATCACGACCGCCGCCGTCCACCTGATGAGCGCGGCCGCCGTGAAGTGCGGCCTGGCCGCCGGCGAGGACGCGGACGAGCTCAAGGACCTGGACGAGGCGCGCAAGCTCATCACCGCCCTGGCCGGCTTTGTCACGGCCGCCGCCCCGGAGATCGGGTCCCAGCACGCCGCCCCGCTGCGCGACGGCCTGCGCACGCTGCAGCTGGCCTTCCGCGAGGCCTCCCTCTACCCGGACGCACCCGGGCAGGGGCCGGGCGAGAAGTTCACCGGACCGGTGAGCTGAGAGGGCTCCCGGGCACCACGTCGACGCGGGCTGATCCGGGACACCGGGTCAGCCCGCGGTCGTGAGGCGCAGCTGCATCGAGTCCACGTCCTCGGCGAGGGCCGGCTCGACGCTGAGCCGGGCCTGGAAGCGGGCGAGCACGTCGTCCACCTGCGTCCGGTCCAGCCCGGCGTGCAGGGAGAGCACGACCGCCAGCTCCGGGCCGGCTCCTCCGCCGTCGACGACCGTGCCGTCCGCGGCCCGGGCCGCGACGCCGCTGCCGGGCGCGGTTCCCGCCGAGGCCACCCCGGGCAGTCCCTCCGCGCAGCGGCGCACCGCCTCGGCGACGGCCGGGCTGCGGTAGGAGGGCGTCCAGGCCCGGCCCTGGGCCAGCGCCCAGAGCGCCGGCCGGCGCACGACGAAGGGCAGGTCCGCGCCGGGGTCGAGCACGAGCAGCTGGGTGCCGTCCTTGACCGCCGCCACCGCCGCCCGGCGGACGTCGGTGGCCACGGGCCGGGCCTGGGGGTGCCAGGCGGCCAGGGCCGCGGTGGACGTGAACACCGGCAGCACCGGGCGGCCGTCGGCCGCCCGCAGGGACACGAGCGCCATGTCCGCCTCCTTGTCGGCCACGTGCCCGGAGGCGGTCACGGTCGAGGAGGAGACCTCGGCCACGACCGGCACGAACACCCGGGTGCGGGCCAGGGCGGCGACCACCGGCGACTCGTCCCCGGCGCCGGCCCGCAGGCCGGCGAGCGCGTCGAGGACCGCCGCGGCGGCGGCGCCGTCGTCGTCGGGGAACCGGTGGGTGTGGCTGGTGCCCTCCCCCAGGTTGCGCCCCGCCCAGGCCTGCCCGCCGGTGTCCTCCGTGCCGCCGGCGCTCGCGAGCTGGGCCGCGATGTGGGCGGGGAGTCGGCGCTCGGTCACCGCGCCGCCGGACGGCCCGCCACGTCGAGGGCCTCCCCGAGCGTGAACCGGCCCGCGTAGAGGGCCTTGCCCACGATGGCGCCCTCCACGCCGGAGGGCACGAGGGTGCGCAGGGCCGCGAGGTCGTCGAGGGAGGAGATGCCGCCGGAGGCGACCACCGGCTTGTCCGTGCGGGTGGCGACCTCCTTCAGCAGCTCGAGGTTGGGGCCCTTGAGGGTGCCGTCCTTGGTGACGTCGGTGACCACGTACCGGGCGCAGCCGTGCTCCTCGAGGCGGTCCAGGACCTCCCAGAGGTCACCGCCCTCCTCGGTCCAGCCGCGCGCGGCGAGCGTGGTGCCGCGCACGTCGAGGCCCACCGCGATGACCTCGCCGTGCTGGGCGATCACCTTCCCGGTCCACTCGGGGTTCTCCAGGGCGGCGGTGCCGAGGTTGATCCGGGCCGGGTCCAGGGACAGGGCCCGCTCCAGCGAGGCGTCGTCCCGGATGCCGCCGGACATCTCGACCTTCAGCTCCAGCTCGGCCGCGACGCGGCGCAGCACCTCGATGTTGTCCCCGCGGCCGAAGGCGGCGTCGAGGTCCACGAGGTGGATCCACTCCGCCCCGGCCTCCTGCCAGGCGAGCGCGGCCTCCAGGGGGTCGCCGTAGCCGGTCTCGGAGCCGGCCTCGCCCTGGACCAGGCGCACGGCCTGGCCGTCGGCGACGTCGACGGCGGGCAGCAGCTGCAGGCGGGGGGTCTCGCTCAGGGGCATGGGATCTCTTCCTTCTCGGGCTCCCGGGCGGCGCGGGGCCGTCCGGGGCTGCTCGGGTGGTGGAGCTGCTCGGGGAGCCGCTCCGGGTCGGGGACGTGCGGGACGGGCGGGCTCAGCGGGCCTGGAACCAGGAGTACCAGCCGTAGCCGATGAGCCCGGCGGCGACCAGGGCCAGGGCCACCACCGTCCAGGCCGGCATCCTCTGCCGGTGGAAGGAGATGGCGCCGCCGGCGACGAAGGCGCCGAGGACCATCACGACGACGGCGGCGCTCACGCGGCGTCGCCCTCCTGCTGGAGGGTCGGGCGCCCGGCCAGGGTGTCCCCGCCCAGGGGGTCCCCGGCCTTGAGGTGGTCCAGCCGGCCGGTCCGCGGGAGGGTGCCCAGCCAGTTGCGCAGCAGCTGGATGCCGGCCTCGGAGGACTTCTCCGGGTGGAACTGCGTGGCGCACAGCGCCCCGTTCTCCACGGCGGCGACGAACCGTCCCCCGTGCTCGGACCAGGTGACCTGCGGCGGCTTCATCTTCAGGATGTTCTGCGGGAAGTCCCACTCCTGCACCCCGTAGGAGTGCACGAAGTAGAACCGCTCGTCCTCGATGCCCCGGAACAGCACCGATCCCTCGGGCGGCTCGACGGTGTTCCAGCCCATGTGCGGGACCACGTCGGCCTTCAGCCGCTCGACGACGCCGGGCCACTCGCCCATGCCCTCGGTCTCCTGGCCGTGCTCGACGCCGGACTCGAACAGGACCTGCAGGCCCACGCAGATGCCCAGCACGGGGCGCCCGCCGGCGAGTCGGCGGCCGATCAGGCGCAGGCCGTCGACGGAGCGCAGGCCCTCCATCACCGCGGCGAAGGCGCCGACGCCCGGGACCACGAGCCCGTCCGCGTCCAGGACGGCCTGCGGGTCGGCGCTGAGCACCACGTCCGCTCCGGCGGCCTCGAGGGCGCGCACGGCCGAGCGGACGTTGCCCGCGCCGTAGTCGAGGACCGTGACGGTGGGGCGGGCGGCCGGCTCCGGCCGCGCGGACTGCTCCGGCATGCGATCTCCTTCCGCGCTCACAGGGCGCCCTTGGTCGAGGGGATGCCGCTGACCCGGGGGTCGGGCTCCACGGCCTGGCGCAGGGCCCGGGCCAGGGCCTTGAACTGTGCCTCGGCGATGTGGTGCGGGTCCCGGCCGGCCAGCAGCGTGATGTGCAGGCAGATCCCGGCGTGGTGGGCCAGGGACTCGAAGACGTGCTGGACCATCGAGCCGGTGAAGTGCCCGCCGATGAGGTGGTACTGCTGCCCCTCGGGCTCCCCGGTGTGCACCGCGTAGGGGCGCCCGGAGATGTCCACCACGGCGTTGGCCAGGGCCTCGTCCAGCGGGACGGTGGCCTCGCCGAAGCGGCGGATGCCGGCCTTGTCGCCCAGAGCCTGCCGCAGGGCGTCCCCGAGGACGATGGCCGTGTCCTCGACCGTGTGGTGGACGTCGATGTGGGTGTCGCCGGTGGCCCGGATCCGCATGTCGATCAGGGAGTGCTTCGACAGGGCGGTGAGCATGTGGTCGTAGAAGGGCACCGAGGTGTCGATGTCGTTGGCGCCCGTGCCGTCGAGGTCGATCTCGACGGACACCGAGGACTCGCTCGTGCGCCGCTCCAGGGAGGCGCGGCGGGGGGCACGGGTGCCGGTGGGGCTCTGGTCGGTCATGCGGGTGGAACTCCTCGCGGGCGCGGCGCGGCCGTCGACGGGCCGCGGGGTGGCCCGGGCCGCCCCGGGCGGGCGGGGCGTCGGGCCCGGTGGTTGTCTGCCTCCATGCTATCCGGGACGGGAGGCCCCGGCTCGCGGGGTCTCAGCCGGCGGAGACGATCCGCTCCATGCTGGTCAGGAAGGCGGTGGTCTCCTCCTCCGTGCCGGCGGTGACCCGCAGGTGGCCGGGGATCCCGACGTCGCGCACGAGCACCCCGTCCTCGAGCAGCGCCTGCCACATGGCCCGCGAGTCCGGCATCCCGCCGAAGAACACGAAGTTGGAGTCCGACGCCGCCGGTGCGAGCCCGAGCCGGCGCAGCTCCTCGACGATGCGGTCCCGCTGGCGCTTGATGTCCTCGACATTGGCCAGCAGCGCCTCCGAGTGGCGCAGGGCGGCCAGGGCGGTCGCCTGGGTGACGGCCGAGAGGTGGTAGGGCAGGCGCACGAGGCGGATCGCGTCCGCGACCTCGGGGGCCGCGGCGAAGTAGCCCAGCCGGGCGCCGGCGAGCGCGAAGGCCTTGCTCATGGTGCGGCTGACGATCAGGCGGGGCCGGCCCGCCAGCAGGGACAGCGCGGTGCCCGTGCCCCCGTGGGAGAACTCCGCGTAGGCCTCGTCCACGACCACGACGGCCCGGTGGGGCTCACCGGCCTCGTACACGGCCGTGACGACGTCCTCGTCCAGGGCCGTGCCTGTCGGGTTGTTGGGCGAGCAGAGGAAGACGACGTCGGGGCGGTGCCGGCGGACCTGCTCGGCCGCCGACTCCGCGGTGAGCCCGAAGTCCGCGGACCGCTCCCCCGCCACGAAACCGGTGTGCGTGCCCGCGGCCAGCAGCGGGTACATGGAGTAGGTCGGGACGAAGGTGAGCAGGGAGCGCCCGGGACCGCCGAAGGCCTGCAGGATCTGCTGCAGGATCTCGTTGGAGCCGTTGGCCGCCCAGAGGTTCTCCGCCCCCAGCCCGTGGCCCAGGTACGCGGCGAGCTCCTCCCGCAGGGCCGTGAACTCCCGGTCCGGGTACCGGTTGAGGGTCCAGGCCGCCGCGGTGACCTCCTCCACGATCGCGGTGTGCACGTCCGCCGGGACCGGGTGGGTGTTCTCGTTGGTGTTGAGGGCCACGGCGACGTCCAGCTGCGGGGCGCCGTAGGGGGCCTTGCCGCGCAGGTCGTCGCGCAGCGGGAGGGCGTTGAGTCGGTCCAGGTTCTGCGTCACCCGAACAGTTTAGACCTGCCCCCGGTGCCCGCCCGCGGGCCGGGGCGGGGCGGGCGGGTCAGTGGGTGGGTCAGTGGGCGGCGCCGAGCTCGATCAGCAGGACTCCGCCCATGATGAGCGCGATGCCCAGCACCATGACCCGGCTCAGGGGCTCACCGAAGAACAGGCGGCCCGCGACCGCGGTGAGCGCCACGCCCGCGGCGGCCCAGATGCCGTAGGCCACGCCCAGCCCCAGCCCGTGGCGCAGGGCCAGGGCGAGCAGCGTGAACGCGAGCAGGTAGCCGGTCACCACGGCGGCGTACCAGCGTCTGCGGCCCTCCGCGGCGACCCGCAGGGACAGGGTGGCGGCGACCTCGGTGAGGATCGCCCCGGTCAGGTAGAGCCAGGCCATCAGGCGCCGCCGTCCCGGGCGGCCCGGTGGGCGCCGACCTCCACGCACAGCACCCCGGCGACGACCAGGACGATGCCGGCGAGCACCAGCAGGGTCAGCGCCTCCCCGAAGACCAGGGCCGCCAGGAGGGCGGTGAGCGTCACGCCCGTCGCCGCCCAGATGCCGTAGGCCACGCCGACGGGCAGACCGCGGCGCAGCACCGCCGCGAGGAACACGAACGCGGCGCTGTATCCGGTGACCACGAGCAGGTACCAGCCGGGGTGCCCCAGGGCCGCCTTCAGGGCCAGTGAGGCGGCCACCTCGCTGCAGATCGCGGCACCCAGCAGCGGCCAGACGGTGCTCGCCCGGGTCCGGGGAGGCCGCCGGGGCTCACGGGCGGACACGGGGGGGCGGCGGGTTCCCGCGGTCGGGACGCGGGTGGAGGGCTCCGGTGCTCATGCCCCCGACCCTACCGATGCCGAGCGCGGCGCCGGGACGGGGTGCCCGGGGGCCGTCCCGGCGGGACGGGCCGCCGTTCAGGCGGCGGGGACCTCCAGGAGCTGGCCCGCCTGGAGGACGGAGCTGTCGAGGTCGTTGAGCTCCACGATCTCGTCCATGACGTCCCGCGGGTCGCGCTCCGGGTCGGCCAGCACGGCCAGGTCCCACAGGCTCTGCCCCGGGTGCACCGTGGCCTGCTCCGTCCCGGCGCCCGCGACGGGCTCGCTGGTGGCCGTGGCCGTGGACGGGACGAGGAAGATCACGGCCAGCACCACCAGGGCCGCGGAGCCGGCCAGGACGGGCAGGCCCAGCAGGACCAGGCGGCCCCGCCGGGTCAGCACCAGCGGAGCGCGGGAGGTCCCTGCCGACGGGCGGGCCCGGCGAGCCGCGCGGGCCGGGCCGCCGAGGGATCGGGGGCGGCGCGCGACGACGGCGCTGAGGGTGGCACTGGCACTCATGACATGAACTCCTTGACGTTCCCGCACGGGGCGGGCGATCTCGAACACCGGTCCGACCGGCGGCCCGTCCGGGCCTGCATGCGATCGAACATACTTTCGAATACCGATGACCCATGTCTAGCACGCGTCTGCGAAGGCTGTCGACACCGGGTCGTACATATGTTTGAAGACACACGGCGTGTCGCCTAGGCTGGGAGCACGTTCGGGCCTCGGGCCGGCACGCGTTCCGACTTCCCCCGGCTCCCTGCTGGCTGGACCCATCGAAGCACCCGGGTCCGACATCGGAACGGGGCCGGCGCGCACCGGAGGCACCACCAGCCGGACGCGAAAGGACGACGCTCCCATGGCTCAGCCCCCCACCCCCGAGGAGTCCCGCCCCCGGGCCGCGCGGTCCGGCGGCCGCCCCCGCGGCCGGGGTCTCAGCGTGCGCCAGCGCACCATCCTCGAGGCCATCCAGCGCTCCATCGCCGAGCACGGATATCCGCCGTCGATGCGCGAGATCGGCGACCTCGTGGGCCTGGCCTCGCTCTCCAGCGTCACCCACCAGCTCTCCCAGCTCGAGAAGCTGGGCTACCTGCGCCGGGACCCGAAGCGCCCCCGGGCGATGGAGGTGCTCACGCCCCTGCAGCTGCGCGACGCGGCCGCCCCGGAGACCCCGGAGGCCCCGCACGAGCCGGCGGACGCGCCCCGCGGCCCGCGCGCCGGTGCACCGGGCGGGGTGGCGGAGCTGTCCACCTCCGCGGACGTGACGATGGTGCCCCTGGTGGGGCACATCGCCGCCGGCGGGCCGATCACCGCCGAGCAGGACGTGGAGGACGTGCTGGCGCTGCCCCGCCAGCTGGTCGGCCACGGCGAGCTGTTCATGCTGCGGGTCAAGGGCGACTCGATGATCGACGCGGCCATCTGCGACGGCGACTGGGTCGTGGTCCGCCGGCAGAGCGCGGCCGACAACGGGGACATCGTGGCCGCCCTGCTCGACGACGAGGCCACGGTGAAGACCTTCCGCCAGCGCGACGGGCACACCTGGCTGCTCCCGCAGAACACGCGCTACGAGCCCATCCTCGGGGACCACGCCACGGTGATGGGCAAGGTCGTCTCGGTGCTGCGCAGCCTCTGACACCCGCCGTCCGGCACTCGCCGGCCGATCGGCCGGGCCCCGTGCCGTGTCCTGACCGGGTCAGGCCGTCGCCAGGCGCGTCAGGGCCCCGAGCACCACCGAGCGGTCCGTGGTGGTCCACAGCGGCGGCAGGGACCCCCGCAGGAACCCCCCGTAGCGGGCCGTGGCGATGCGGGAGTCCAGGATCGCCACGACGCCGCGGTCCCCGCCGGCGCGGATGAGCCGGCCGGCCCCCTGGGCCAGCCGCACGGCCGCGTGCGTCGCCGAGACGGACATGAAGCCGTTGCCCCCCGCCCGCTCGGCCGCCCGGCTGCGGGCCGTGGACAGCGGGTCGTCCGGGCGCGGGAACGGGATCCGGTCGATCATCACCAGCCGGCACGAGGCCCCCGGGACGTCGACGCCCTGCCACAGGCTCATCGTGCCGAAGAGGCTCGTGGCGGGGTCGTCGGTGAACTCCTGGACGAGTCCCGCCAGCGAGGACTCCCCCTGGCAGAGGATCGGCAGGTCGGTGCGCCCGCGCAGGGCCTCCGCGGCCTCCTCCGCCGCCCGGCGGGAGGAGAACAGGCCCAGCGCCCCGCCGCGCGAGGCCTCGAGCAGGGCGAGCATCTCCTCCAGCTGGGCCTCGGTCAGGCGCCGGCCCGGCTTCTCCAGGTGCTTGGCGAGGTAGAGGATCCCCTGTTTCGGGTAGTCGAAGGGGCTGCCCACGTCCACGCCCTCCCAGCGCGGGGCGCCCTCGCCGCGCAGCCCGAGGGCCCCGGCGGGGGCGTCGAAGGAGGAGCCGACGGACAGTGTCGCCGAGGTCAGCACCACGGTGCGGCCGTCGAAGAGGCCCTCCCGCAGGGTCCCGGCCACCGACAGCGGCGCGACGTGCAGGGTGGCCGGGTCGGTGTCCTCGGCGGGGACGTACCCGCGGCCGGGCTCCCACCCGCCCTGCCGCGAGATCCACAGCACCTCGCGGGAGTCTGCGGCGGCGAGGATGCGCTCGGCCAGCTCGAGCACGTCGCTGACGCGCGAGCGGGCCATCTGCCGTCCGGCGTCCCCGTCCTTCTCGCCCCCGGAGCCGCCCTTGGACTCGCTCATCACCGTGCGGGCGGCGTCCCGGATCTGGGTCACGGCCGCCGCCTGGGCGTCGTCGAGGCCCCGGTGCAGCAGCTCGGCGGGCGCGCCCAGCAGCGCGGCCTCCAGGTTGGCGGCACCGGCGGTGAGGGAGTCGGGGTTCGCGGCGGTGTGCTTGCGCGCGGAGGCGGCCGCCGCGCGCACCATGGCGGCGGAGAGCTGGCCGGTGACCGCCCCAGTGACCCGGTCCTGCAGCTCGTGGGCCTCGTCGATCACCACGACGTCGTGCTCGGGCAGGACCGTGATGCCCTCGAACGCGTTGATCGCGAGCAGGGCGTGGTTGGTGATCACGATGTCCGCCTCCCCGGCCCGCTGCTTGGCGAGCTCGGCGAAGCACTGCTCGACCAGGGGGCAGCTGCGGCCCAGGCACTCCTTGGCGGTCACGGAGACCTGGCGCCACGCCTTGTCGCTCACGCCCGGGAGCAGTTCGTCGCGGTCACCGGTGTCCGTGGCGCGCGCCCACTCCCGCAGGCGCTGGACCTCCTGGCCCAGCCGGCCGGGCTGCTCGGTGGCCTCCGGCTGCGCGGCGCCGGGGTGCGGGGCGGCGTCGGGCAGGGCGAAGAGCGCGCCGGGGTCGTCCTCGGACGGGTAGCCGCCCTCGAGCTTGTGCAGGCAGGCGTAGTTGCTGCGGCCCTTGAGCAGGGCGACGTCGACCTCGCGCTCGAGCTCCCCCTCCAGGGCGGCCAGCAGGCGGGGGACGTCCCGGCCCACGATCTGCGACTGCAGGGCGAGGGTCGCGGTGGCCACCACCACCGGCTTGTCCGCGTGCTGGGCGTGCGCCACGAGCGGGGCCAGGTAGGCGAGGGACTTGCCGGTGCCGGTGCCGGCCTGGACCAGCAGGTGCCGGCCGCGGTCGAGGGCCTCCGCGACCTTGGCGGTCATCAGCCGCTGCCCGTCCCGGACCTGCCCGCCCATCGCCGTGACGGCGGTGTCGAGCAGGCCCAGGGCGTCCTGGGCCCCGGGCAGGGTCTCCGGCCGGGTGCCGGAGACGTCCCGCCCGGACTCGTCGACGAATGCTGCGGGCACCGGCTCAGGCGCTCTCGGCGCCGAAGCCGGGCGCGTGCTCCGGGGCGAACTCCGCGAGCTCGGCCGCCAGGTCCTCGCGGACCTTCACCAGCAGGTGCGTGCCCTCGGGCAGGTGCTCGGTGCGCAGGATCTCCGCGTCCCAGTCGTGCAGCCGGCTGACGACGTCGCCGCGCTGGTACGGGACCAGCAGGTCCAGCACCGTCTCCGGGCGCGGGATGGACTCGCTGATCCGCTCCCGCAGCGCGTCGAGGCCCTCCCCGGTGCGGGCGGAGACCACCACGACGTTGCGCTCGCGCTGCCGGATCCGCTCGACCACGAAGGGGTCCGCGGCGTCGACCTTGTTGAGCACGATGATCTCCGGGATGTTCTGCGCGTCGATGTCGGTGAACACCTGGCGCACCGCCCGGATCTGGCCCTCGGGGTCCGGGTGGGAGGCGTCCACCACGTGCAGGATGAGGTCGGCGTCGGCGACCTCCTCCAGCGTGGAGCGGAACGCCTCCACGAGCTGGGTCGGCAGGGACCGCACGAAGCCGACCGTGTCCGAGAGCGTGTAGCCGATCCCGTCCGGGGTCTGCGCGCGGCGGACCGTGGGGTCCAGGGTCGCGAACAGCGCGTTCTCCACGAGCACCCCGGCGTCCGTGAGCCGGTTGAGCAGCGAGGACTTGCCCGCGTTGGTGTAGCCGGCGATCGCCACGGAGGGCACCGAGTTGCGGCGGCGGTTGAGCCGCTTGGTCTCCCGGGCCGGCTTCATGGCGGCGATCTCGCGGCGCAGCTTGGCCATCCGCGTGCGGATCCGGCGGCGGTCCAGCTCGATCTTGGTCTCACCGGGCCCGCGGGAGCCGATGCCCTCACCGGCGGCCGCACGGCCACCGGCCTGGCGGGACAGGGACTCGCCCCAGCCGCGCAGGCGCGGGAGCAGGTACTCGAGCTGGGCGAGCTCGACCTGCGCCTTGCCCTCCTTGGACTTGGCGTGCTGGGCGAAGATGTCGAGGATCAGACCGGTGCGGTCGATGACCTTGACCTTGACGACGTCCTCCAGCCCGCGCCGCTGGGACGGGGCCAGCTCGGAGTCCACGATGACGGTGTCGGCGCCGGTGGCGGCGACGATGTCGCGCAGCTCCTTGGCCTTGCCGGAGCCCAGGAACGTGGCGGGGTCGGGCTTGAGCCGGCGCTGGACGATGCCGTCCAGCACCTCGGAGCCGGCGGTCTCGGCGAGCGCGGCGAGCTCCCGCAGGGAGTTCTCCGCCTCCTCGAGCGTGCCCTCGGTCCAGAGCCCGGCCAGGACCACGCGCTCGAGGCGCAGCTGGCGGTACTCGAGCTCCGTGACGTCCTCGAGCTCGGTGGACAGGCCCCCGACCCGGCGCAGGGCGCGGCGCTCGTCGAGGTCCTGCTGCTCGCCGTCGTGCTGCGAGTGCTCCTGGCCGCTGTCGGCCAGTTCGCGGGCGCGGCCGGTCAGGAGGCCGCTCCCGGCGGCCCCGGAGTCCTCGGACCGGCGGTCGGCGCGCTCTCCGGCGTCGGCCTCCCGGGCCCGGGCCCGGGAGAGGACGCGCTCGACGACGTCCTCGAGGTCCTGCCGGCTCAGGCCGTTGTCGGCCTCCACCGCGGGAGACGCGGTGCTGTGGTCGGCAGGGGTGTGGTGAGACTGGGTCATGGTTCCTTTCGGAAAGGATGTGGTGGTTGGAATTCTAGTCGCGGTCTCCGACGAGCGGGGCCGCGGGCGGGTGGCTGCGCGGAGCGGGCCGGGTCCGCGCGGTCGGTAGCATGAACGTCTATGACACGGCGTTCCGACTCCCCCGATCCCGCCGCCGGCCCGGCGGCCCCGAACCCGGGGACCGAGCACTACTTCTCGGAGGATCCCTCGGTGCCGGAGGTGCGCCGCCCGGTGACCGTGGCCCTGCGCGGGCGGGAGGTCGTCCTGCAGACCTCCAACGGCGTCTTCAGTCCGCGAGGTCTCGACAAGGGAACGTCCGTGCTGCTCCGAAATGTTCCCGATCCGGCCGGTCCGGAGCTACTGGACGTCGGGTGCGGATGGGGCCCGATCGCCCTGAGCCTGGCGGAGGCCGCGCCCGGGGCCCGGGTCACGGCGGTGGACGTCAACGAGCGCTCGCTCGGGCTCACCCGGGACAACGCCGCGGCCCTGGGCCTGGGCAACGTCGAGGTGCTGCTGCCCGAGCAGGTGCCGGCGGACCGGCGCTTCGACACCATCTGGTCCAATCCGCCCATCCGGATCGGCAAGCAGCAGCTGCACGAGCTGCTCCTGCGCTGGCTGCCGCGGCTGAACCCCGGCGGGAGCGCCTGGCTGGTGGTGCAGAAGAACCTCGGGGCCGACTCGTTGCAGAAGTGGCTGGCGGCCGAGCTGGGCGGGTCCTTCCGGGTCTCCCGGCACGCCACCGACAAGGGGTTCCGCGTGCTGCGGGTCGACCGCCCGGCCTGAGCCGGCCCGAGCCGGTCGGTGCCGGGGCCGGCCGCGGGGCTCAGACGAAGGTGCCGTCGGCCACGAGCACGGCGGGACCGGCGAGGACCACGTGCTCCGCGCCGTCCGGGGCGGGCACGAAGGTCACGGAGACGACCCCGCCGGGCACCTGCACGAGCCACTGGTCCGGGGCGGTGGGCCCGCCCCAGAACCGGGTCGCCGCCGCGGCCGCGCACGCGCCGGTGCCGCAGGACTGGGTCTCGCCCACGCCGCGCTCGTGCACCCGCATGCGGACGCGGCCCACGCCGTCGTCGTCGCCGTCGGCGGGGACGACGAACTCGACGTTCGTGCCGTCCTCGGGCTCCGGGCGCACGACCGGGGCGGTGAACAGCTCGAGCTGGTCGAGCTTCTCGCCCTCCGCGAGCGCCACGACCGTGTGCGGGTTGCCCATCCCGATGGACAGCGCCGGGCGGGGCACCTTGAGCCCCTGGGCGGTCACGACGGCGTCCGAGCCGCGGGACCGGGCGGTCTCGCCGTCCAGGAAGCTCCAGGGGCCCATGTCCACGGCGTAGCCGGAGTCGGTGCGGGCGACGGTCTTCACCCCGGCGCGGGTGCCGATCCGCAGAACCTCGCCCTCGGGGACCTCCGCGAGGCCCCGCTGGACGAGGTAGTGGACGAACACGCGCACGCCGTTGCCGCACATCTCGGCGATCGAGCCGTCGTTGTTGCGGTAGTCCATGAACCACTCGGCGTCCGGGGCGGTCTCCAGCACGGCCCGGCCCTCGGGCAGGGCCTCGCTGCGCACGGCCCGGATCAGGCCGTCGCCGCCGATGCCGCGGTGCCGGTCGCAGACCAGGGACACGAGGTGGGCGTCGAGCGCGAGCTGCGCGTCCGGGTCGGTCAGCAGGACGAAGTCGTTGCCCGTGCCGTGGCCCTTCGCGAAGCCGCGCCCGCGCAGCTCCCCCCAGGGCACGGCGGCGTCCGGGGACGGGGCGGTCGGGAGGGTCTCGGGCTGCGCTGAGGTCACCCGGACATGATACGCGGCCCCGTGGGCGGGCCGGGGTCATGGCCTTCCCCGGTGCCGCCGCCGTGGCTAGCCTGGGGGCACACCGGCCCGGGGGTCCGGTGCAGCACGGGGGGCGAGGACGGCCAGGTGGACGCACGAGGCAGCGACCGGGCACCGGACGCGCGGAGCACGGGCCCGGGTGCCCGCCGGGGGCCCGGGCCGACCGCGGTCCTGTGGCTGCACCGCTCGGGGCGGCTGGCGACCGCGCTGCTGGCGGGCTGGGGGGTGTACCACCTCGTGCTCGAGGACGTCGACGACGAGGGACGGCTGGTGTGGGCGTTCGTGCCCGTCTGGGCGCTGTCGGCGTACGTGCTGCTCCCGTTCCTGAACCGGGTGCTCACCGGCCTCTACGTGCCCCACTACTTCATCGGGCGCGCCCGCACCGCCGACGGGCTGCTGGGCGACCCGGTCAACCTGGCGGTCACGGGCAGCCCGGAGCGGCTGGCCGCGGCCATGCGCGCGGCGGGCTGGACCCCCGCCGATCCCCTGACCCCCGCCACGGCCTGGCACATCGCCCGCGCCGCGGTGCTGCACCGCAGCTACCCGGCCGCCCCGGTCAGCCCGCTCTACGTCTTCGGCCGCCGCCAGGCGCTGGCCTTCGAGCGCGAGGTCGCGGACAGTCCCGCCCAGCGGCACCACGTGCGCTTCTGGGTCTGCCCGCCGGGCTGGCGGCTGCCGGGCGGCGCCCTCGTGGACCTGGTGGGCGCGGCGACCTTCGACCGCCGGGTCGGGCTGTCCCTCTTCACGCTGCAGGTGACCCACAAGGTCGCCGAGCGCACCGACGCCGAGCGGGACCTGGTCGTCACCGCGCTGCGCTCGGCCGGCGCCCGGGTGCACGTGCTGCGCAACTTCTCCTCCGGCTACCACGCCCGCAACGGGGGCGGGGACGCGATCGAGACCGACGGGCACCTGCCCGTCCTCGACGTGCGGGCGGCCCCCCGGGCGGCCCAGCCGGCGGAGCGCACGGGGGGTGGGCCCGGTGGCCGATGAGCCGCGGGCCCGCCCGGCACGCCGCGCCGGGCCCGCCCGGACGTACCGCCGGCTGGTCGGCACCGGTGAGTCCACCGAGCGGACCGTGTTCTTCAGCGACGCCGTGTTCGCCATCGCCATGACGCTGCTGGTCCTGGAGCTCATCCTCCCCGGGGACCTCCCGCCGGAGCAGCTGGAGCCGGCGCTGCGGGCTCATCTGCCGCAGTTCCTCGCCTACGTCCTGAGCTTCGCCGTCATCGGCACGGCGTGGATGAGCCACCACCGCCGGTTCACCGTGATCCGGCGCATCGACGGGCGCCTGCAGGGGCTGAACTTGCTGTGCCTGTTCTTCATCGCCCTGCTGCCGATGCCCACGAGCCTGCTCAGCGACTACGGCGGCGGCGGCTCGCCCTGGCCGGCGGCGCTGTACGCCGCGGTGTCGGCGGCCGTCTACGCCTCGCTGAACCTGGTGTGGGCCCACGCGTGGCACGCCGGGCTGATGGCGACCGAGGTCGACGCCGGCCTGTACCGCTACGTGCTGCGCGGGCTCCTGCCGGCGCCGGTCGTCTTCGCCCTCAGCATCCCGGTGGCGTTCTGGGACCCCGGAGCCGCCGCGTGGAGCTGGCTGCTCATCGTCCCGGTGTCCGCCGCGGACGGGTGGTGGCTGCGCCGCTCCACCGCGGTCGACGGCCCGTCCGGCTAGGGACCGTCGGGACCGGGCCGGGACCGCTGCACGAGCTGCACGGCCCGATCCGCCAGCCCGGGCCCGGCGGCGTCCAGCCAGTGCACCCGCGGGTCCGCCCGGAACCAGGTCAGCTGGCGGCGGGCGAACTGCCGGGTGGCCACCACCGTGGCCTCGGCGGCGTCCGCTGCCGAGGCGCGGCCGTCGACGACGTCGAGGAACTGCCCGTAGCCCAGGGCGCGGGAGGCGGTGCGCCCGGCGCGCAGTCCGCGCCCGGCCAGCTCGCGCACCTCGGCCTCCAGTCCGGCCGCCACCATGGCCTCCACCCGCCGGGCCAGCCGGGCGTGCAGCTCCGCGCGGTCGACGTCCAGGGCCAGCTGCACCGTCGGCGCCACGTACTCCCGGCGGGGCATGAAGGAGGCGAACGGGCGCCCGGTCAGCTCCCACACCTCCAGGGCGCGCACCAGCCGGCGGTCGTCGCGCACCCGGGCCGCGGACTCGGGGTCGACCCGGAGCAGGCGCTCGCGCAGCGCGCCGGGGCCCTCCGCGGCAAGCTCCCGCTCCAGCCGGGCCCGGATCCGCGGGTCCGTGCCCGGCAGCTCCAGCACGTCCAGGGCCGCACGGACGTAGAGCCCGGAACCGCCGACCAGGACGGGGACCCGGCCGCGGGCGCGGATCTGCGCGAAGCAGGTCCGGGCCTGCTGCTGGAAGCCGGCCACCGAGGCCTCCTCGGTGACGTCCAGGACGTCGAGCAGGTGGTGGGGCACCCCGCGCCGCTCCTCGGCGGTGGCCTTGGCGGTGCCGATGTCCATGCCGCGGTAGAACTGCATCGAGTCGGCGTTGACCACCTCACCGCCCAGCCGCAGGGCCAGCTCCACGCCCAGGGCGGTCTTGCCGGTGCCGGTGGCGCCGACGACGGCGACGACCGGCAGGGCCTCGGCGCTCACCGGACGGGCAGGCTGGGCATGCCCAGGCTCACGGGGCGCGGCCCGGGGCCGTCGGCGGCGGGCACGCCGCAGGACTCGGCCTGGCGGCGGTCCCAGGCGTCGCCGGCCCGGGAGCGCCGCAGCGCGTACTCCCCCGGTTCGCGGGGGTCGGCGATGAGGTGGTAGGCGGCGGCGTCGGTCACGGTGACGGTCACGAAGTCGCCGGGCCGGGGGGCCTCCGCGCCCTGCGGCACGGAGAAGTGCACGAGCCGCTGGTCCTGGGCCCGGCCGGAGAGCCGGTGGGTCAGCCCGGACTTCTTGCCCGCCTCCGCCGTGACGAGCAGCTCCACCCGGCGCCCGACGATCCGGCGGTTCTCCTCCGCCGCGATCCGGTCCTGCAGGGCCACGAGGCGCTCGAAGCGCTCCTGCACCACGGCCTTGGGCACCTGGTCGGCCATCTCCCCCGCAGGGGTGCCGGGCCGGATCGAGTACTGGAAGGTGTAGGCCGAGGAGAAGCGGGAGGCGGCCACGACGTCCAGGGTGCCCTGGAAGTCCTGCTCGGTCTCCCCCGGGAACCCCACGATGATGTCGGTGGTGATCGCGGCCTGCGGGATCCGCTCGCGGACCGTGTCCAGGATCTCGAGGAAGCGCCGGGAGCGGTAGGAGCGGCGCATCTGCCGGAGCACCCGGTTCGAGCCGGACTGCAGCGGCATGTGCAGCTGGGGCATCACGTTGGGGGTCTCGGCCATGGCGTCGATGACGTCGTCGGTGAAGGCCGCCGGGTGCGGGCTGGTGAAGCGCACCCGTTCCAGGCCCTCGATCTGCCCGCAGGCGCGCAGCAGCTTGGCGAAGGCGCCGCGGTCCCCGAACTCCACGCCGTAGGAGTTCACGTTCTGCCCGAGCAGGGTGACCTCCACGGCGCCGTCGTCCACCAGCGCCTGCACCTCGGCGAGGACGTCGCCCGGCCGGCGGTCGCGCTCCTTGCCGCGCAGCGAGGGCACGATGCAGAACGTGCAGGTGTTGTTGCAGCCCACGGAGATCGACACCCAGCCGGAGTAGGCGCTGTCCCGCTTGGTCGGCAGCGTCGAGGGGAAGACCTCGAGGGCGTCGAGGATCTCGAGCTGGGCCTCGGCGTTGTGCCGGGAGCGCTCCAGCAGGGTCGGCAGCGAGCCGATGTTGTGCGTGCCGAAGACGACGTCGACCCACGGGGCCTTCTCCAGGATCGTGTCCTGGTCCTTCTGGGCCAGGCAGCCGCCCACCGCGATCTGCAGGTCCTTGTTGCGCTTCTTGGCCGGCACGAGCTGGCCGAGGTTGCCGTAGAGCTTGTTGTCGGCGTTCTCGCGCACCGCGCAGGTGTTGAAGACCACGAGGTCCGGCTCGCCGCCCGCGGCCGGGACGTAGCCGGCGGCCTCGAGCAGACCGGTGATCCGCTCGGAGTCGTGGACGTTCATCTGGCACCCGAAGGTGCGCACCTCGTAGGAGCGCGGAGCGGGGGCGGCGGAGGACGCGGTCGGGTCCGTGGGCTGGGCGGCAGGGGTCGAGATCACCGGGCAATTGTACGGGCCGCGGGCGGCGCCCGTCCCGTCCGGGCCGGGGCGCAGCGGGCCGCCGGCCCCGCAGCCCCCGGGCGCGGCGGGCCCGTTGCCGGTCAGGGGGTGTCGGGGTAGGTCTCGTCCACGCCGTCGTCGTCCGCGGGGGCGCCGGTGCGGGCCTCGAGCTCGTCCTTGACGACGGCGAAGGCCAGTCCCGGGGCGTAGCCCTTGCGCCCGAGCATCCCGACCAGCCGGCGCACCGCCCGGCCCCGCTCGGTGCGGTCCGTCAGGTCCAGTCCCGCCGGCAGCTTCCGGCGCACCAGCTCCGCGGCGTCGGCCCGCTCGTCCTCGTCGGTGCGCTGCTCGAGCGCCGCCTCGGCGAGCTCGCCCGGGACGCCGCGGGTGGCCAGTTCCCGGCGGATCGCCGAGCGGGCCAGTTTGCGGGAGCCGGCGCGGGAGCGGACGTAGAGCTCCGCGTACTGGGCGTCGTCGACGAGGCCGACCTCCTCGAAGCGGTCCAGCACCTCCCCGGCCACGTCCTCGGGGACGTTGCGATCGGCGAGCTTGTCCTCGAGCTGCCGGCGGCTCTTGGCCGAGGCCGTGAGCTGGCGCAGCACGATCGCCCGGGCGACCTCCCGCGGGTCGGGCTCCGGGTCCTGGGCCGCGGACGCCGACGCCGCCGGGTCCTCCGGCCCGCGGTGGCGGGCGGAGGACCGGCGGCGCCGGCGTGCGTAGGGGCTCTCGGTCACGGACCCGCTCAGAAGGCCGGGCCGCCGACCTCGGAGGGCAGTCCGGCGACCGGCGACTCCTCCTCGGCCTCCGCGGCGCTCTCGGGCTCGGCCACGATCCCGAGCTTGACCAGGATCCGTCGCTCGATCTCCTCCGCCAGCTCCGGGTTGTCCTTCAGGAAACGTCGGGCGTTCTCCTTGCCCTGCCCGAGCTGGTCCCCCTCGTAGGTGAACCAGGCCCCGGACTTCTTCACGATGCCGTGCTCCACGCCCATGTCGATGAGCCCGCCCTCGGTGGAGATGCCCTCCCCGTAGAGGATGTCGAACTCGGCCTGCTTGAAGGGCGGGGCCATCTTGTTCTTGACGATCTTGGCGCGGGTGCGGTTGCCCACCGGGTTCGCCCCGTCCTTGAGCGTCTCGATGCGGCGCACGTCCACGCGCACCGAGGCGTAGAACTTCAGCGCCTTGCCACCGGTGGTGGTCTCGGGGCTGCCGAAGAACACGCCGATCTTCTCGCGCAGCTGGTTGATGAAGATCGCGGTGGTGTTCGAGTGCGAGAGCCGGCCGGTGATCTTGCGCAGCGCCTGGCTCATGAGCCGTGCCTGCAGACCGACGTGGCTGTCGCCCATCTCCCCCTCGATCTCGGCCTTGGGCACCAGGGCCGCCACCGAGTCGATCACGATGATGTCGATGGACCCGGAGCCCACCAGCATGTCCATGATCTCGAGGGCCTGCTCACCGGTGTCCGGCTGCGAGACCAGCAGGCTGTCGGTGTCCACGCCCAGCTTCTCGGCGTAGGCGGGGTCCAGGGCGTGCTCGGCGTCGATGAAGGCGGCGATCCCGCCGGCCTTCTGCACGTTGGCCACCGCGTGCAGCGCCACGGTGGTCTTGCCGGAGGACTCCGGGCCGTAGATCTCCACGACGCGCCCGCGCGGGAACCCGCCGATGCCCAGCGCGACGTCCATCGCGATGGAGCCGGTGGGGATGGTCTCGATCTTGGTGGCCGGGCGGTCGCCCAGGCGCATCACCGAGCCCTTGCCGTAGTTCTTGTCGATCTGCGCGAGGACGGTCTCGAGAGCCTTCTCGCGGTCGCTGCCGAACTGCTGGTCGGCGCTCTGTTTGTTGCCCTTGGCTGCCATGGTTCACCTCGTGGTCGGGGGGTTCCGCCGGTGCGGCCGGAACCGTTCTTGCTGGTCGTTTCGTGTTCCACGGTATCGCCGCGGTCGGACACCCTAAGGCCTCCGCACCGGGCCTGGGGACGCCCACCGGCCGGCGGCCCGGACGGGAGCGGGCTGTGCAGTCCACGCTGCGGTGTCGAATATACCTTCGAACCCTCCCCGGGTCCACGGGCGCGCCGGGAGCGGCGCGGATCAGCCCCGCGGGGGCCGGTCCGCGCCCCACCAGCGCGACTCCGGCACGTCCTGCGCCCGGCACAGGGCGAACCACACGGTGCGCGGGTCCTCCCCGTCCTCGATGGCCTCCTCGGCCGTGCGGTGACCGAGTTCCCCGAGCACCAGGTCCCGGGCCAGGACCTTGCTGTAGCCCGCCCCGAACTCGTCGGCCATCAGCTCCCAGAAGCTGCTGAGCCTCATGCGCGTCCTCCTCGGTCGTGCTGCGTCCTGCCGGTCCGCAGTGCGGGGTCGTGCCCCGTCGTGATGCGTCGTCGTGGTGCGTCGTCGTGCGGTGTCCCGCCGCGCGGGGCCCGTCGCGGTGCCGGCGGCGGGGCGGTCACGTGCCGGAGGGCCCGGCGGTCCTGGGACCGACGAGCCCTCCGGGACGTCGTGGTGGGCGGGAGACCGCCCGGGCTGCTCAGCGGGCGCCGGCCGCGGCGGCCTCGCCGCCGTTGACGCGGCCGAACTCCCGCGAGTACTGCTCGGTCAGGTCGCTGGGCACCGTGTCCGGGACCAGGAGGCCCTCGGCGTAGGCGAGCCGGTCGGCGACCTCGCGCAGCATCTGCGACATCGGGATGTCGAGGGCGGCACAGATCGAGGCGAGCAGCTCCGAGGAGGCCTCCTTCTGCCCGCGCTCCACCTCGCTCAGGTAGCCGAGGGAGACGCGGGCGCTGTGGGAGACCTCCCGGAGGGTGCGCCCCTGACGCTGACGGACGTTGCGGAGAACCTCACCGATCTCCTGGCGGAGTACACCCATCTTCATGTCCTTCGTCTCGGTACCGCTGTGCTCGTCCAGGCCCACGTCCTTCCAACGGACGACGCCATTGACGGACACGGGTTGCTTCGTCATGTGAATCGCTTGTCTCCTCATGTGTGCGGCAGTGTCACCGCCTGCTGCGGACGGTGTCCCCGGCGCCGGCCGGTCGACATCTTGACTTCGAACGGCTCAACTCGAGCCTGCGATCATTGCTAACCACCCTGACGTTTCCATTCTTCCCCGCCGACCGCACTTTTTCACTGGGAGTTGTCTGGGAGCAGGATGGCGGCGGTGAGCCGCTCCAGGGCCGCGGCCACGGTGGCCGCCCGGACGGCCGCGCGGTCGCCCGTCGCCTGCAGCTCCACGGCGGTCGCGCCCCGGGGGCCGGCCAGGCCGAGGAAGACCGTGCCCACCGGCCGGCCGTCGTGCGGCTCCGGGCCGGCGACGCCGGTGGTGGCCACGGCCCAGTCCGTGCCCAGCACCCGGCGGGCGCCCTCGGCCATGGCCGCCGCGACGTCGGGATCCACGGAGCCGCGCTCGGCCAGCAGCGCCGCCGGGACGCCGAGGACCTCGGTCTTGACCCGGTTGGAGTAGGACACGACCGCGCCCTCGAAGCAGCCCGAGGCCCCGGGGACGTCGACCACGGCGGCGGCCAGGGCGCCCCCGGTCAGCGACTCGGCGGTGGCGATCGTCAGGCCCCGCCGGACGGCCGCCTCGACGAGCGCGGCGGCGCCCGGCCGCGGGCCGCTCACGCCGGGTTCCGCCCGGCCAGCGAGCGGCGGCGCAGCTGCACGGCCTTGACCACGTAGTCCACGCCGGTCACCACCGTGACCACCAGCGCGGCGCCCATGACGGTCCAGCCCAGCCACGGCCACCAGGCCCCCACCAGCGGGGCCAGGGGCAGGAGCAGCAGCAGCAGCGCGACGGTCTGCAGGACCGTCTTGAGCTTGCCGCCCTTGGAGGCGGCCATCACCCCGTAGCGGATCACGACGAAGCGCAGGACCGTGATGCCCCACTCGCGCACCAGGATCACCACGGTCACCCACCACCACAGCTCCCCCAGCATCGAGAGCACCACGAAGGCGGCCCCGGTGAGCAGCTTGTCCGCGATCGGGTCGGCGATCTTGCCGAAGCTGGTGATCAGCCCGCGGGCCCGGGCGATGTCGCCGTCGAGCTTGTCGGTGTACATGGCCACGGCGAACACCGCGAGGGCGGCCCACCGCATGGCCGCGGAGTCCTCCCCCTGGGTGCCGCCCGCCCACAGGAACCAGACGAAGAAGGGCACCAGCACGATGCGCAGGGCGGTGAGCGCATTGGGCAGGTTGAGGTTGGAGGCCGGGTCCGCAGGGCTCATCGGGTGCTCGCTTCCTGGTGGTGGTGGTCGGTGCGGGCTCAGCGGCCGGTGAGCTGCCAGGCGTCCTCGGAGCCCTCGGGGTCCTCGGCGCCGTCGTGGTGGTCGACCGCGGTGGCCGCCAGCGAGGCCTCGACCGGGTCCTCCCCGTAGTCGACGGATCCGCCGGTCCCGCCGGCCGGCGCCGGCGGCTCCTCGCCGCGGAGCACGGCCAGGGTCGCGGCGAGGTCGTCGGGCTTGACGAGCACGTCCCGGGCCTTGGAGCCCTCGGAGGGCCCGACGACGCCGCGGGACTCCAGCAGGTCCATGAGCCGGCCGGCCTTGGCGAAGCCCACCCGCAGCTTGCGCTGCAGCATGGAGGTGGAGCCGAACTGCGTGGTGACCACGAGCTCGGTGGCCTGCAGGAGCACGTCGAGGTCGTCCCCGATGTCCTCGTCGATGGCCTTCTTGGGGGCCTCCTGGACGACGTCGTCCCGGTAGTGGGCCTTCATCTGGCCCTTGACGTGGTCGACGACCTCGTGGATCTCCGACTCGGAGACCCACGCGCCCTGCACGCGCATGGGCTTGGAGGCGCCCATGGGCAGGAAGAGGGCGTCGCCCTGGCCGATGAGCTTCTCGGCGCCGGGCTGGTCCAGGACCACCCGGGAGTCGGTGACCGAGGAGGTGGCGAACGCCATCCGGGAGGGCACGTTGGCCTTGATCAGGCCGGTGACCACGTCCACGGAAGGCCGCTGGGTCGCGAGCACCAGGTGGATCCCGGCCGCGCGGGCTAGCTGGGTGATCCGCACGATCGCGTCCTCGACGTCGCGCGGGGCGACCATCATGAGGTCGGCGAGCTCGTCCACGATCACGAGCAGGTACGGATAGGGCCGGATCACCCGCTTGGAGCCGGGCTCGGGCTGGACCTTGCCGTTGCGCACGGCCTTGTTGAAGTCGTCGACGTGCTTGTAGCCGTAGTGGGAGAGGTCGTCGTAGCGGGCGTCCATCTCCCGCACGACCCACTGCAGCGCCTCGGCGGCCTTCTTGGGGTTGGTGATGATGGGGGTGATCAGGTGCGGGACGCCCTCGTAGGCGGTCAGCTCGACGCGCTTGGGGTCGACCATGACCATCCGCACCTCGTCGGGGGTGGCGCGCATCAGCAGCGAGACGATCATCGAGTTCACGAAGCTGGACTTGCCCGCCCCGGTGGCGCCGGCCACGAGCAGGTGCGGCATCTTCGCGAGGTTGGCCACCACGTAGCCGCCCTCCACGTCCTTGCCCACGCCCATGACCATGGGGTGCTCGGTCTTGCGGGCGTTGTGCGAGCGCAGGACGTCGCCGAGGGACACCGTCTCGCGGTCGGTGTTGGGGATCTCGATCCCGATCGCCGAGCGGCCCGGGATCGGCGAGAGGATGCGCACGTCGGCGGAGGCCACCGCGTAGGCGATGTTCTTCGACAGCGCCGTGACCCGCTCGACCTTCGTGCCGGAGCCCAGCTCGATCTCGTACCGGGTGACGGTGGGCCCGCGGGAGAAGCCCGTGACCACGGCGTCGACGTTGAACTGCTCCAGGACGCTGGTCAGGGCGGCGACCACGGCGTCGTTGGCCTCCGAGCGCTCCTTGGGCGGGGGGCCCTGCACGAGCGCCCCGGGCGTGGGCAGGGAGTAGGCGATGTCCCCCTCGAGCTTGAGCTGCTCCGCCCGGGCCGGGATGGGGGCCTCGGGGGTGTGCGTGCGGGCGGTGACGGAGGTCGAGCCCGCCGGTGCGGCCGCCACGTCCTCGAGGGCCGGGGAGCCGGAGCCGGCGGCCGTGTCCGCGGCCGGCTCGAGGCCCTGCTCCCGGCGCAGCCTCGTGGCGGCGACCTGCTCCTGGGTGGGGCGCTTCTGGCCCGGGCGCGGACCGGCCGGGGGCTGCGGCGCCTGCTCCTCGGCCGGTGTCCCGGCCGCCTCCGCGGTGCCGGCGGCCCCTGCGGCGGCGGCCTTGCGCCGGGCGGCGCGGGCGGAGTCGACGTCGAAGACGCGGGTGGGGGCCTCGGCCCCGGACTGCTCCTGGTCGACGACGGCCCGTTCGAAGGCCTCGTCCCCGCGGTAGCCGTCCAGGGCGCGCCGCTCGGCCTCGGCCTCCTTGCGCTCGCGGCGCTTCTGCCGCCGGGTCTTGGCGGCCTCGGCGCGCGCGTGGTGCTCGTCGAGGTAGGAGCGGTCGTGGTGCTCGGAGGACAGGTCGGTCGCGGAGACGGGCCCGTCCTGGCCCATCAGCCGCCAGTAGCCCTGCTTCAGCCGGGGACCGATGAGGTTCACGGGGGTGGCGGTGATCACGAGCACGGACAGGAACAGGACGGCGACGAACACCGCGCCGGCCCCGACCGGGGTGACGAGGGCGCTGAGCGGGTCGGCGGCGAGGAACCCGACGGTACCCCCGGCAGCGGCCAGGGCCTCGCGGCCGTCGCTCATCGAGGGGTGGCCCAGGAAGAGATGGGCCAGGCCCGAGCCGGCCACCACCGCGGCGCCCAGGCCGATGGCGATCCGGTTGTTGGCGGAGGTCTCCTCCGGGTGCCGGAAGCGGCGCAGGGCGAAGCCGGTCAGGGGCAGGGGCAGGACCAGGGCCATCCAGCCGAAGGTGCCGGCGAGCACCTGGTGCACCACGGCGGCGGGCACGGCGATCCAGGCGGCCGGGGCGGCGGGCAGGTTCCACCACTCCACGGCGGCGCTGAGCAGCCCGAGCAGCAGCAGGAAGAGCGCCCCGCCGTCGCGCAGCCGCTCGGCGGGCACGTCGGTGCGCAGGGTGCCCATCCGGCGCACCGCGCCGCCGACCACGTGGGCGACGGCCGTCCAGGCGCCCCCGACCACGCGGGCGCACCACAGCAGGGCGGCGCCGAGGGCGTGCAGCGCTCCCGGCGAGCTGTCGGCCGGGCGCGCGGAGGAGCCCCGCGCCGCGGTGGCGGGGCGGGTGGGGGTTTTCCGGTTGGTTCCCGACGACCGCGCGGAAGACGTGCTGTTCTTGCCACGCGACGTCGAGGCGCCCTTGCGGGCAGGGGAAGTACGAGTCGCCATGCTCCCAGGGTAGACCACGGCCTCCCCCCGCCCACGGTGCCGCACGGGCGGAGGAGGCCGGGTGCTCAGGCCTCGATGACCACCGGGACGATCATGGGCTTGCGGCGCAGCTTGCGGCTCACCCAGGAGCCGATCGTGCGGCGCACCACCTGCTGGAGCTGCTGGGTGGTGTGGTTCTTGCCCGAGTGGTTGATCGCGTCCTCGAGGGCGGCGGTGATCTTCGGCTTGATGTCCTCGAAGACCCGGTCGTCCTCGGCCACGCCCCGCGCGTGCACGTCGGGGCCGGAGACGACCTTGCCGGTGTCGCGGTTGACCACGGTGATCACCGAGATGAAGCCCTCCTCGGCCAGCACCAGGCGGTCCTTGAGGTCGGCGTCGGTGATGGTGCCCACGGAGGAGCCGTCCACGTAGACGTCCCCGCACTCGACCTGCCCGGTGATCCGGACCCGGCCGGCGGTCATGTCCACCACGGTGCCGTTCTCCGCCAGCAGCACGTGGTCGGTGGGGACGCCCGTCTCCTCCGCGAGCTTGCCGTTGGCGATGAGGTGGCGGACCTCGCCGTGCACCGGCATGACGTACTCGGGCTCGATGATGTTGTAGCAGTACAGCAGCTCCCCGGCGGCGGCGTGCCCGGAGACGTGGACCTTGGCGTTGCTCTTGTGCACCACGTTCGCGCCCAGGCGCATGAGTCCGTTGATGATCCGGAACACGGAGTTCTCGTTGCCCGGGATGAGGGAGGACGCGAGGATCACGGTGTCCCCCTCGGTGAGCTGGACCTTGTGGTCCCCGTTGGCCATCCGCGACAGCGCGGCCATCGGCTCGCCCTGCGAGCCGGTGCACATGATGACCAGCTGGGCGTCGGCGTGGTCGTCGATCTTCTTCTGGTCCACCAGGGTGTTCGGCGGGACCTCGAGGTAGCCGAGCTTCTCGGCGATGGTCATGTTGCGCACCATGGACCGGCCCATGAAGACGACCTTGCGCCCGTGCTCGGCCGCGGCGTCGAGCACCTGCTGCACCCGGTGGACGTGGGAGGAGAAGGACGCCACGACCACGCGCTTGGGGGCCCGGCCGATCACGTCGGCCAGCACCGGGCCGATGTGCTTCTCCGTGGGGGTGAACCCGGGGACCTCGGCGTTGGTGGAGTCGGTGAGGAACAGGTCCACGCCCTCCTCGCCGAGCCGGGCGAAGTGGCGCAGGTCGGTGATCCGGCCGTCGAGGGGCAGCTGGTCCATCTTGAAGTCGCCGGTGTGCAGCACCGTGCCGGCCCGGGTGCGCAGGAACACGGCCAGCGCGTCGGGGATGGAGTGGTTGACGGCGACGAACTCGACCTCGAACTCGCCGAGCCGCTCGACCTGCCCCTCGCGCACCGCCATGGTGTAGGGCTTGATGCGGTGCTCCTGGAGCTTGGCCTCGATGAGCGCGAGCGTGAGCTGGGAGCCGATGACGGGGATGTCCGGCCGGCGCTTGAGCAGGTAGGGCACGGCGCCGATGTGGTCCTCGTGCCCGTGCGTGAGCACCACGGCCACGACGTCGTCGAGCCGGTCGATGATGTAGTTGATGTCCGGGAGGATCAGGTCCACGCCGGGCTGGGTCTCCTCGGGGAACAGGACCCCGCAGTCGATCACGAGCAGCTGCCCGTTGATCTCGAACACCGTCATGTTTCTGCCGACCTCGCCCAGCCCGCCCAGCGGGACGACGCGCAGGGCGTCCTCGCCGAGGGCGGGGGGAGCGGACAGGTCAGTGTGCCATTGGGTCATGTGACTCTTTCGTCATTCGATGGTGCCGGAGACGATCGAGCCCTCCAGATCCGCGCGGATCAGGGCGGCCTCGGCCTCCGTGGGTGGGACGTGCGGGAGCCGCACGGTGTTGTGCGGCAGCTTGCCCTGCCACATGAGGATCGTCTTGGCCGCCACGGCGCCGGGGGCGCGGGTCATGGTGGCGCGGACCACGGGCTCGAGGTCCAGGTTGATGCGCTGGGCCGTGCCGAGGTCGTCGGCGCGCACGGCGTCGATGAGCCGGCGGTACTCGGCGGTGGCCACGTGCGTGGTGACGCCCACCAGGCCGGCGGCGCCGAGGGACATCCACGGCAGGGTCAGCCCGTCGTCGCCGGAGTAGTAGAGCAGGTCGGTCTCGGCCAGCACCCGGGTGGCGGCGAGCAGGTCCGCCTTGGCGTCCTTGACGGCCACGATGTTGGGGTGGCCCGCGAGGGAGACCAGGGTCTCCGTGGCGATCGGGATGCCGGCGCGGCCGGGGATGTCGTAGAGCATGATCGGCAGGTCCACGGAGTCGGCGAGGCTGCGGAAGTGCGCCTCCACGCCGGTCTGGGTGGGCTTGTTGTAGTAGGGGGTGACGATGAGCAGCCCGTCCATGCCGATCTTCTCGGCCGCGCGGGAGAGGTAGCGGGAGTGCTCGGTGTCGTTGGAGCCGGTGCCGGCCAGCAGCGGCACGCGGGAGCCCACGGCGTCCTTGACCGCGCGGAACACGGAGAGGTTCTCCTCGTCGGTCATGGTCGAGTACTCGCCCGTGGTGCCGCAGACCACCAGGCCGTCGCAGCCGTCGTCGACGAGGCGCTCCGCCACGGCCGCTGTGCCCTCCAGGTCCACGGAGCCGTCCTCGGCGAAGACGGTGATCATCGCGGTGAGCAGCGTCCCGAACAGGGGCTTGTCCGGGGTGGTGGGGCGGTCGGCGGCGGAGGACGTGGCGAAGTCAGTCATGGGCCCCAGGCTACCGTCTCCGTGCCGGGGTCCGCGCCGGGACGGGCGGACCCCGGGGCCGCCGACGGGGCGGGTCGTGGCGGCCACGGCTCAGTCCAGGCCGTCGCCGGCCGGGCCGGCGGCCTCCACGTTGCGGGCCGGGCGCCCGCGGGACAGGGCCACGGCGTCGCGCATCGCCGAGCGGGCGCGGCGGCGGTCCCCGGCGGCGGCGTAGGCCAGGGAGAGCCGGTACCAGTTGCGCCAGTCCCGGGGGTCCTCCTCGGTCTGCGCCCGGTGGACGTGGAACCGCTCGTCGGCGGCCTCCCGCACGATCCGGCCGCCCGGGGTGCGCGGCAGGTCGTCCGCGGGCAGCCCGCCCTCCTCCTCCAGGGTGCGGCCGAGCTGCTCGGTGCGGACGCCGAAGAGGACCTCGCGCACGAGCGCCCACACGCCCACGGCCGGCAGCACCAGCAGGGCCAGGCCGAAGGCCTTGGGGATCCAGCCCTCGGTGCCCAGCAGCAGGGCCGCGCGGTGCAGGCTCAGGGCGAGGTAGACGACGAGCAGGGCGGTCATGGCCGCGGCCAGCGCCTTGGCCCGGCTCGTGGACTCCAGCAGCGTGAAGACGCCGGCGAAGACGAGCACCGCGAGGATCCACAGCTTCGAGCCGCCCGGGATGGGCAGCAGCCACAGCGTCAGGGCGCCGGCCGCGAGCAGCGCCCAGCCCCAGACGCGCATCGAGCTCACCGGGTCACAGCCCCAGGTCGAGGTAGCCCTCGAGGCCGTGCGTGAGCCCCGGGTGGGAGCCGACCTCGCGCACGCCGAGGACCACGCCGGTCATGAAGGAGATCCGGTCGAAGGAGTCGTGCCGGATGGTGAGCTGCTCCCCCACGCCGCCGAGCAGCGTCTCCTGGTGGGCCACCAGCCCGCGCAGGCGCACCGAGTGCACCCGGACGTCGTCGACGAGCGCCCCGCGCGCGCCGGCCGGGTCGTGCTCGGTGGCGTCGGGCGACGGCCCCGCCCCGGCGGCCCGACGCGCCTCGCCGACGAGGGCCGCGGTGCGCGCGGCCGTGCCGGAGGGGGCGTCGACCTTGTCCGGGTGGTGCAGCTCCACGATCTCCACCGACTCGAAGAACCGGGCGGCCTGGGCGGAGAAGCGCATGGCCAGCACCGCCCCGACCGAGAAGTTGGGGGCGATCAGCACGCCCACCCCCGGGTGCTCGGCCAGGAGCACCCCGAGCCGGTCCAGCCGCTCGGCGTCCCAGCCGGTGGTGCCGACCACGCAGTGGATGCCGTGCGCCACGGCGAAGCGGACGTTGGCCTCCGTGGCGGAGGGGACGGTGAGGTCGACCACCACCTCGGCGCCGGCGGCGACCAGGGCCTGCAGGGAGTCCTCCCGGCCGAGCTCGGCGACGAGCTGCAGGCCCTCGGCGCGGCGCACCGCCTGCACGGCCTCGCTGCCCATCCGGCCGCGGGCGCCGAGCACGGCGACCCGCAGCGGGGCGGGGACGGACGCCGCGGCGTCGGTGGTCGCGGCGTCGGTGGACACGGGGGCGGTGCTCTCGGTCATGGCTCCAACTCTAGGTCACACGGGGTGCGGGGACGGCGGTCAGCGGCGGGAGGGCGCCACGATGGTGGTGACGACGGGGCCCTCGGCGAGCCACGCGGCGAGCTCCCGGACCTGCTCGGGGGTCACGGAGCGCACCCGCTCCAGCGACTCGTCGATGTCGAGGAACTCCCCCGACTTCAGTTCCGCCGAGCCCAGCCGCGACATCCGCGAGCCGGTGTCCTCCAGGGCGAGCACGGTGCCGCCGCCGAGCTGGCCGACGACCTTGCGCAGCTCGTCGGCGCCGATCCCGTCCGCGGCGAGGGTCTCGAGCTCGCCCGTCATCAGCGCCACGACCTCGTCGGTGCGCGCCGGCAGGCACCCGGCGTACATCCCGAAGTAGCCGGCGTCCGAGTACGCCCCCGAGAAGGAGAACGTGCTGTAGGCCAGCCCGCGCTTCTCCCGGATCTCCTGGAACAGGCGGGAGGACATCCCGCCGCCCAGCGCGGCGTTGAGCACGGTCATCGCGAAGCGGCGCTCGTCGCCGGCCACGATCCCGGGCCGGCCCACGAGCACGTTGGTCTGCTCCACGGGCCGCTCCAGGAAGTGCTCGCCCCACGCGGGGGCCAGCGGGGCGGGGGTGCGCTCGCGCCGGGCCACCGGGGCGGCCGGTGCGGACGGGTCCCAGCCGGCGCGGCCGAGGGCCTCCGCGACGAGGCCCACCACCACGTCGTGCTCCAGCCCGCCGGCGGCCGTGACCACGAGGCCCTCGGGCCGGTAGTGCCGCCGGTAGTGCTCGAGCACCGCGTCGCGGGGCACGGCCAGGATCTCCTCCGGGGTGCCGCCGATCGGCCGGCCCAGCGGGTGGTCGCCCAGCACCCGCTGGGTGAACTCCTCGAAGGCGACGTCCTCGGGGTCGTCCTTGTCCATGGCCAGCTCCTCGAGGATCACCCCCCGCTCCCGCTCGAGCTCCTCCGGGTCGAGGACGGCCGAGGTGACCATGTCGGTGATGACGTCGATGGACATCGGCAGGTCCTCGGCGAGCACCCGGGCGTAGTAGCAGGTGTGCTCCTTGGCCGTGGCCGCGTTGGACTCCCCGCCCACCTCGTCGAAGGCCTCGGCGATCTGCAGCGCCGAGCGCCGCGTGGTGCCCTTGAACAGCAGGTGCTCCAGGAAGTGCGTGGAGCCCAGCCGCCCGGGCTGCTCGTCGCGGGAGCCGACGCCCACCCAGAAGCCGATCGTCACGGCGCGCTGGGCCGGCATCCGCTCGGTGAGCACGCGGGTGCCGCACGGCAGCACGGTGCGCCGCACCACGTTGCCGCCCTCGCCCTCGTGCAGGGTGTGCGTGAACCCCCCGGCCGCGGCGGTCAACGCCCCGGCGGTGGTGGTCGGTGAACTGCTCAGGACCGCCGAGAGGCGGGCGCCCGGGCCCGGGGTGGTCCCCGGGCCGCGGTCGCCCGCCTCCAGCGGCAGATCGACTGCCGTCATCCAGGTGTGCTGCTTTCTGTGCTCGTGCTCTGCTGCGCGCGGGACGGGCCCGGCTCAGACCTCGGAGGCGACGTCGTCCTCGGGGAAGACGTTGGGCTCCTCGGCGACCACCGGGGCCAGCGAGAGCTTGCCGCGGTCGTCGACCTTGGTGATCTCCACCTGGACCTTCTGGCCCACGCCGAGGACGTCCTCGACGTCGGTGACGCGCTTGCCCTCGTTGAGCTTGCGCAGCTCCGAGATGTGCAGCAGGCCGTCCTTGCCCGGGGTCAGGGAGACGAAGGCGCCGAAGGTCGTGGTCTTGACCACGGTGCCCAGGTAGCGCTCCCCGACCTCGGGGACCTGCGGGTTGGCGATCGCGTTGATCGCCGCGCGGGCCGCCTCGGCCGAGGGGCCGTCGGTGGCGCCGATGTAGACGGTGCCGTCGTCCTCGATGGAGATGTCGGTGCCGGTGTCCTCCTGGATCTGGTTGATCATCTTGCCCTTGGGGCCGATGACCTCACCGATCTTGGAGACGGGCACCGTCACGGAGATCACGCGCGGGGCGAACTCGCTCATCTCGTCCGGCTGGTCGATGGCCGCGTTGAGCACCCCGAGGATGTGCAGCCGGGCCTCGCGGGCCTGGGTCAGGGCCGCGTCCAGGACGGAGGAGGGGATGCCGTCGAGCTTGGTGTCGAGCTGGATCGCGGTCACGAACTCGGCGGTGCCGGCGACCTTGAAGTCCATGTCGCCCAGCGCGTCCTCCGCGCCCAGGATGTCGGTCAGCGCGGCGTAGCGGGTCTCCCCGTCGACCTCGTCCGAGACCAGGCCCATGGCGATGCCGGCGACCGGGGCGCGCAGCGGCACACC
Organism: Kocuria turfanensis; assembly: GCF_001580365.1. Lineage (NCBI taxonomy): Bacteria > Bacillati > Actinomycetota > Actinomycetes > Micrococcales > Micrococcaceae > Kocuria > Kocuria turfanensis. The sequence continues at coordinate 3,679,141 of NZ_CP014480.1, read as the reverse complement.
GGCGTTGAGCAGCGACAGGGTCGAGGCGCACACGGAGCCCATCGACGTGGAGCCGTTGGAGCCCAGCGCCTCCGAGACCTGGCGGATGGCGTAGGGGAACTCCTCGCGGGAGGGCAGCACCGGGGTGATGGCGCGCTCGGCCAGGGCGCCGTGGCCGATCTCGCGGCGCTTCGGGGAGCCCACGCGGCCGGTCTCGCCGGTGGAGTACGGCGGGAAGTTGTAGTGGTGCACGTAGCGCTTGTGCTTGACCGGGGACAGCGAGTCGATCTGCTGCTCCATCTTGAGCATGTTCAGCGTGGTGACGCCCATGATCTGGGTCTCCCCGCGCTCGAAGATCGCGGAGCCGTGGACCCGGGGCAGGACCTCGACCTCGGCGGTGAGCTGGCGGATGTCCGTCAGCCCGCGGCCGTCGATGCGCACCTGCTCGGTGAGGATCCGCTGGCGCACGGTCTGCTTGGTCAGGGCCTGGTAGGCGCCGTTGACCTCCTCCTTGCGGTCGGCGAAGGGCTTGCCCTCCCCGGTCAGCTCCGCGAGGGTCGACTGGTGCAGCTCGTCGGTCGCGGTCTCGCGCTCCTGCTTGTCGGCGATCGAGTAGACCTCGGCGAGCCGGGTGCCGACGGCGGCCGCCACGGCCTCCTCGACGTCGTCGCCGAAGCCGCCGAAGCGCGGCAGCTCCATCGCCGGCTTGCCGGCGCGGGCCTTGAGGTCGGCCTGGGCGTCGCACAGGGCCTTGATCGCGGGCTTGGCGGCCTCGAGGCCCTGGGCCACGAGCTCCTCCGTGGGGGCCACGGCGCCGTTGCTCTTGATCAGGTTCCAGGAGTTGTCGGTGGCCTCGGCCTCGACCATCATGATCGCGACGTCCTCGGTGCCGTCCTTGCCGGTGACGACGCGGCCGGCCACGGCCATGTCGAACACGGCGTTCTCGAGCTGGGAGTGCTTCGGGAAGGCCACCCACTGGTGCTGGCCGTTCTCCCCGGCCATCAGGGCCATGCGCACGCCGCCGACCGGGCCCTGGAAGGGCATGCCGGACAGGGTCGTGGACATCGACGCGGCGTTGATCGCCACGGTGTTGTAGATCTCGTCCGGGTTGATGGACAGGATCGTCACCACGACCTGGACCTCGTTGCGGATGCCCTTGCCGAAGGCCGGGCGCAGCGGGCGGTCGATGAGGCGGCAGGTGAGGATCGCGTCCGTGGAGGGGCGGCCCTCCCTGCGGAAGAACGAGCCGGGGATGCGCCCGGCGGCGTACATGCGCTCCTCGACGTCGACCGTCAGGGGGAAGAAGTCGAAGCCCTCGCGGGGGGACTTGCCCACCGTGGTGGCCGAGAGCATGGTGGTGTCCTCGTCGATGGAGACGAGGGTGGAGCCGGCGGCCTGCTTGGCGAGGCGGCCGGTCTCGAAGCGCACGACGCGCTTTCCGTAGGAGCCGTTGTCGATGACGGCTTCGGCGTACTGGATCTCGGGACCCTCCAAGGGTCACCTCCGTTTCGTGATCGGCGGGGCGGTCCGCGCGTCACCCGGTCTTCGATCGAGATCCACGGACCGCCGGGGCCCGCGGGGGCCGTCCGGTTTCCGGAGATCACTACCGAGGACCGCGAATGATCGGCGCGGTGGCCCCGTCTGGGGTTCGGTGGTGCTGCTGCGTGCGGTGGTGCTCACCCGTCCGGGCCGGACGGGGGTGGTGCTCGGCGGCGCCCTCCCGGGGGCCGGGGGGACGCCGCCGGGGGCCGACTAGCGGCGCAGGCCGAGGCGCTCGATGAGCGTGCGGTAGCGCGTGATGTCGGTGTCGCGCAGGTAGGTCAGCATGCGGCGACGACGACCGACCAGGGCCATCAGGCCGCGGCGGGTGTGGTGGTCGTGCTTGTGCTGCTTCAGGTGCTCCGTCAGATCGGCGATCCGGCGGGTCAGGACCGCGATCTGCACCTCGGGAGAACCGGTGTCGCCCTCGTGGGTGGCGAAGTCCTGGATGATCTGCTGCTTGACGGCGGCGTCGAGTGCCACGTGTAACTCCGTTCGAGTCAGTACCGTGCGGCCCGGTCGGCGGGTTCGCCGCCGGGTCCCGGGAGCTCCCGGGGATCCGACAACCACGGACTGCAGTCGGACCGCCGTCAAGTCTACCGGACGCGCGCGGATCACCCCAGCGGGGCGGCCCGCGGCGCGCTGGGCTGGGTGCTCCCGGGGCCGTGGGCCAAGATGGGAAGGACACCACGACCAGGGCCCGGCGCGCACGCGCGCCGGGCACGGAGCACAGGAGCAGCCCGTGAGCAAGGACACCCACGAGGGCCGGGGCCTCGAGCCGGCCGGCCGCACGCACACCATGCGGGACGGCCGGCGCATCCCCGCGATCGGCCTGGGGACCTACCCCATGGACGACGCCGAGGCGGAGGCGAACGTGGCCGAGGCGCTGATGCTCGGCTACCGGATGGTCGACACGGCCGTGAACTACCGCAACGAGGCCGGGGTGGGCCGCGGGATCGCCGCCTCCGGCGTGCCCCGCGACGAGCTGTTCCTGACCACCAAGCTGCCGGGCCGGGACCACGGCACCGACGCCGTGCGCCGCTCCCTCGACGGGTCGCTGCGGCGGCTGGGCACCGACCACGTGGACCTCTACCTCATCCACTGGCCGAACCCGTCGGTGGACCGCTACGTGGAGACGTGGCGGACCATGCTGGAGCTGCAGGAGGAGGGCCTGGTCCGCTCGGTCGGGGTGTCCAACTTCACCCCGGCGCACATCCGCCGCCTCGTGGCGGAGACCGGGACGACCCCGGCCGTGAACCAGGTCGAGCTGCACCCGCAGTACCAGCAGGAGCGGCTGCGGGAGTTCCACGAGGAGCACCGCATCGTCACGCAGGCCTGGTCCCCGCTGGGCCGCAAGACGGACGTCCTCCAGCACGAGTGGATCGCGCGGATCGCCCGGCGGACCGGGCGCACCCCGGCGCAGGTCGTGCTGCGCTGGCACCTGCAGTCCCGGACCGTACCGATCCCGAAGACCTCCGACACCCGGCGGATGGCCGAGAACCTGGACGTCTTCGACTGGGAGCTCGACGAGGAGCAGATGCAGCGGATGCAGATGCTGCACACCGGGATCAGCGGCTCGGGCTTCGACCCGAACACCCACGAGGAGATGTAGCCCCGGGCCGCCGGGGGCTCAGCCCTCGGCGGCCAGGATCCGCCGGGTGCGGGCGACGTCGTCGTCCATCTGCGCCACGAGCTTGTCGACGCCCTCGTAGGCGACCATCCCGCGCAGACGCTCCACGAACTCGACGACCACGTCCTGGCCGTAGAGGTCGAAGTCCTCGACCCGCTCCGCGGGGCGGTCGATGACGTGGGCCTCCACCTGGCGCGGGACGTTCTCGAACGTGGGGTTGGAGCCCACGGAGATCGCGGTGGGCCAGCGGGTGCCGTGGGCGTCGACCAGCCACCCGGCGTAGATCCCGTCCGCGGGGACGAAGCCGGCCGTCTCCGGAGACAGGTTGGCCGTGGGGTAGCCCAGCTCCCGCCCCCGGGCCGCCCCGTGCACCACCTCCCCGCGCACCCGGTGGTTGCGCCCGAGCAGCCGGGCGGCGGCGCGCACGTCCCCGGCCTGCAGGCAGGAGCGGATCCACGTCGACGAGCAGCGCCGCTCGCCCGCCGGGGCGTGCCGGGAGTCCTCGCCGTCCAGCGGGTCCAGCAGGTCGTCGACCACCCGGACCTCGAAGCCGTGCCGCTCCCCCAGCTCCCGCAGCGTGTCGATGTTGCCGGAGTTGCCCCGGCCCAGGCGGGTGTCGGAGCCCACCACCAGGCAGCGGGCGCCGAGCGGTCCGACCAGGGTGCCCAGCACGAACTCCTCGGCGGTCTGCTCCGCGAGCTCCAGGGTGTACCGCAGCACGAGCACCGCGTCCGCCCCGGTCTGCTCGAGGGCGTCGAGCTTGTCCTCGGTGCCCATGATCAGCCCCGGCGGGCTGTCGGGCCGGTGCACCTGGGCCGGGTGCGGGTCGAACGTCACCACGACCGAGGCCCAGCCGCGCTCGCGGGCGGAGCTGACGAGCTGGGACATCACCTGCTGGTGGCCCCGGTGGACGCCGTCGAAGTTGCCGAGGGTGACCACCGACGGGCCGAAGCCCGGGGGGACGTCAGAGAGGTCTCGCCAGCGGAACACGGTTCTCCTCGCAGGATCGGGACAGGCAGGATCGGGACAGGCAGGGACGGGACGGGCGGGCTTCAGCGCGCGGCGCCGGGCGGGGGCGGGCCGTCCCAGGGGGTGCGGGGGGCGCGGGGGTCGTCGGCGCCGAGGGTGAGGATCCAGGCGTCCACGGAGGCGCCGCGCTGCTCCATGAACCCGTCGATCCGCACCGGCGACCGGAACCCCAGCTTCCACGCGAGCTTGCGGCTGGCCCAGTTGGGGACCTTCGCCACCCAGTAAGCATAGGTCAGGCCCAGCTGCTCGAAGCCGTGGTCGAGCAGCAGCCGGCAGGCGGCCTCGGCGGCCCCGGTCCCCCGGGCGTGCGGGCCGAAGTTGAGCCCGACGTCGGCGGTGGTGCCGCGCAGCGCGTTGAACCCCACGGTCCCGTAGAGGCGGTCGGTCGCGGCGTCGGCGGCGGCCCAGTTGTACTCGCGGCCCGCGCGCCAGGCCTCGGGGACGAAGTGCTCGACGTACCAGCGGGCGTCGGACTCCGTGTAGCCCAGCGGCACGGTGGTGAACTCGGCGGCCGCGGGATCGGCGCAGTTGCGGGCCAGCTGCGGGACGTCGCGCTCCTCGAGCCGGCGCAGGACCACGGTCCCGTCGGTGAGGACGGGGACGTCGTAGTCTCCGGCGCCGTCGGGGCGTGCGGGCATGGGCGTGGTCCTTTCGGGAGGGGTGCGGCGCGGGGCGCTCGGGCCCGCGCACGAGCCTACCCGCTGCCGGCGGCCGCCCGGCGCGGCCGGGCCGGGCTCCCCGGCGGGGAGCTCAGGCTCCCGGGGCGGCGGCCCGGGGACGGGAGCGCCACAGCCACACCAGCCCGACCAGGGGCAGGACCAGCGGCACGTAGCCGTAGTCCTGGCCGAAGTGCGACCACACGCTGGCCTCGGGGAAGAGCTCGGGGGCGAGCACCGAGAGCAGCCCCACGCCGAGCACCCCGCACAGCTCCACCAGCACCGCGGCCACGGCCACGCGGTGCCAGCGGGCGCCGGGCCGGGCGAGGGCCACGGTGGCCAGCACGTACACCGCCGCGGCGAAGGCGGAGAGCAGGTACGGCAGCGGGGCGGCGCCGAAGTCGGTGAGGATCTGGTACAGGGACCGGACCCCGGCCGAGAGCGAGAACACCGCGTAGACCACCACGACCAGACGGCCGAAGCCCGAGGACTTCCGGTCGGCGCGCACGCCGCCGCCCCGGGGGCCGAAGCGCTGCTGCAGCCGGGTGCGGCCGGGCTCGGGGTGGTGGGTCATCGGGCGGTCTCCTGGTCGGGCGGGGCGGACGGTGGGCGGGGGCTCACTGGTAGTACCAGATGAAGTTCATGCGGTAGACCATGATCGCCACCACGGGCCCCGCGGCGGCGAGCACGTAGTTGGACCAGGCCGAGCGCTCCACCAGCGACCACACGAAGGTCCCGGCGGGGATGAGCAGCGCGGTCAGCAGGTAGCCCCAGTACTCCAGTGCCGAGCCGGTGGGGGCGGGACCCAGCACGTGCATGACGACCGAGCCCACCGCGTAGGCGAGCAGGAAGGCCTCCAGCAGCAGCACGGAGCCCTGGGTCCAGTCGTCGGGCCGCCGGCCCCGCAGGGCCTGCACCACGCACACCAGGAAGGACGCCCCGCCGAGCAGGACCGCGGCCCAGAACCAGCCGTCGTAGCCCCACAGCATCAGCGGTCCCGCCCCGGCTGAGCGGGCGGCTCCGGGACGGCGGGAAACCGCTCCCCGGGCAGGAACACGAGCACGGGCTTGGCCGTGCGGGCACCGCGGTCGCCCCGGTCCTGGAGCAGGGCGACGAGCCGTCCGTCCGGGGCGAGGCCGGCGGTGACGGCGTCGTTGTCGAGAGGGCCATCCGCCGGGTCCCCGGCGGAGGGCCCGATCCGGCGCCCGTCGGCGAGGTCCCCGGCCTCGGCGGCCGTGAGCCGGCGGACGGGGAAGAGCCCGGCGGCGGCCTGCTCCAGGGTGGTCACGGGCAGGGGGCGGCCCGCGGCGACGTCGGCGGCGAGCTGGTCCAGGGTGGAGGCGTGCTCCACGGTCAGCGCGCCCACGCGGGTGCGGCGCAGGGCGGTGAGGTGCCCGCCGACCCCCAGGGCCTCGCCGAGGTCCCGCGCCAGGGCGCGCACGTAGGTGCCGGTGCTGCAGGAGACGGTGGCCTCGACGTCGAGGACCGGTCGGCCGGCGTCGTCGCGGGTCCGGGTGATGCGGTGCACGTCGAAGGCCGAGACCGTCACGGGACGGGCGGCGAGCTCCACGTCCCGTCCGGCGCGCACCTGGGCGTAGGCCCGCCGGCCGTCGACCTTGATGGCGCTGACCTTGGCCGGGACCTGCTGGATGGCACCGGTGAGCCCGGCGACCGCGGCGGTCACGGCCTCGTCGGTGAGGGCCTCGACGGCGGCGGGCTCCGCCGCGGCGACCAGCTCGCCCTCGGCGTCGTCGGTCACCGTCGCCTGGCCCAGCCGCAGGACGGCCTCGTAGGTCTTGTCCTGGCCGACCACCCAGGTCAGCAGGCGGGTCGCCTTCTCGACGCCCACCACCAGCACCCCGGTGGCCATGGGGTCCAGGGTCCCGGCGTGGCCGACCTTCCGGGTGCCGGCGAGCCGGCGCATCCGGGCGACGACGTCGTGGCTGGTCCAGCCGGCGGGCTTGTCCACGACCACGAGCCCGGACACCGTCGGCAGGGACGGGTCCGGGCTCGGGACGTCGTGCGGGGCGCGGGCCACCGGTCCGGTGCCTGCCGCGCTCAGCGGGACGGGGAGGACTCGTCGTCCTCCTCGGCGGGCCTGCGGTAGGGGTCCTCCCCCGCCGCCCAGGTGGCCGAGGCGGCCTGCGCGGCGACCTCGGCGTCCTTCTCCTTGGCGGCGCGCAGCACCTCCTCCAGGTGGGAGGCGTTCACGGGGATCTCGTCGGGGACGAACGTGAGGGTCGGGGTGAGGCGGGCCGTGATGTTGCGGCCGACCTCGCTGCGCAGGACGCCCTTGGCGGACTCCAGGGCCGCGCGGGTGCTCTCCTGCTCCTCCGCGGTGCCGAAGACCGTGTAGTACAGCGTCGCGTGCTGCAGGTCGTTGGTCACCCGGGCGTCCGTGATGGTCACGAAGCCGAGCCGGGGGTCCTTGACCCGGCGCTCGAGCGCCTGGGCCACGACCACCTTGATCCGGTCGGCGAGTCGGGCGGCGCGTGCTGCGTCAGCCATGGTGGGTGCTCCTCGGTTCTTCGACGGTGCTGTCGTTCGGTGGTGCTCGTCGTTCGGTGGTGCTCGTCGTTCGACGGTGCTGTGCTTCGGGGGTGCTGTGGTGCACACGGTGGCGGCGGCACGGACGGGCACCGGGCCCGTCCGTGCCGGCCCCGCGCGCGGGGCGCGGGGCCGGGGACGGGTCAGGCGCGCGGCTTCTCGCGCATCTCCCACGTCTCGATGAGGTCGCCCTCACGGATGTCGTTGAAGGAGCCGAGCCCGATACCGCACTCGTAGCCCTCGCGGACCTCGGTCGCGTCGTCCTTGAACCGGCGCAGCGAGTCGATCGTGAGGTTGTCGGCCACCACGCTGCCGTCCCGGACCAGCCGGGCCTTGGAGTTGCGGCGGATGGTGCCCTTGGTGATGTAGGCACCGGCGATGTTGCCCCACTTGGAGGAGCGGTACACCTCGCGGATCTCGGCGGTGCCGAGCTCCACCTCCTCGTACTCCGGCTTGAGCATGCCCTTGAGCGCGCTCTCGACGTCGTCGATGGCGTTGTAGATCACCGAGTAGAACTTCATCTCGACGCCCTCGCGGTCGGCCAGTTCCGTCACGCGCTCGGCGGGACGGACGTTGAAGCCGATGATGATGGCGTTGTCGACGGTCGCCAGGTTGACGTCGTTCTGGGTGATCGCGCCCACACCGCGGTGGATGACGCGCAGCTGGACCTCCTCGCCCACGTCGATCTTGAGCAGCGAGTCCTCCAGCGCCTCGACGGCACCGGACACGTCGCCCTTGATGATGAGGTTGAGCGTGTCGATCTTGCCCGCGGCCACGGCCTCGTCGAAGGACTCCAGCGTGATCCGCTTGCGGCGCTTGGCGAGCAGCGCGTTGCGGTCCGCCGCCTGCCGCTTCTCGGCGATCTGGCGCGCGGTGCGCTCCTCCGGGGTGGACAGGAACGTGTCACCGGCGCGGGGCACCGAGTCCAGGCCGAGGACCTGCACCGGCCGCGAGGGGCCGGCCTGCTCGACCGACTTGCCGTTCTCGTCGAACATGGCGCGCACGCGGCCGTACGCGGCGCCGGCGACGATCGCGTCGCCGACGCGCAGCGTGCCGGACTGCACGAGCACGGTCGAGACCGCACCGCGGCCCTTGTCCAGGTTCGCCTCGATGGCCACACCGCGGGCGTCCTTGTTGGGGTTCGCCTGCAGCTCGAGCGCACCGTCCGCGGTCAGCACGATCGCGTCCAGCAGGTCGTCGATGTTCAGGTTCTGGCGGGCCGAGACGTCGACGAACATGGTGTCGCCGCCGTACTCCTCCGGGACCAGACCGTACTCGGTGAGCTGACCGCGGATCTTCTCCGGGTTCGCCTCGGGCTTGTCGATCTTGTTGACCGCCACCACGATCGGCACGCCGGCGGCCTGGGCGTGGTTGAGCGCCTCGACCGTCTGCGGCATGACGCCGTCGTCCGCGGCGACCACGAGCACGGCGATGTCCGTCACCTGGGCACCACGGGCACGCATGGCGGTGAACGCCTCGTGGCCCGGGGTGTCGATGAAGGTGATCTGCCGCTCCTGGCCGTCCACCTCGGTCTCGATCTGGTAGGCGCCGATGTGCTGGGTGATGCCGCCGGCCTCCCCCTCGATCACCTTGGTGTTGCGGATCGCGTCGAGCAGGCGGGTCTTGCCGTGGTCCACGTGGCCCATGACGGTCACGACCGGCGGGCGCGCCTCGAGCACGTCGTCGCCCTCGGCCGCGGCCTCCGCCTCCAGGTCGATGTCGAAGGACTCGAAGAGCTCGCGCTCCTCGTCCTCCGGGGAGACGACCTGGATCCTGTACCCGAGCTCGGCGCCCAGCAGCTGGAAGGTCTCCTCGTCGAGGGACTGCGTCTGGGTGGCCATCTCGCCGAGGTGGATGAGCACCGTGACGAGGGAGGCCGGGTTCGCGTTGATCTTCTCGGCGAAGTCCGTCAGGGACGCGCCGCGGCGCAGCCGCACGACCGTGTTGCCGTCGCCGTGGGGCACGGAGACGCCACCGACGGACGGGGCCTTCATCTGCTCGAGCTCCTGGCGCTTCGCCCGCTTCGACTTGCGCTGCTTGCCGCGCGCACCGCCGCGCCCGAAGGCGCCCTGGGTGCCGCCGCGGCCGCCGCGGCCGGGGCCGCCGCCGGGACGGGAGAACCCGCCGCCGCCACCGGGGCCGCCGCGCCGGGGGCCGGCTCCGCCGCCGGCCGGGCGCGAGCCGATCGGGGCCACACCGGAGGTGTGACCGGGCATCATGTTCGGGCTGGGACGGGCGCCGCCGGGGCGGGGGCCGCCCTGGGGACGGGGTCCGCCCTGGCCCTGCGGACGCGGACCGGCCGCGCCCTGGCCCTGCGGACGGGGACCGCCCTGGCCCTGGGGACGCGGTCCGCCCTGGCGCTCGGGGCGGCCCGTGCGCATGCCCTGCTGGGCGGCGAACGGGTTGTTGCCCGGGCGGGGGCCGCCGGGACGGGGCGCGCCGGGACGGGGCCCGGCCGAGCCCGGGCGGGGAGCCGCGGCGCCGGGGCGCGGCGCGGCCGAGCCCGGACGGGGCGCCCCGCCGCGGGACATCCCCTGCTGGGTGGCGAACGGGTTGTTGCCCGGGCGGGGCCCGGGGCTGGGTGCCTTGGCGCCCGGCGAGGCGGGACGCTGCGGGGCGGCCGGCTGCTGGGGCTGCGCGGGGGCCTGCTGGGCGGGCTTGGCGGCCGGCTTCTCAGCGGGCTTCTCGGCGGGCTTGGCGGCCGCCGGGCCCGGGGCGGGCGCGGCGGAGCCCGGCTTGGCGGACGTGCCGGGCCGGGGTGCGGGACGGCCCGACTTCGCGGGGGACGGCGCGCTGCCGCCGGCCGGGCGGGCGGGGGCCGCGGCGGCCTTGTCCGCCTTGTCGGCGAACGCCGAGCGCAGCTTCTTGGCGACGGGGGGCTCGACGGTCGAGGACGCGCCTCGGACGAACTCACCCAGGGTCTGAAGCGTGGAAATCGCTTCCTTGGACGTTATTCCGAGCTCTTTCGCGAGCTCGTGAACGCGGGGCTTGGCCACTTCTCTCCTGTCTCGGTCCGCACCGAAACAGGCACGAACCACTTATTTTCCGTTGAGGCTCCCGGGGTGTCGGCCGTCGATGACGGCGCACCGGCCCAGGAGGCCGTAGGCAGAGCACAACGAAGCACTCATCGCTGGGCACTCATCGGTTTTCCATCGGTTCTCTGACTCGCTTTCCAGTTCTGACCCGCGTGCGGACGTGGTCACCGGTCCGGTCGGACCGCGCGGGCTGCCGTCCGGGGACGGCTGTGGTCGGCACTCGTGCGCCCGGTCGCCGGGCCGTCCGCGAGGACAGCAGGGCGTCCAGCTCGGGGGCGATCCCCTCGGTGTCCACGGGGGCCCGGAACGCGCGCTGGAAGGCGCGCCGGCGCAGGGCCGTGTCCAGGCACTCGCGGGAGGGGTGGAGCCAGGCTCCACGACCGCCGAGGCGCCCGGTCCGGTCGAGCACGGCCTTTCGGCCGCCGTCGTCCGGCTCGGTCACCACACGTACGAGCTGGTCAGGGTGGTCGGTGGTCCGGCATCCGATGCACGTGCGACGGGAGTCCGCACTCACTCAGGGCTCCTCGTCTCGCGGCGGGACGTCGGGACGGCTCGCGCGGGCCGGGGATCCGGCGCCGGACAGGGACCACCAACGATCTGACCGTGGACCAGTCTATCCCGGGGACGGCCCTGAGCCGAAACCGGGCGGGCGGTGACCCGGGGGCGCGCTCAGGCCCGCGGGGCCGCCTTCGACTCGGGCACGATGTCGATCTTCCAGCCGGTGAGCTTCGCGGCGAGGCGGGCGTTCTGCCCCTCCTTGCCGATGGCCAGGGACAGCTGGGAGTCGGGGACGACGGCGCGGGACGAGCGGGCGCGCTCGTCCAGCACGGTGACCCGGGACACCTTGGCCGGGGACAGGGCGTTGGCGATGCAGCGGGCCGGGTCGTCGGACCAGTCCACGATGTCGATCTTCTCGTCGTGCAGCTCGCTCATCACCGCGCGCACCCGGGAGCCCATCTCGCCGATGCAGGCGCCCTTGGCGTTGATCCCGCCCTGGGTGGCGCGCACGGCGATCTTGGTGCGGTGCCCGGCCTCGCGGGCCACGGCCATGATCTCGACGGAGCCGTCGGCGATCTCGGGCACCTCCATCTCGAAGAGCCGGCGCACGAGGTCGGGGTGGGAGCGGGACAGCGTGATGGACGGGCCCTTCATGCCGCGCTTGACCTCCACCACGAAGGCCCGGATCCGGGACCCGTGCAGGTACTTCTCGCCCGGGGACTGCTCGTGCGGGGGCAGCACGCCCTCCACGGTGCCGAGGTCGACCTGCACCATGTGCGGGTTGTGGCCCTGCTGGATCTGCCCCGACACGATCTCGCCCTCGCGGCCCTTGAAGTGGCCCAGCACGGCGTCGTCCTCGACGTCGCGCAGGCGCTGCAGGATGACCTGGCGGGCCGTGGAGGCCGCGATCCGCCCGAAGCCGGCCGGGGTGTCGTCGAACTCCCCGATCGCCTCGCCGTCCTCGTCCAGCTCGGGGGCCCAGATGGTCACGTGCCCGGTCCGGCGCTCGATCTCGGCGCGGGCGCCCGGCAGCGCCCCGGGGCTCTTCTGGTAGGCCAGCAGGAGGGCCTGCTCGATCGTGGGGATGAGCAGGTCCACGGGGATGTCGCGCTCACGCTCCAGCAGTCGGAGGGTGCTCATATCGATGTCCATGTCCGGCCTTCCTCACGTGTCGACCCCGGGGACGAAACAGCGCGCCGTCGGTGAGGACGGAGCGCTGCCACGGGTCGTGTTCGCACACTCGTTCGTTGTACTCGGTTGTCGTCGCACTGCGGACCGCGGCGCCGGTGGGCGCCGCGGCGTCAACGGCACATCTTACACTCGCCGCGGGGTGCTCCGGGGCGCTCAGTCCGTGAACTCGACCTCCACCTTGGCCCGGCGCACACGGTCGAACGGCCACCGCTCCGGGTCGAGCAGCCGGGCGGGCATCCCCTTCTTGGCCTGGTGGCTGCGCTGCAGGACCACGCCGTCCTGCGCCACCTCCAGCAGCCGGGCGGTGAACTTCTCCCCCTCCACGGGGGTGACGCGCACCAGCCGCCCGAGCGAGCGCCGCCAGTGCCGGGGCTCGGCGAGCTCCCGGGTGGCCCCCGGGGAGGAGACCTCCAGCTCGTAGGCGGACCCGGGCACGGGGTCGTCCCGGTCCAGGGCGTCGGAGACCGCGCGGGCCACCTCGGCGATCCGGTCGATGTCCACGCTGTCGGTGCGGTCCTCGGGGAGGTCGACGAGCACCTGCAGCACCAGCCCGGTGCCGCTCGGCTTCAGGGCGACGTCCTCCAGGACCAGGCCCGCCTCCTCCACGACCGGTCCGATCAGCTCGGTCAGCCTCCGGTGGTCGTCGGGTCCGGTGCTGCTCTGCTCGCTCACGGGGATCTCCTGGTGCTCTAGGGTCGGGCGGGGGTCGCTCCTGCAGATCCTATGATGAACCGGGACCCCGCCCTTCTCCCCTCCCCCCGCCCAGGAGCCCTCGGTGACCGATCCCCGCACGCCCGCCCGCCGGGTGCTCCCGCCGCTGCTGACGGTGCTGGTGGTGCTCCTCGCCGCGGTCGGCGGCTGGTGGCTCGGCGCGGCGCGGCCGGTGCCCCCCGACGAGGCGGCCCGGGCGGACGCGTGGTCGCGCACGGAGGCGCTGCTGAGGCACCCGTCCCTGGAGGCCCTGGCGGAGGGGGCGGCCGTGCGCGCGGACCTGGACCGCCAGCTCGCCGCCCTGGGCCCGGCGCCCGCGGCCCGGGTCCCGGCCGCGGCGCGGGCCGCGGACCCCTCCCCCGCGGACGCCGCCGGCCCCGGCGCCCCGGCGGACACCGAGGACCTGCCCGGCGCCCTGGCGCGCTCGGCCGAGACCCTGGCCCGGGACGCCCTGGACGCCGAGGACCCCGCCCTGGCCGCCGTCCTGGGCGCCACCGCGGCCTCGCGGGCGACCACGGCCGGGCAGCTGGGCGGGGACGCCGCGGTGCCGCGGCTGTGCGCGCCCGGCGCGGACCCCGGCTCCGGGGCGACGACTCCCGCGGCGGCGCCGCTGTGGTCCGCGCTGGACCGGGCCGGCTACGCCCTCGAGGCGCTGGCCGCCCGCACGGGGCCGGCCGGCGCACCGGCGGGCGCTCCGCTGCGGCAGGCCCGCGAGGACGTGGCCGACCTGCTGGAGGCTCCCGTGGCGCGCGGGGTGCTCGCGGCCGAGCCCGGGCTGCGGGCCGGCGCCTACGTGCTGCCCCGGGAGGTCGCGGAGGACCCCCTCCGGGGTGCCGGTGCGGCGGCCGGCGACGTGCAGGAGGCCGCCGCCCGGGCCCTCGCCCAGGGCGGGCCGGCGACACGCTGCTGGGCGCTGCAGGCGCTCGAACGGGCCGGCACGCTGCGCGCGGAGCTCGGCGGCGAGGTGGACGCCCTGCCCGGGGTGCTCCCCGACGACCGCTCCGCCGCGCCCGGCGCACCGTGACGCGCGGCCGGCGTCGCCCCGGGGTGCCCCCGGCGCCCCGCCGCCAGGAGCCGTGCCGGGCCCCGGCCCCGGACCGGGGCGGCCGCGCCGGGGCCGGGCTCCGGGGTCAGGCCCCCCGGAGCACGTCGACGCCCAGCTTGAGGATCAGCAGCGAGACCACGCTGAGGAACACGACCCGGATGAACCGGTTGCCGCGGGCCACGGCGGTGCGCGCCCCGAGGTAGCCGCCCACCATGTTGGACAGGCCCAGCAGCAGCCCCAGGCCCCACAGCACCGAGCCGTGCCCGAAGAAGAACAGCAGGGCGCCCACGTTGGTGGCCAGGTTGACGATCTTCGCCTTCGCGCTCGCGGCCAGGAAGCTGTAGCCCAGCAGCGTGATCATGGCGATCACCAGGAACGACCCGGTGCCCGGGCCCATCACGCCGTCGTAGAAGCCGATGACCGTGCCGATCACCATCGCGGTCCCGTAGTGCCGCGCCCCGCTGTGGCGCAGTTCGGTGAGCTGGCCGACGGTCGGCTGGGCGACGGTGAACAGCAGCACGGCCACCAGCGCCGCGAGGATGATCGGCCGGAACACCTCCTCGGGCAGGGACGCGGCCAGGGCGGCGCCGCCGAAGCTGCCGGCCAGCGCGACCCCGGCCATGGGCAGGGCCGTGCGCAGGTCCGGGGAGGTGCGGCGGTAGAACGTCAGCGCGCTCGTGGCCGTGCCGAACACCGAGCCCATCTTGTTGGTCGCCAGCGCCTGGACCGGGCTGATGCCGGGCACCATGAGCACCACCGGCAGCTGCAGCAGCCCGCCGCCGCCGACCACGGCGTCGATGAACCCGGCGGCCAGCCCGGCGGCGACCAGCAGGGCCACGACGCCGGGCTCCATCTGCTCCAGGCCGGAGGCCCCCAGCCAGCCCTCGAGCTGGTCCACGGGCTCAGCCGCGCACGGCTGCGGAGACCACCGCGGCGATGCCGTCCCGGGCCACGTCCTCGCTGGTGCCGCTCGCGCGGTCCTTGAGCTCCAGCAGGCCGTCCTTGAGGCCGCGGCCGACCACCAGGACGGTGGGCACGCCGAGCAGCTCGGCGTCGCCGAACTTCACTCCCGGGGAGACCTTGGGGCGGTCGTCGAAGAGCACCTCGATGCCCTCGGCCTCGAGCTCGGCCACGATCCGCTCGGCCTCCTCGAGCACCTCGGGCCCCTTGCCGGTGGCGACCACGTGGACGTCGGCCGGGGCGACCCGGCGGGGCCAGATCAGGCCCTTGTCGTCGTGGTAGGCCTCGGCCAGGGCGGCCACCGCGCGGGTGACGCCGATCCCGTAGGAGCCCATGGTCACGGTGACGAGCTTGCCGTTGCGGTCCAGGACCTTCAGCCCGAGGGCCTCGGCGTACTTGCGGCCCAGCTGGAAGATGTGGCCCATCTCGATGCCGCGGGCCGCCTCGAGCGGGCCGGAACCGTCCGGTGCGGGATCGCCGGCCCGGACCTCGGCGCACTCGAGGACGCCGTCCCAGGCGAAGTCGCGCCCGGCCGTGAGGTCGTAGACGTGCTTGCCGGCCACGTTCGCCCCGGTGATCCAGCGGGTGCCGCGGACCACGCGCGGGTCGACGAAGAAGGGGATCCCGGTCGAGGAGTCCTCGCCGAGCACGGCCTGGTCGAGGCCCAGGCCCGGGCCGATGTAGCCCTTCACCAGCAGCGGGCAGGTGCGCAGGTCCTCGTCGGTGGCCTGCTCCACCAGCACCTCCCCGGAGACCTCCAGGGCGGCGCCGACGCCGGCCTCGATGCGCTTGAGGTCCACGGCACGGTCCCCGGGCAGGCCGACCGCCACGAGCCGGCGCCCGCCGTCGGGCAGGACGACGGCCAGCACCACGTTCTTGAGCGTGTCGGAGGCGGTCCAGGGGCCCTCGGCGCGCGGGTGCAGCTCGTTCGAGCGCTCCACGAGCGTGTCGATGGTGGGGCTGTCCGGGGTGTCGAGCACCCGGGCCTCGGGTGCGTCGTCGAGCTCGCGCTCGGGCGGCACCACCGTGGTGACCGCCTCGACGTTGGCCGCGTAGCCCCCGGCCGAGCGCACGAAGGTGTCCTCCCCGATCGGCGTGGGGTGCAGGAACTCCTCGGAGCGGGAGCCGCCCATGGCCCCGGACTGCGCCGACACGGCGATCACGGGCAGGCCCAGGCGCTCGAAGATCCGGACGTAGGCCTCGCGGTGGCGGGCGTAGGACTCGTCGAGGCCGGCGTCGTCGACGTCGAAGGAGTAGGAGTCCTTCATCACGAACTCGCGCCCGCGCAGCAGGCCGGCGCGCGGGCGGGCCTCGTCACGGTACTTGGCCTGGATCTGGTAGAGGGTGACCGGGAGGTCCTTGTACGAGGAGTACAGGTCCTTCACGAGCAGGGTGAACATCTCCTCGTGCGTGGGCGCGAGGAGGTAGTCGGCCTCCCTGCGGTCCTTCAGGCGGAAGAGGTTCTCGCCGTACTCCGTCCACCGGTTGGTGACCTCGTAGGGCTCGCGCGGCAGCAGCGCCGGGAAGTGCACCTCCTGGGCGCCGATCGCGTCCATCTCCTCGCGCACCACCCGCTCCACCTTCGCGAGCACCCGCAGGCCCATCGGCAGCCAGGTGTAGATGCCGGGAGCGGCGCGGCGGATGTACCCGGCGCGCACGAGCAGCCGGTGGCTGTCCACCTCGGCGTCGACGGGGTCTTCGCGGAGGGTCCGCAGGAACAGGGAGGAGAGGCGCAGCGCCACGTGGGCTCCGTTTCTCCCGGGGAGCGCGGCGAGGTGCGGCCGGGCCCGGGGCGTCGAGAGGGGGTGCGGCACCGACGGCGCCGCGGATTCCGGTCAAATCTACACCCCCGGCGCCGCGCCGGACGGCGCGCCCGGTGCGGGGCTCAGAGCAGGACGGTCGCGAAGGTCCCGACCCGGCGGAAGCCGACCCGCTGGTAGGTGGCCAGGGCGCGGGTGTTGTAGTCGTTGACGTAGAGGCTGACCACCGGGGTGCCGCGGCGGGCCAGGCGCACCGCGGCGGCCATGCACGGCACCGCCAGCCCCCGGCCCCGGTGCGCCGGGTCCACCCACACGCCCTGCACCTGGGCGACCCCGCGGGCGACCGAGCCGAGGTCGGCCTTGAACACCACCCGGTCCCGCTCGTCGGTCAGCACCAGGCAGCGTCCCGAGCCGACGAGGGCGGCCACCCGGTCGCGGTAGCCGCGGTCCCCGCCGGAGTACGGGGAGTAGCCGACCTCCTCCTCGAACATCGCGGCGCTGGCCGGGAGCACGGCGGGCAGGTCGGCGCTCGTGGCGAACCGGACACCGGGGTGCGGGTCGGGCGCCGGGTCGTGGTCGATCGCCAGCAGGGGCTGCACCGGGCGGACGTCGAAGGGCCGCGGCCACGAGCGCTCGAGCCGGGACCACAGTCCGAGCACCGGCTCGGCCGGGCCGAAGATGGACGCGTACCGGGCCCCGCCCCGGCGCAGGTGCCCGGCCACGAGGTCGAGGCCGGGCTCGTCGAGGGCGATGGGGACCACGTTGGTGCCCGTCCAGCAGGCCCCGGTGAGCTGCCCGTCCGGGCCCGCCGTGCCGACGACCGGCGGCACCCGGGAGCCCTTGCCGCGGCGGTGGGACTCCACGTGGGCGGCCACGAAGGCGTGGGCGACGGGGTCCGCCCCGAGCAGGCGGTCCAGGTCGGCGGGGTCGACCTCCCCGGACGGCACGAGCCGCGGCGCCGTCCTCCGCTGCGTCCTCACCCGATCGTCACCGGCCCGTCAGCTGACGCTCACCACGGGGCTGCCGGTGGCGCTCTCCCCGTCCCCGTCGGCGTCCATCTCGGCGGCGATGCGGTTGGCCTCCTCGATCAGGGTCTCCACGATGAGGTCCTCGGGCACGGTCTTCACGACCTCGCCCTTGACGAAGATCTGGCCCTTGCCGTTGCCGGAGGCCACCCCGAGATCGGCCTCGCGGGCCTCGCCGGGGCCGTTGACGACGCAGCCCATGACGGCGACGCGCAGCGGGACCGTGAGGCCCTCCAGGCCCGCGGTGACCTCGTCCGCGAGGGTGTAGACGTCCACCTGGGCGCGCCCGCACGAGGGGCAGGAGACGATCTCGAGCTTGCGCGGGCGCAGGCCCAGGGACTGCAGGATCTGGTTGCCCACCTTGACCTCCTCGACCGGGGGCGCGGAGAGCGAGACCCGGATGGTGTCGCCGATGCCCTGGGAGAGCAGGGCGCCGAAGGCGGTGGCGGACTTGATGGTGCCCTGGAACGCCGGGCCGGCCTCGGTCACGCCCAGGTGCAGGGGCCAGTCCCCGCGCTCGGCCAGCAGCTGGTAGGCCCGCACCATGGTGACGGGGTCGTTGTGCTTGACCGAGATCTTGAAGTCGTGGAAGTCGTGCTCCTCGAACAGGGAGGCCTCCCACACCGCGGACTCCACGAGCGCCTCCGGGGTGGCCTTCCCGAACCGGTCCATGATCCGCTGGTCCAGGGAGCCCGCGTTCACCCCGATCCGGATGGACACCCCGGCGGCCTTGGCCTCCCGGGCGATCTGGGCGACCTGGTCGTCGAACTTGCGGATGTTGCCGGGGTTCACGCGCACGGCCGCGCACCCGGCCTCGATGGCCTTGTACACGTACTTCGGCTGGAAGTGGATGTCGGCGATCACCGGGATCGGGGACTTCATCGCGATGATCGGCAGGGCGTCGGCGTCGTCCTGCGAGGGGCAGGCCACCCGGACGATGTCGCACCCGGCGGCGGTCAGCTCGGCGATCTGCTGCAGGGTCGCGTTGATGTCCGTGGTGGGGGTGGTCGTCATGGACTGCACGCTGACCGGCGAGTCGGAGCCGACGCCCACGGACCCGACCCGGATCTGCCGGGTCTTCCGGCGCGGGGACAGGACGGGCTGGGGTGCGGCGGGCATGCCGAGGCTGACCGGGGTCAAGGGTTCCTCCGAGGAGTTCGCGGACAGATGCGGGGACGGTGGCGGGCGGACCCGGTCGCCGGGTCCGTCGTCGCCTCCCATTGTGCCCCATGCCCCCGGACGGTTCCTGGGCGCGGTTCCCGGATTCCGCCGTGGCCGAACGGCTCAGAACAGCTGCACGGGCTTCACGATGTCCGCGTAGACCAGCAGGACCGACATCCCGATCATCAGCACGGCCACGGCGTAGGTCAGCGGGAGCAGCCGCGCCGGGTCGAACGGGCCCGGGTCGGCGCGGCCCAGCAGCCGGGCGACACCCCGCCGCAGGCCCTCCCACAGGGCGCCGGCCACGTGCCCGCCGTCCAGCGGCAGCAGGGGCAGCAGGTTGAAGACGAACAGCGCCAGGTTCACCGACCCGATCAGCCCCACCAGGGAGGCCGCCTTGTCCCGCAGCTCGATCTCCTCGTGGGCGGCGATCTCCCCGGAGATCCGGCCGATCCCGACCACGGAGATGGGCCCGTCCGGGTCCCGCGGCGCGTCCGAGAACGCGGCCTGCCCGACCTCGTAGACCCGCTGCGGCAGGTGCAGCACGACCCCGGCGATCTGCTCCAGGCCGTCGAGCACCGCCCCGGGCACCGCGGTGAGCGGCTGCCGGACGGGCACGGCGGTGGGGCTGATCCCGATGAACCCGACCTCCTCGTAGCGGGGCGCGCCGTCGGGGCCCGTCACGGCGGCGCCGGTGTCGTCGACCACCGGGCGGGAGGTGAGGATCGGGGTGAGCACGGTCCGCACCTCCGCCCCGTCGCGCTCGACCACCACGGGGATCCGCTCCCCGGCGCGGTCGCGGATCCGCGCGGTGAGCTCCTCCCACGTGGCCACGGGGGCGCCGGCGACGGCGGTGACGACGTCCCCGGGACGCAGCCCCGCCGCGTTGGCCGGGGCCTCGGGGTCCTCCGCGCGGCACTCGGTCTGCCCGGCGGCCTGCCGCTCGGCGGGCACCACGCACTCCGAGACCCACGCGACCGTCGTGGTCGGCGTCGCCGTGCCGAACCCGGTGAGCAGCACGGCGAGGCACACGCTGCCCAGCAGCAGGTTCATGACGGGCCCGCCGAGCATGATCACGATCCGCTTCCACACGGGCAGGCGGTAGAAGACGCGGTCCTCGTCCCCGGGGGCCAGCTGCACGGCGGAGGCGCTGCGGGCCTCGGCGGCGAGCTGCTGGAGGACCCCGGTGCCGGCGGTCCGCGCCGTGCTCCCCGCCCGGGCGGGCGGGTACATCCCGACCATGGAGATGTAGCCGCCCAGCGGCACGGCCTTGAGCCCGTACTCGGTCTCCCCGCGGCGGCGGGAGAACACGGTGCGTCCGAAGCCGACCATGTACTGGGTGACGCGCACGCCGAAGAGCTTGGCGGGGACCAGGTGGCCGAGCTCGTGCAGGGCGATGGAGACCGCGATGGCCACGGCGGCGAGCAGCACGCCCACGAGGAACAGGACCACGCCCATCCGGGGACCTCCGGAGATCGTCGGGTCGTCCCTGGCGGGCGCCGGGGACGGCAGGGGCCGCGCGTGCGCGGCGAGGACCAGTGTGCACCACGATCCTGGGCGCGGGGTGTCACGCTCCCGCGCACGACGACGGCCGGTCGCCTCCGGGGAGGGACCGGCCGTCGCGGGCACCGCCGGGGCGCCGGGGCCTCAGCGGCGCAGGATGCGCCGGGCCAGCCGGTTGCCCACCAGCTGGACCAGCTGGACGAGGACGACGATCACGGCGACCGCCGCCCACGTGACCTCGTCGTTGAACCGCTGGTAGCCCAGGCGCAGTGCGAAGTCGCCCAGTCCCCCGGCGCCGATGGCCCCGGCCATCGCGGACATGTCCGTGATGCCGATGACCAGGAAGGTGTAGCCGAGCACCAGGGGTCCGAGCGCCTCGGGCAGGATCACCGTGGTGATGATCCTCCCGCGCGAGACGCCCATCGAGCGGGCGGCCTCCACCACGCCGGGGTCCACGCTCATCAGGTTCTGCTCGACGATGCGCGCGACCGCGAACATCGCCCCGATGGTCATCGCGAAGATCGCCGCGTTGGGGCCCAGGCGGGTCCCGACGACCTGCTGCGTCAGCGGCCCGAGCGCCGCCAGGAGGATGATGAAGGGGATCGGCCGGACGAAGTTCACGACGAGGTTGAGCCCCTCGTGCACCGCCCGGTTCTCCAGGATGTTGCCCCGGCGGGTCACGTAGAGCCCCACGCCCACGAGCATCCCGAGGAAGCCGGCGAGGACGAGGGTGACGGACACCATGTACAGGGTCTCCCCGAGCGCGGAGAGCAGCTCGGGGCCCAGGACGGACCAGTCGTTCACGCGGCCACCTCTCTCAGGGTCGTGATGCGGGACAGCTCGTCGACCACGGCCTGCACGGCCGCGTCCTCGCCGGTCAGCTCGAAGGTGAGGGACCCGAAGGACTGCTCCTGGAGCACGCTGATCCCGCCGTAGGCGATGGTGAAGCGGACCCCGCGGGCGGCGCCGTCGGAGAGCACGCCGCCGATGTCCACGCCGTCGCCGACGTCCACGATCACCAGGCGCCCGCGGTGGGCCCGGCGCAGCCGCTCGACCTCGCGCTCGTCCGGCACCGAGTGCAGGACGGAGGAGACGAAGCGGCGTGCGGTCTCGGTGCGGGGCCGGGCGAAGATGTCCACGGTGGAGCCGTGCTCCACGACCTTGCCGTCCTGCATCACGGCGACGCGGTCGGCGATCGCCCGGACCACGTCCATCTCGTGGGTGATGATCACGATCGTGATGCCCAGTTCGCGGTTGACCCGCTGCAGCACCTGCAGCACCTCCTGGGTGGTCTCCGGGTCGAGGGCGCTGGTCGACTCGTCGGCCAGGAGCAGCTTCGGGCTGGTCGCCAGCGCCCGGGCGATGCCCACGCGCTGCTTCTGCCCGCCGGAGAGCTGCTCCGGGTAGTTGCCGGCGCGCGCGGACAGGCCCACGAACTCCAGCAGCTCGGCGACCCGCGCCCGCCGCTTCTCCTTCGGCCAGCCGGCCCGCTTGAGCGGGTACTCGACGTTGCCGGCCACGGTCCGGGACGTGAACAGGTTGAACTGCTGGAAGATCATCCCGATCTCCTGCCGGACGGGCGCCAGCTCGGTCTCCTTGCGGCCGGCCACCTCGAAGCCCTCCACGGTCAGGGACCCCGAGGAGACGGGCTCGAGCCCGTTGATCAGGCGCACCAGGGTGGACTTGCCCGCCCCGGAGTAGCCGATCACGCCGAAGATCTCGCCGCGGTGGACGTCGAGGCTGACGTCGTCGACGGCCAGCACCTCGCGCGCGGCCCGGCCGGAGCCGGTGCGGAAGGACTTCGAGACGTTGCGGAAGGCGACGAGCACCTCGTCCGGGCGCCCGCGTGCGACCGGCCCGGAGGGGACCGCAGCGCTCACTGTCCCTGGTCCTTCAGCTCCTGCTGGTAGCGCGCGGCCAGCTCCTGCAGCTCCTCCGGCTCCAGCTGCAGCGGCACGGCCGTGTCCTTGGTCTCCTCCATCTCGGCGTCGATCACGGTCTGCTCGTGGTAGAGGTCCGCGACCTGCCGGAGGGTCTCGTCGTCGGCGAGCTCCTCGGTGGTGGTGAAGAGGTTGACGTAGGCGCGGGAGCCCTCCGCCTCGGGGTCGTCCTGGGCCAGGGCGGACTTCGGGTCGATGTCCGCGCGGGCGAGGAAGTCGTTGTTGATGACCGAACCGGCCACCGAGTCCATGGAGAGCACCGTCTGCTCGGCCGACACGGGGGTGACCCGGACCGTGGAGGCCTCGGTGTCGACGTCGAGCTCGGTGGGGATGAGGGTGTCGCTCTTCAGCTCCACGAGACCGGCCGACTCGAGCACGAGCAGGGCCCGGGAGAGGTTCACGGCGTCGTTGGGGACGGCGATCTCGTCGCCCTTCTGGAACTGGTCCACGGAGTCGTACTCGTTGGAGTACAGGCCCAGCGGGTAGATCGACGTCGAGCCGATCGGGGTGATGGAGCCCCCGGCGGAGTTGTTGTAGTCGGCGAGGAAGGGGACGTGCTGGAACCAGGTCATGTCCACGTCGCCGGACTCGGTGGCCGGGTTGGGCTGGTTGTAGTCGGAGAAGTCGACGTACTCGACGGTGATGCCCTGCTCCTCGGCCAGCTGCTTGAGGGCGTCGTGGGTCGGGTGCGAGCCGACGACGCCGATGCTGACCTTGCCGTCGGCCAGGGCGCCCTCGCCGGCCTGGTCGGAGCCGCCGCAGGCGGTGAGGGTGAGGCCGAGGGTGGTGGCCAGGGCGAGGAAGGTGAGGCGCTGCGATCGCATGTCGTGCCTTTCCGTGGGTCCAGGAGGTCGGGGATCTCCACCAGTCCCACCAGGGCCGACGGCCACGGTCGAGGGCGCGCCGGAGGCGCGTCCGCGGTCGAACCGTACTTGCCGCCGGCCCACGATGGCCGGTGCCGGATGGTTCACCTGGGGCACCCCACTACGGGAGAGGGTTGCCGCCCAGCAAGCCAGGGCTGCGCGCTGGGACTCGTCATCCGCCCGACAGACTAGCACGTGCGCCGGGGCCACATCCGGTCCACTTCTGGCCGGTCAACAAATGGAAAATGCTCAATGCGGCGTGTCGGACCGCGCATCACTTACCAGTCTATGTTCACAGCGAAATTTCTTATGCGTTGGTGATTAGTCTGGATTAGCAAGCTACTGCGACGTCAAACTTTGCATATGATATTTGGGATAGATGGCCAGGAACTGATTAATAAAGGCCAATAACAGCAAGAAACCACAGCAACCCCAAAAGACCGAAGGCTAGGTCGATCCAGCCGAGAACTTTCCCCGCTGTCGCGGGGACGCCCATCGACTGAGCTTTGCTGGCCTGCGAGATGGCAAGGGGTCCGAGGACTATTCCGAGAACGAATAGGCCAATCACCCCCAGGACAACGGCATTGCTCTTGTGGCTCATACCCTGCATGGCCATTGGGTGGGGAAGGGGCGAATATCCGGGATACTGCACGTATTGCTGATGCATATAGGGATTTTGCGAGTACTGAGGCTGCGCCTGCGGGACGTCATCTCGCGCATGCCCTGCCTGCTGGTGATCCATAGGATGCCTACCTCTGTCAGTGAGTAGTACTGGAGCTAATAAAATTGACGGGCCGATCCGACACCTAGGGTGCCGTTCATTCGAATTAACTGAGTCATCCCGGACACCTAGCAATCGCCACGGCAAGCCAAGCCACACGAAAACAAACTGGCGCGTGGGATTCTTGAGTATGAGATTTCCACTTCGTTTATCACCCCAACGATGACGACCACCCGCTGGGGTCCGAACGGCCGTCTTGATGTCATTCCTACTTTACCTCATGGTCATACACGTCCACCGCGCGCCACGGCGCAAACGGAACATGCTGCGTAGACCCCCCGGAAAGCGCCATGTCAGCATGGTTCCATGCCCCGTTTCTGCACCCGGGAGGCGGTACCGCCTCCGGGCTTGTCTCACAGCGTTACTCCTCCGCTAACCTCAAACGGGAAACCATGCTGTATGTCCACAGAAATCTCTCGAAACGCTCAGCGGGCAAGGACCTCCTGGGCCCGCCGCCGCGCCCAGCGCTCGGCCTCCAGGACAGCGCCGAGGTCCAGGCCGCCGCCGTCCTCATGCTCGCCCAGCACCGCCTCCACCGTGTCCACGATCGCCGGGAACCGGATCCTCCCGTCGTGGAAGGCGTGCACCGCCTCCTCGTTGGCGGCGTTGAACACCGCCGGATGGGTGCCCCCGCGCTCCCCCGCGGCCTTGATGAGCTCGACGGCGGGGAACGCGTCCCGGTCCAGCGGCTCGAAGGTCCACTCGGTCGCGCGGGTCCAGTCGCACGCGGCGGCGGCACCGGGCACCCGGTGCGGCCAGGCGAGGCCGAGGGCGATGGGCAGGCGCATGTCCGGCGGCGAGGCCTGGGCCAGCGTCGACCCGTCCACGAACTGGACCATGGAGTGCACCACCGACTGCGGGTGGACGACCACGTCGATGCGCTCAAGGGGAACGTCGAAGAGCAGATGCGCCTCCAGCACCTCCAGGGCCTTGTTCACCATGGAGGCCGAGTTGGTGGTGACCATCACGCCCATGTCCCAGGTGGGATGGCGCAGCGCCTCGCGCGGGGTGACCGCCTCCAGCTCCGCCCGGGTGCGACCGCGGAACGGCCCGCCCGAGGCGGTCAGGACGAGCCGGTCCACCTCGGCGGCGCTCCCGCCGCGCAGCGCCTGCGCCAGGGCGGAGTGCTCGGAGTCCACCGGGATCAGCGCGTCCGGGTGGCCCGAGGCCGCGGCCGCCTCCTTCACCAGCGCTCCCCCGGCGATCAGCGACTCCTTGTTGGCCAGCGCCAGCCGGTGCCCGGCCCGCAGGGCCGCCAGGGTGGGGGCGAGGCCGATCGAGCCGGTGATCCCGTTGAGCACGAGGTCGGCCTCGGGGTGCGCCGCGGCCGCCGTGGCGGCCTCGGGGCCGTGCAGGATCTCGGGCCGGTAGTCCCCGGCGCCGGCGGCCGCGGCGCGCTCGCCGATCCGCCGGGCCAGCTCCTGGGCGTCCTCCCCGCTGCCGCTGGTCGCCACCACGGCGGCGCGGGTCTGCACGGCCTGCTCCGCCAGCAGCGACAGACGGCCTTGGCCGGCCGCGAGGGCCACCACGCGGAACGGCGCCCCGCCGGCGAGCCCGTCGGCTGCCCGCACGACGTCGAGGGCCTGGGTGCCGATCGACCCCGTCGAGCCGAGCACGACTATCCGGCGGGGGCCGGAGGCGGCCAACGCGCGCAGTTCGGGGGTCGGGTGGGAACGGGACGCGATGAAGGGGGACCTCATTGTCCCAGTATCCCCCAGCCGAGCCCGGGCCTGGGCTCGGACGTATCGAGACCCCGGTCACCGTTTCCGGTGGCCGGGGCCTCGAGGTCCGCTGGGGTGCGTGTCAGTGTGTGCGGCCCTTGCGACCCGTCACGAGTCCATAGATGAAAAGCAGAATGAGAGCGCCAACAACTGCGAGGATGATTGAAGTGATGGTTCCACCGCCGATATTGAGCAACGAACCGATCCATCCACCGAGCAGGGCCCCCAGAATGCCCAAAACGATGGTAACGATAATGCCCCCGCCCTGCCTGCCTGGCATGATCAGCTTCGCGAGAGCACCGGCGATGAGGCCGACGACGATCCACCAGATGATTGCGCCCATGACTTCTCCTTGTCCGTCCCGGGAGGGACTTTCATTGTAAGCAACCGGCGAGTTTCCCAGGAATACCCTGAGCCGGCTTCTGCAGCCACCCTACCGGACTGTCAGCCCTCTGTCTTTTCTCTTTCGCGAATTCCGGGTGCGGCCGCCGGGCCGGGAGTCCTCCCAGGTGGGAGCGGGGACGTCGTCAGTGGGCGACCGGCTTCTCCGCGCCGATGCCTGTGAGCGAACGCACCTCCATCTCGGACTGCTTGACCGGGTCCTCCAGGCGCCGCTCCGTCATGGAACCGATGAAGCCGAGGAGGAAGGACGCCGGGATGGACACGATGCCCGGGTTCTGCAGCGGGAACCAGGCGAAGTCCGCCGTGGGGATCATCGAGGTCTCCGCCCCGGACATCACCGGGGAGAAGATGATCAGGACCACGGAGATGATCAGGCCGCCGTACATGGACCAGACCGCGCCGCGGGTGGTGAACCGCCGCCAGTACAGCGAGTACAGGATGGTCGGCAGGTTCGCCGAGGCCGCCACCGCGAAGGCCAGCGCCACGAGGAACGCGACGTTCTGGCCCTGGGCCCCGATCCCGCCCGCGATGGAGACGATGCCGATGACCACCACGGTGGTCTTGGCGACGCGCAGCTCCTGGCGGGGGTCGGAGTTCCCCTTCTTGATGACGCTGGTGTAGATGTCGTGGGCGAAGGAGGCCGAGGCCGTGATGGCCAGGCCGGCGACGACCGCGAGGATCGTGGCGAACGCCACGGCGGCGATGATGCCCATCAGCAGCGAGCCGCCGAGCTCGAAGGCCAGCAGCGGGGCCGCGGAGTTCACGCCGCCGGGGGCCGCCTGGATCCGCTCGGCGCCGATGAGGGCCGCCGCGCCGAAGCCCAGGACGAGCGTGAAGAGGTAGAACAGGCCGATCAGCCCGATCGCCCAGACCACCGAGGTGCGGGCCTCCTTGGCCGTGGGCACGGTGTAGAAGCGCATCAGCACGTGGGGCAGACCCGCGGCGCCGAAGACCAGGGCGAGCCCCAGGGAGATGAAGTCCAGCTTGCTGGTCTCGCTGGCCCCGTAGCGCAGACCCGGCTCGAGGATCGCGGGGTTGCCGGAGACGGCGACCGCGTCGCCCAGCAGGGAGGAGAGGTTGAAGCCGTAGAGCGCCAGGATCCAGACGGTCATCACCGCCACGCCGGAGACGAGCAGCACGGCCTTGATGATCTGCACGTAGGTGGTGCCCTTCATCCCGCCCACGAGCACGTAGACGATCATGAGCACGCCCACGACGACGATGACGAGGGACTGTCCCGCCCGGGAGCTGATGCCCAGCAGCAGGGACACCAGGGCACCGGCGCCGGCCATCTGGGCCAGCAGGTAGAACGCGGACACCGCGAGGGTGGAGATCGACGCCGCCACGCGCACCGGGCGCTGGCGCAGCCGGAAGGACAGGACGTCGGCCATCGTGAACTTCCCGGTGTTGCGCAGGAGCTCGGCGATGAGCAGCAGAGCCACCAGCCAGGCCACGAGGAAGCCGATGGAGTAGAGGAACCCGTCGTAGCCCTGGACGGCGATCGCGCCGACGATGCCCAGGAAGGACGCCGCCGAGAGGTAGTCGCCGGCGATCGCCAGGCCGTTCTGCGTCCCGCTGAACCCGCGGCCGCCGGCGTAGTAGTCGGCCGCCGTGGCCGTGGACTTGGAGGCCCGCAGCACGATCACCATGGTGACGACCACGAAGGCCCCGAAGATGGAGATGTTGATCCAGGGCGTGCCGACCGTCTCCGTGGTGGCGGTCGCCATGGGCGCGAGCGCGGTGGGGAGGTGGTTCATCGACTAGTTCTCCTGTCCGTGGACGCCGCGGGTGGTCCCGAGGCTGGGCTCGAGGCGCTCCCGGATGGCCGTGGCCTTCGGGTCCAGCTTGCGGTTGGCGAAGGACACGTAGGCGCCCGTGATCGCGAAGGTGGTGACGAACTGGAGCAGCCCCAGGATCACGCCCAGGTTGACGTTGCCGACCACCTGGATGGCGAAGAGCTGCGGGACGTACATGGCGAGCACCACGTACAGCAGGTACCAGACCAGGAAGGCGACAGCGAGCGGGAAGACGAAGCCGCGGTGGGTCCTCCGCAGTTCCTGGAACTCGGGCGACCGCTGGGCCGCGGGGAAGTCGACGTCGGCGACGAGGTCGTCGGCGTCGATGGGTGGCTGGTTGGACATGGGCTACCTCCTCATGTGATGCGGACCACACTAGGCCTTTGTATGCAGAGGGGCAAGACGAAGCACCGGCAATTCCCAGTTTGGGGCACGAATGTGACATGGAGGGCGCATTCTGGACGATTCGTGTCCAAGGCTGTATACACAGCGGGCGCGGGTGGGCTCCTCAGCGCAGGGCCAGCAGGAGCTGGACGGCGCGGTCCAGGAAGGCGTCCACCTGCTGCTCCTCGTAGCTGCGCTCGCCGTGCGCGAGCGGGAAGACGGCCCCGCGCAGCTCGGCCGGATCCAGCGGGGCGGAGTCCGTCAGCCGGGCGCCGAGGCGCTCGCAGAGGACGTCGACGTGGGCGGCCGAGTAGCCCTGCCCCCGGGACCGTCCGGGGTGCCGGAAGCGCTGGGTGCGCGGCCGCTCGATCCGCCCGCGCAGCAGCCCCGTCAGGGCGTCGACGTGCTGCCGCCAGACCTCGGGTCCGCGCAGGCGCAGGACCTGCTCGCGCTCGGCGGCGGCGAGGGCGTCCTCCGCGGCGTCCAGGGCCTCGTCGACGGCCTCCGGGCGGTAGCCGCCCCGCGCCCCGGAGAACACGGCCGCGCGCACCTGCGTGCTCAGCAGGAGGGCGCACCCCTCCCCCGGGGCGGGATCGGGCGCCTCCAGGGTCTTCCGCACGCGGGCGAGGAAGGCGTCCACCTCGGCGACGTCGTAGCCCCACGCGCCCTCGGCGCAGCGGGGGATGCGGGACGCGGGGATGCGTGCGGCGGCGTGCTCGGCGGGCATGGGCGGGCGGTCCTGGGCGGCCCGGTCAGGCGCTCGCGGCGAACAGCTCGAAGAGCAGGTACCCGGCGGGGACCGCGAAGAGGATGGAGTCGATCCGGTCCATCACGCCCCCGTGGCCGGGCAGCAGCGTGCCCATGTCCTTGATCCCCAGCTCGCGCTTGACCATGGACTCGGAGAAGTCGCCGAGGGTGGCGGCCAGCACGAGGGCCACCGCCAGGAGGGCGCCCTCCCACCAGGCGTGGTCGAGCAGCAGCACGGCGCACAGGATCCCGATCACCACGGACCCGCCCAGGGAGCCGGCGAAGCCCTCCCAGGACTTCTTCGGGCTGATCCTCGGGGCCATGGGGTGGCGGCCCCAGACCACCCCCACGGCGTAGCCGCACGTGTCAGAGCCGATGGCCAGCAGGATGACGGTGAGCACCTTCAGCGCCCCGCCGTCCGTGTGGTAGAGCAGCAGCGCGATGCTGAGGAGGAACCCGACCCAGACGAGGGCGAAGACCGAGCCCATGATGGACAGGATCATCCCGTCCCGCTCGCCCAGCGCCCGCCACACGATCACCAGGGTCAGGCCCACGACCACGGCCATCATGAGGGCCTCTCCCCCGCCGGCGAACGCGGCGAGGGGCATGAGCACCCCGGCGGTGACCGCCGGGACGCGCGGGATGGAGATGCCGCGGTAGCGCAGCGACCGCCCGACCTCCCAGACCCCGATCCCGGCGGCCGTGCCGGCGAGCAGGGCGAGCACGGCGGGCTGGACGAACAGGCCCACGAGCAGGGTCCCGATGAGCACCACGGCGACGCCCACGGCGGCCGGCAGGTTCCGTCCGGCGCGGGAGGGTGCGGTGTGCCGCCGCTCCCGGTGGTGGCCCGCCGCCGCGTCCCGGGTGCCGGGGGCACGAGAGGGGAAGGCCTCCCCGGCGGGTCCCGGGGAAGCCTTCAGCTCCTGGTGCGGGGGTCGCGGGTCCGGCATCAGACCTGCAGCAGCTCCGCTTCCTTGTTCTTGAGCATCTCGTCGATCTGCTCGATGTGCTTCTTGGTCACGGCGTCGAGGTCCTTCTCGGCGCGCTTGCCCTCGTCCTCGCCGATGTCGCCGTCCTTGACGGTCTTCTCGATCTGGTCCTTGGCGTGCCGGCGGATGTTGCGCACCGACACCCGGGCCTCCTCGGCCTTGTGCCCGACGATCTTCACGTACTCCTTGCGGCGCTCCTGGGTCAGCTCCGGCATGACCACCCGGATGACGTTGCCGTCGTTGGCCGGGTTGGCGCCGATGTCCGAGTTGCGCAGCGCCTTCTCGATGTCGGTCAGCGCCGAGCGGTCGTAGGGGGTGATGAGCAGGGTGCGGGCCTCGGGGTTCTGGAAGGAGGCGAGCTGCTGGAGGGGGGTGGGCGTGCCGTAGTACTCGACGAGGACGCTGGAGAAGAGGGAGGGATTGGCCCGGCCCGTGCGGATGCCGGCGAAGTCCTCCTTGGCGCCGTCCACGGCCTTGCCCATCTTGGTCTTCGCTTCGGACAGGATGTCTGAGATCACGTAGGAGCTCCTTCGTCGGGTCGCACGGAGTCCTCCGCGCGGGGTCGGTTCCGCCGGGACGGCGCCGGGGGGGCGCCCGTCCCGGGCATGCTGGCCCCAGTCTAGCGCCGGGCCGCCGGGGGCCGGATCAGGCGGTGACGAGGGTGCCGATCTGCTCCCCGAGGATCGCGCGGGTGACGTTGCCCTCGCCCTGCATGCCGAACACGCGCATCGTCACGTCGTTGTCGCGGCACAGGCTGAAGGCCGTCTGGTCCATCACGCGGATGTCGCGGGCCAGGGCCTCGTCGTAGGTCAGTGCGGACAGCCGCTGGGCGTCCGGGTTCGTGCGCGGGTCGGCCGTGTAGACGCCGTCGACCCCGTTCTTGGCCATCAGCACCTCGTCCGCGTGCACCTCGAGGGCGCGCTGGGCGGCGACGGTGTCGGTGGAGAAGTAGGGCAGCCCGGCCCCGGCGCCGAAGATCACGACGCGGTCCTTCTCCATGTGGCGGATGGCGCGCCGCGGGATGTACGCCTCGGCGACCTGCTCCATCTTGATCGCGGACTGCACCCGCGTGTCGACCCCGCACTGCTCGAGGAAGTCCTGCAGGGCCAGGCAGTTCATGACGGTGCCGAGCATCCCCATGTAGTCGGCGCGGGAGCGGTCCATGCCGGCCTGGGAGAGCTCGGCGCCGCGGAAGAAGTTGCCGCCGCCGACGACGATCGCGGTCTCCACCTGTCCGACCGTCGCGGCGATCTGCTCGGCGATGTCGCGGATCACGCGGGTGTCCACGCCGATGGAGCCGCCGCCGAAGACCTCGCCCGAGAGCTTCAGCAGGACCCGGCGCCGCGTGGGGGTGACCCGCGGGCCACGGCTCAGGCGCAGGGCCTCGTCCTGGATCTCGGACGCTGAAGTGGTGGGCATGGTTCCTCCCGGCGACGACGGTGCTGCTGGACGGGCACGGTCCCGCGAAGGTGGGGCGGAGCGGGTCCGGGCCTCCCTCAGCATACAGAACACCCGGCGCGCCCTCCGCCGGTGCCGGCGGTCTCCGGGGCATCGTCGCAGGTGGGAGCGAGTATGACGGAGGGAGGCGACCCTGCGGTGCAGGGTCGCCTCCCTCCGGCGGGGCGCCGTGGCGCCCGGACGGACCCGGTCAGGCGCCGACGCGGAAGCGGGCGAAGGCCGTGGCGGTCGCGCCAGCCTCCTCGAGCACCTTGCCGACGGTCTTCTTGGAGTCCTTGGCGAAGTCCTGGTCGAGCAGGACGACGTCCTTGTAGTAGCCCTTCAGGCGGCCGTTGATGATGTTCGGGATGATCTTCTCCGGCTTGCCCTCGGCGCGGGCGGTCTCCTCGGCCACGCGCTTCTCCGACTCGACGGTCGCGGCGGGCACGTCCTCCTCGGAGAGGAAGGTCGGGGACATCGCGGCGATGTGCACGGCCACGTCGTGGGCGACCTGGTCGGCCTGGGCGCCGGAGGCGGCCAGCAGCACGCCGACCTGGGCCGGGAGATCCTTGGAGGTCTTGTGCAGGTACACGGCCACGTTCTCCCCCTCGACCCGGGCGAGGCGGCGGACGACGACCTTCTCGCCGAGCAGCGCGCCGGTCTCGGTGACGAGCTCGGAGACGGCCTTGCCGTCGGCCTGGGCCTCCATGAGCTCCTCGAGGGAGCTCGCGTCGGCGGCGACGGCGGCCTCGAGGACCTTGTTGCCGAACTCGACGAACGGGGCGGACTTGGCCACGAAGTCGGTCTCGGAGTTGACCTCGACCAGGTAGCCCACGGTGCCCTCGACCCGCGCGGCCACGAGCCCCTCGGCCGTGGCGCGGCCCTCGCGCTTGGTGACGCCCTTCAGGCCCTTGACGCGGATGATCTCCTGGGCCTTCTGCAGGTCGCCGTCGGCCTCGTCGAGGGCCTTCTTGACGTCGAGCATGCCGGCGCCGGTGCGCTCCCGCAGGGCCTTGATCTCAGCGGCGGTGTAGTTCGCCATGTGAACTCCTCACGTAGTCGGTGGTGCCGGCCGGGGCGCGCGGGCGCCCCGGCCGGCGTCCGGTGGAGATGGTGCCCCACCGGGGAAAACGGACGATGAACGGAGACTACTCGGCGGCGGTCTCGGTCTCGGCGGGGGCGGCGGTCTCGGCGGGGGCGGCGGTCTCGGCCGGGGCCTCGGCGGAGACCTCCGGGGCGGCGGTCTGCTCGGCGGCGTGCTGCTCGAGCAGCTCGCGCTCCCACTCGGCCATCGGCTCGGCGGCCTGCTCGGCGCCACCGGACTTCTTGTTGTGGCGCTCCATGAGGCCCTCGGCCACGGCGTCGGCGATCACGCGGGTCAGCAGGTTGACGGAGCGGATCGCGTCGTCGTTGCCCGGGATCGGGAAGGCGACCTCGTCGGGGTCGCAGTTGGTGTCGAGGATCGCGACGACGGGGATGCCCAGCTTCTGGGCCTCGTCCACGGCCAGGTGCTCCTTCTTGGTGTCCACGATCCAGACCAGGGACGGGGCCTTGGTCAGGTTGCGGATGCCGCCGAGGGTGCGCTCCAGCTTCTCCTTCTCGCGGCGCAGGAGCAGCAGCTCCTTCTTGGTGTACTGCGAGCCGGCGACGTCGTCGAAGTCGATCTCCTCGAGCTCCTTCATGCGCTCGATGCGCTTGGAGACCGTGGTGAAGTTGGTGAGCATGCCGCCCAGCCAGCGGTGGTTCACGTAGGGCATCCCCACGCGGGTGGCCTGCTCGGCGATGGCCTCCTGCGCCTGCTTCTTCGTGCCGACGAACAGGATGGTGCCGCCGTGGGCCACGGTGGTCTTGACGGCCTCGTAGGCGCGGTCGATGAAGGACAGCGACTGCTGGAGGTCGATGATGTAGATGCCGTTGCGCTCGGTGAAGATGAAGCGCTTCATCTTCGGGTTCCAGCGGCGGGTCTGGTGGCCGAAGTGCACGCCGCTGTCGAGGAGCTGGCGCATGGTAACGACGGACATGTCGTCTCCTTGTTCTCGTGCGGGAGGGCGTGCGACGACGCCCGGCCCGCGGGTACGGTTATCGGCTGCGTCCGGCGGACGAGCCCCTGGCGCAGCGGTGAGCGGAACCGAGGCGGATCCGCTGCCGGGCCGCCGTGCCGCACCCCGCCGGGACGGGGAACGCGGACCGGGGCGGCCGGGCCGGGACAGGAGATCCCGGCGGCGCTGCGCGCGAAGTCAGCTGCTCGCCACCGCGCCGTCGGATCCGGCACGGAGCCGGATCCGGAGTGGTCACGAGGGCACGCCACGAGGAGCGCAGAGAGCACACTGCGGGGTCAACTGTACTACACGGGCCCCGTTGCCCCTGCACACCCACGGCCGCGGGCAGGGCTTCGCCCGGGGCCGTCCACAGGCGGCGGGGAGGGCCCGGCGGGCGGCGCCGTCGCGGCCGAGGGTGGGGGCATGAGACCCGTCCCGCCCCGCTCCCGCACGATCCGCCGGCCGCGCCTGCCGATCGCCGTGGTCCTGGCCCTCGTCGTCGTCCTGGCGGGGACACCGCTGCCGGCCTCCGGGGAGCGGGGCTGGGTCTGGCCGCTCGTGCCGCGGCCGGCGGTGGTGGGCGAGTGGGCCGCCCCGGCGCAGCGCTGGGGGCGGGGGCACCGCGGCGTGGACCTGGCCGCGGCCCCGGGCGCGACCGTGCGCTCCCCCGCCGACGGCACCGTGAGCTTCGTGGGGTTCGTGGTGGACCGCCCGGTGCTCACGGTGGACCACGGCGGCGGCCTGCGCTCGAGCTTCGAGCCCGTCGAGTCGGCCCTCGTGCGCGGGGACCGGGTCCGTCGCGGGCAGGCGGTGGGCGTGCTGCGCGGGCGCGACCACTGCGGGGCCGCGGCCTGCCTGCACTGGGGCGTGCGCCGGGGCGGGGACTACCTCAATCCGCTGCAGTTCGTCGGCGCCCTGGAGCCCTCGGTGCTGCTGCCCGTGCCCGAGCGGCCGCACGCGGCGGCTCAGCCGTCCTGGCCGCCCTCGTCCCTTGCACCCTCGTCCTGAGCATTCTCGTCCCGGGCGTCCTCGAGGCCCTGCTCGACCTCCTCGACGCCGTCCTCGGCGCCCTGCTGGACGTCCTCCGCGCCCTGCTCGACCTCCTGCTGGATCTCCTCGGCGCCCTGCTCGACGTCCTGCTGGATCTCCTCGGCGCCGAGGTCGCAGCCGGTCAGCGCGGCGAGCGCGAGCGCCGCCAGGGACAGGGGCCTCCACGGCCTGCGGCGGGTCATCCGGACATCTCCTCGGTCGGTGGTGCGTGCCTCGCAGCACCAGTGCACCACATCCGGCCGCGGCGCGCACCCGCCCGGGGACAGTGAGGCACCCCTCCCACCGGGCGAACGCGGTGACAGGGGTGCGGGAGTAGGGCCGGTGGGGCTTGAACCCACGACCGAAGGATTATGAGTCCTCTGCTCTGACCAGCTGAGCTACGGCCCCGCGCCGGGCGGGCCGGCGGCGCAGACCACGTTACCGCACCAGGGCGCCCAGCCGGGTCCGCAGTCGGCGCGGCCGCCCGCCGCGGTCGGGCCCGGGATCGGGCTGCTCGCCGCAGTAGATCCGCAGGAACGTCTCCAGGGTGCGCGGGAAGCTGTGCTGGGCCACCTTGCGGCGGCTCTCCCGTCCCATCCGGGCCCGCTCCTCGGCGGTCGCCCCGAGCACTAGGCCCAGCTTGTGCGCCAGGTCGCGGGCGTCCCCGGGGCGGAACAGCCAGCCGTTGACGCCGTCCTCGGCCAGGTGCGGCAGGGCCCGGGCGTCGGCCAGCACGACCGGGCGGGACGCCGACATCGCCTCCAGGGTCACCAGCGACTGCAGCTCGGCCGTGCCCGGCTGGCAGAAGACGTCGGCCCGCAGGTAGGCGGCGCGCAGCTCCTCGTCGGGGACGTAGCCGAGGAAGTGCACCCGGTCGCCGACCCCCAGGGCCAGCGCGAGCTTCTCGAGCGCGGCGCGCTGCTCCCCGTCCCCGGCCAGCTCCAGGTGGGCGCCGAGCTCGGCCGGGAGCAGGGACATGGCCTCGATGAGGACGTCCACGTTCTTCTCCACCGCGAGACGGCCGGTGAACAGGACGGTCGGGTGCGGGCCGTGGTCCGCGTGCTCCCCGGCGTGGGCCTCGTAGTCGGAGATCCGGATCCCGTTCGACACGGCGAGCACGGTGTCCGGGAAGCCGTTGCTGACCATGGTCTGCACGGCCAGCGGCGTGGGGGCGGTCACCACGTCGCACCGGCCGAAGACCCGCACCATGTCCCGCCAGGAGACCTTGCGGTAGAGGTCGAGGAACCACTGCGGGAACGGCAGGAAGGGATCCAGGTTCTCCGGGACGAAGTGGTTGGTGCCCACCGTCCGGATGCCCCGCCGCCGGGCCTCGCGCACGAGCAGCCGGCCGAGGATGTAGTGGCACTGCACGTGCACGACGTCGGGGTCCACCTCGTCGAACACCCGGCGGATCTCCCCGGCCACCTGCCACGGGAAGCAGAGCCGGAAGTACGGGTGGGTGAAGGCGCGGTGGGAGCGCAGCCGGTGCTCGACGACGCCGTCGTCCTCGGCGCGCGCGGACGGCCCGCGGCCGGTCCGGGCGCAGACCACGTGCACCCGGTGTCCCCGCTCGTGCAGGCCCCGGGCGAGCCGGTGCCCGAACTGCGCGGCCCCGTTGACGTCCGGTGGATACGTCTCGGCGCCCAGCAGCACGGTCAGGGGGCGGTCGGTGGTCGTGGTCTCGGCGCTCAAGCGTGGCTTCCCGGTCGATGGTCGGCTGGTCGGTCAGGTCCTGCGGGTCACGGCCCCGGCCGGCTCGGTGCGTGCCGGTCCCGGTGCGCGAGCTCTGCACGGCGTGCGAGCACCTCCGGGTGGTGCTGCGAGAGCACGGCGACCCCGACTATAGCAACGCCTCCCGCCAGCGTCATGAGCACGCCGGTCAGCACGGAGAAGCCGGGGCCGGCCTCGCCGAGCACCAGCAGCCCCAGGAGGACGCCCACCATCGGGTCGATCACGGTGAGACCGGCGATGACCAGGTCCGGGGGCCCGGAGGCGAACGCGGTCTGCAGGAACCACCCGCCCAGGGCGGCGGCCACCGCGGCGGCGCCGATCGCGAGCCAGTTGACGTCGTCCAGCGGGCCCCCGGCGCTGCCCTGGATCCGGGTGATGGTCAGCCGGACCAGCACCGCCACGAATCCGTAGAGGATGCCGGCGGCCACCACGTAGAACGTCCCGCCGAGGCCGTGGCGGAACAGTGCCGCGGCGACGCCGAGGACGCAGACGAGGACCACGAGCATGACGACCACGGTGCGCTCCGCCCACGCCGAGATCCCGTGGGCCGGATCCGTCGCCGCGACCGCGCAGGTCACGAAGACCGCACCGCCGGCGGTGCACAGTCCGATGGCCGCCCAGGTCCGCCGGTTGATCCGCAGCCGCCGGTGGCGGGCGTGCAGCAAGGTGGTGATCACCAGGGCCACGACGCCGATGGGCTGGACCACCGTCACGGTGGCGAGGCCGAGGGCCGCCACGTTGAGCGCCGTGCCGAGCCCGAGCAGGCCCAGCCCCAGGAGCCAGCGGTGGTTGCCCAGCAGCGTCATCAGGGCCCGCGGGGTCAGGCGGCCGTGCGTGCGGTCCGCCACGGCGCTGCCCTGCTTCTGCGTGCCGACGGCCAGGCACAGGGCCGAGAGCAGCGCGAGGGCCACGGCCAACCACTGGCTCACCACATCCACCGACCTGTGCTCACGCCCGGAATTCTAGCGAGGCGCTCGCGAGGCCGTCCGCGTGGGGCGTGGCCGCCGGGTGAACGCACGGCGAAGGCCCGGAAGCCGGTGGCTTCCGGGCCTTCGGCCGGTGTGCGCGCCCACGGGATGGCCGTGGGCGCCGTGGTCACCGGAACAGCCTGCGCAGGAAGACGAGGAACGCGCTGCCCGCCACGGCCAGGACCGTGAGCGGCTGCCAGCGCTCCCCCAGCCCGGACTGTCCCGCGCCGGAGCGGGTCCCGCCGCCCTGGGCCAGGAGGCTCTTGACGTCCTTGGGCGTGGTCCGGACCGTGCGGCTCGTGCGGTCCACGAAGCCCTTGGTCGTGGACTGGATGGTCTCGGCGCGGCCCTGGACGTCGTCACGCAGCGTCTTGAGGTGCTCGCGGCGCAGCTTCAGCCGGTGCCGCAGCTGCTCCTCGGTCGGCGCCGGGGGCTTCTGGCGGGCCGGGTCCTGGGCCGCCTCGCGCTGCTCCTGCTCCTTGCGCTCGCGGGCCAGCTGCTCCTCGCGCTGGACGCGGCTCTCG
The DNA here is from genome assembly GCF_001580365.1 of Kocuria turfanensis. NCBI lineage: Bacteria > Bacillati > Actinomycetota > Actinomycetes > Micrococcales > Micrococcaceae > Kocuria > Kocuria turfanensis. The sequence continues at coordinate 3,641,521 of NZ_CP014480.1, read as the reverse complement.
GTGTAGGCGGAGCCCTCCTTGACCACGCCGAGGTCGTACTTGAGCCCGAAGATCGCCTTGCGCGGGACGAGCGGCATGGCCTTCTTGATCGTGGCCACCCCGATCAGCGCCGCGACCACCAGGACGATCAGGAACAGCACGCCCAGCAGCAGTGCCGCCAGCCACGCCGGCATCACCTGCGACAGGCCGGCGATGGCGGCGCCGACGAGCGCGATGGTGGCCAGCAGCAGGAAGACCAGTCCGACGACGACGAAGGCCGCGCCCTTCCCGAGCGTCTTGGCCTTCTCCGTGAGCTCGATCTTCGCGAGCTGCGCCTCGTCCTTGAGCTGCTTGGGCAGCAGTCGGCCGAAGACCTTGACGACATCCAGGATCGACGCCGTCCCCGGGTCGGTGCGCTCCGCCCCCGCTCCCGAGGTGCCGCCCGTGCTGGGGCCTACCGAATGACTCATGCCCGCCTCCGTTGATGATGAGAAAAAGTACGTGGACTGAGCACCAAGCTACCATCGGGCCGACCGCCGGCGGGCGCGCACGGGGTCGGCAGGCCGCCGGGTGCCGGGCCCGGGCGAGGGGCCCGACCGGTCTCCCGGCCCACCGGGGCCGAACAGCGCGGAGGCGGCTCCGCAGCGCGCCCGTCCGCCGAGGAGCCCACAGCGGCGTCCTCGCGCTGTCCCGCAAAGAGCGGGCATTACAGGAGCGGTCCCATGCGGCTGAATAGGAGGTGCGCAGCCTCGTGCTCTCCCGGAAGGAATCCCGCCATGACCGTCATCACCCGCACGGCCCGTCCCACCGCGACCCCGGTGCGCGACGACGTCCTCCGCTCCCTGTCCGCCCGGGGCATCGCCGTCTCCAGCGCCGACGTGCTCTCCGAGGGCCGGGAGTGGTCCGTGGTGGTCTCCGGCCGTCCGGCCGCCCTGACCGAGACGGAGGTCCGGATCGCCGTGTGGAACACCGTGCTCAACCACACGGCCGTCCACGGGCTGCCCGAGCCGGTCGACGGGGTCCGGATCCGCCTCGACGGCTGACACGGACGGCTGACACGGAGGCGGGGCGTCCTCCGTCGCTGCCGGGCGAGCGCGCCCTACAGTGTGCAGTACGTCCCCCGCCCCCGCCCCCGCAGGAGTCCTCCGTGCGCAAGAAGGCCCCCCTCGTCGCCCTGGTCCTCACCACCGGCCTCGCCCTGACCGCCTGCTCCGACGACGCCGAGGACCCGGGGAACGGAGCGACGTCCTCCAGCACCCCGGCCGCGTCGCCGTCCGCATCCGCCACGGCGCCCGGGGCCTCGAAGACCCCGGAGGCACCCGAGACCTCCGAGGCACCGGAGCCCACGGAGGATCCGGCCGCCCCGGCCCCCGGGCCGGAGCCGACCCAGGCCGGCTCCGCGAACAACCCGCCGGCGGCCGATCCGCTGGCGGCGTTCACGGGCACGGACGCCGGCGCCCGGTTCGCCGGCGCGCTCACCGGCATCGACATCATGGGCGGGACCGGCGACGGGCCCACGGTGCACCGGCTGAGCACGAACCTCTACGACCCCGGCGTGGCCGTGGCGCTCTGTGACAGCTACCGCACGGAGATGGGCACCGGCCGCCAGCAGGTCGACGTCGTCGACGCCCTCGGCCAGTACCTCGCCACCAACAGCGCCGATCCGGCCGCCTGCGCCGCCGCGCCCGGCGCGAACCCCGGCCCCGGGGCGATCCCGGACCAGGACTTCAGCTACGACGAGGCCTACGCCGCCTGGCAGTCCGGGATGCCCTACTACGACGCCTTCTGCCTCAACTACACCCCCGTCACCGCCGCGGGGGTCTCCCAGTGCGAGGGCATCGAGGCCGGCACCGTCGACGCGATCACGGGCGAGTACATCGGCGGCTGAGCGGCCGGTCCTGCACCGGTCGCCTGCCGGGCCCGCCGCGCTGCAGCCCTCGTCCTGCCCGCGCCCGTCACCGTGCGTCGCCACCCGTCCCGGGAACGCGGCACGCGCGACCGCCAGGTTGCTGCCACAAGTGCACTCGGGACAGTGGATTCCGCCGAGCCCCCATGTCGCCGACCGCCTCCTGCTCATGGTCACCTGCTGATTCGGCACACCGGTATCAGCCTGGGGCGTGTCCTGCACGGGTGCTCCCCGGCGGGAGCGGAGCATGGGACGAACGCACCCACGTCCAGGAGAACCCATGTCCCAGCCCCTGACCGTCACCGCCGACGAGGTCCGTGCCGATCCCGGACGACTGGCCGTCCTCGTGCCGGCGGCCGACCAGATCCGCTTCCTCGCAGACCCGGACGCCTTCGTCAGCGGGTTCACCCCCTCGGACGAGTTCCCGGACCATAGCCAGATCTCCGCAGCGGTGCGCAACACGGCGGCGATGGACGGCGGCGAGGTGGCCCTGGTGCTACTGGCCCGGTGGTTGCGCGACGTGATGCCGGCCTCGGTGGAGCTGCTGGCCGGGGCCGGACTGTGCGCCCTCGTGCCGGTCTCCCCCGGAGGGCAGGAGTACCGGCAGGCCGTCGGCATCCTCGAGGTCCGCATCGGCACGGCCGTCGCCCTGAGGATCCGCCAACCCGACTCCTACGGCGATCCCACAGCTCACCTGCTCGTGGACCCCGGCATGGAGAGCACCTGGGCGTGGATGGGCCCGCACCCCACCGACGACGGTGCGGAGGTGACCGGGCGCGTCATGGACGTCTCGGAGCTGATCCTCCACGACGCCGTCATGCGCAGCGGTCTGCGCGCCACGGCGCTCGCCCTGCTGCGCACCGCCGCCGCGCAGGCGACCACCCCGGGGCCACGAGAGGACCACGACCCGGCGATGGCCGTCTATTCGCGGTGGATGGTCGGCGTGCTGGACCAGTACGAGGACTGACCGCGGCCCCGATCGACAGCGGTTCAGCATGAGGCCCGGCTCAGCTCCACGACGACGTACTCCTACGCCGACGGCATGAGGGCGGACACCGCCAGACCCGCCGCCCCCGAGCCTGCCGCTGCACGTCGCCACGCCCTGGCACCCATGTCTGCCTCCGTCGGCCTCCAACCGCGCGAACCGCATGGTCACCGACCTGCGGCCTCTGCAGTGAGAGGAGATGAGGATCGTGCATCCGCGTTGCCGATACGGGCAACGGTCGCGACGCAACCCTCATCCGCGGGGCTCATCGGCCGCACGCACGAGCCGGCGGAGCGGCCCTCGTCGTCGACGGTGACCCCTGTCAGCCGGCCGGTGTGCGTGGCATCGAGCCCGTCGATCGGCGGTCCCGTCGAGGACCGCGGGGCGGTGATCGCGGCCGTCGCGACGGGCTTCTCGCAAATCTCGTGCGGCTCCTCGGTGATCGGTGCCCCAGGCCCCCCGGCAGACCGACGCGCAGCTCGTCAACGTTCATCTTCAGCTCGTGTTCGGGGTCGCCGGCACACGGCGTCCCCGCCCCACGGGACGCCCAATGTCGTTCCGGACCCTCCGCGGACGACGCCACGCCCGCCATGGCCGGGCATCTGGTGCCGGTGGGCAGTCGCGGCACAGGTTGAGGCATGATCACCGTGCTGTGGGCCGCGCTGCGGGCCGTATGTCCTCCCGGCCGTCATTCGACCGTGCGCAGGTCCCGTGCCCTCACCTCGGCGTAGCGTGGTGGCCGGCACAGACGCACGAACGGCGATCGCCATGCGGCCGACCCAGGCGGAGATCGACGAGCTGCTGGCCACGTGCACCACCCACCGGAACACGTTCCTGGGCGACGCGGTCACCTTCCTGCGCACCAGTGCGGGGACCAGCGGGGAGTGCACTCTCGTCCACCTCGTGGCGGAGCCCGGGGCCGGCGTGCCCCGGCGCCACCCTCTGCACTCCGCCGAGCACTTCGAGGTCCTGGAGGGTGGTGCACTGACCGTCGAGATCGCCAGGAAACCCCACGCCGTGCTGCCCGGGGAGGACGCCACGGCGCCGGTGGACGCCGTGCATCTATGGGCGAACCAGGGCTCGTCCACGGTGGAGGAGCTGGCGCTTCGGGTCCGCGCCCGGCATCCGCAAGCCACCCGGCTGCCGTTCATCGGCGACGACGTCGATGACAGCCGCTACCCGGCCGAGATCACGGACCACTCCGATCGGCCGCTGGACACAGGTGGGCCGCCGCCGGACGACCGGACCGCGACCCAGATGCCCGGCAACCTGCGCACCTGACCTGGCCACCCGGCCCGCAGAGGAGCGCGACCGGGGTCCGATGACCTTCGCCGTGGAACTCGGCGCGCTGCGCACGGAGGGAGCCCGATGAGCCCCGGGCGGAACCCGCAGTCCCGGTCGGAGACCCCGGTGCGCAAGGAGGCTGCGATGTCGGCGCTGTGGGTGCTGGGGCTGCATTTCACCCTCATCTGCTACTTCATGTTCCAGCTGGAGTACGTGGGACTGTTCGGTACCCGGCGAGGCCCCATGGACCCCTTCTACACCGCCTTCACGGTGATCGGGATGATCGCCGGCGTCGTGCTGCCGTCGGTGGTGTCCTACCTGGTGCTGGGGTCGTGGCGGATGGTGTCCGTGGCCGCCTTGCTCGGCGGTGTCATCTGCTCGGTCTCCGTGCCGCTGCTGCTGCGTTACGCGGGGCTGTGAGCCCTGAGGGTCGATTCCCGGAGGCGCCCGGAAGGTGCCGGGGTGCGGCACACCGAGAACGTGATGTCCTACATGCGCACCGTCTCCGGAGCGGGTGCCGTCGCCTGTCGTGACCGCTGGCTCCAACCCTGTCGTCGGGCATCCGTGGACTGCTACGGTTCCGAACAGCAGGCACAGGACGAAGACGTCGCCCACCGCCTCCGACTCCACGAGGAGCAACCACGATGTCCACCGCGCACGACTCGTTCCCGCCCTCCGGACCACAGCGCCGGCCGATCCACATGAGCGTGAGCGTTGCCGATGGATGAGCGGCGGATGCTCAACAAGGGCGGCGCGGTGTACGTCGGCGCTCGGGCGGTGGTCATCCCGGCCCGCAGCGGATCCAGCGGCGAGCCCACCACCCGCCGTGTCGTCGTCTCCTCCGACCGGAGAAGCTTCACTCTCGACGACGGCCAGGTCTACCACCGGCTCTCCGGGGCACTGTGGTCCAAGCGCTACTCCCTGGACATCGGCACCCTTCTGGTCCGTCAGGCCTACACCGAGGGTGCCGGCCTGTTCGACAGCCTCTGGCGCTCGGCCACCGACCCGGCGCCTCGCACCGTGGCCGAGATCGCGTACGACCAGGATCGCGTCATCACCGAAGCGCTGCGCGCCCACCACCGGATCCCGCCGTGGTCCAGGGCGGATTTCTACTACGACGTGGCCCGGTCCAGGGAAGCGCTGGCCGAGCTGAGCGAGGACTTCGCCAAGATCCCCGACGAGAAGTTCTGGTCCGTGGTGGAGCGCCACCGCCGCACCCCCGAAGAGATCTCCGGGCTCAATCAGCCGGTCGGGCCGGACTGCCTCACCACCGAGCACGGCACCTGTGACCGGTGCCGGCCCGTGCACGTGTGGGCCTGGGTCGCCGAACGGCGCTGGACCCACCACGGCGGGGACCCAGCGGAGGTCTACGACGTCGCGGCTCTCCTCGCGGCGCTGGAGCGTCTTGACCCCGCGCACCAGCACACCCCCGGAGCAGTCCTCTCCGGGATCCTCGACGAGCATCACGATCACGACCGAAGGGCCTCCCGATGATAGAGCGCACCACCGGCAACGACCGCGTCGCCTATGTCTCCCGTGCCATCACGGCCCACCGCGATGCAGCGGTCTCAGCCTCGGGACATCTTCTGGACGACGACGTGGAGAAGCACCACCACCACGGGGAGGGACAGAGCGCGTGAGCAGCCCCGTCTGGCAGAATCCCGTGATGCTCACCGCCGCGGCCGGCCCCCAGGGCACGCAGGTCCGAGCCGTCTTCGAGAAGGCCTCCGCCATCGGTCTGCATGAGTCCCTGGCGCTGCGGAAGGCGACCGACCTGCACCAGAAGTTCGTCACCGACAACGCCCCCGAGCAGGTCGACTACGGGGAGCTCGGCCTCGCCGCCATGACGCTGGCCGTCAACGCCGCGGCCGCCGCCGGGCGCCAGGACGCCCTGGACCAGCTCCTCGGGTCGTGGCGGAGCCTGTCGCAGGCGATCGCCACCGACCTGTTCCTGCAGATGTACCGGCGCTCCCGTCCCGACTCCCCGCCCCCGTCCGGGGCAGCCCTGGAGCGCGCCGCCTCGGCTGCCGCCAGCAGCTTCGAGCTGCCGGTGGGTCACGCCCTGGTCGCCCTGGCCGCCCGGGACCTGATCGACGACGACGGCTTCCCGCAGGACGCCTACGACTTCCTCACCACCCCGTGGAGCTGGGCCGTCGGCGCCGCCCACCCCGACGACGACACCGGGCAGACGGTGGAGGGCTCGTGAGCGAGGCCCTGGCCGCCTGGGCACAGTCCCGCCGGCAGTCATTCCCTGCGGGGCGGGTTCCGGCCGACGGGCGGATGACGCCGATCGAGCTGAAGGTCGTGCGCGAGGCGCTGGGCCTGTCGCGGGAACAGCTCGCCGCCGCTCTGGACGTCGGCCTGCGCTCGGTCGACGACTGGGAGTCCGACCGCCGGCCCATCCCCGAGGGCGTCCGCGACGACGTCGAGCGGATCGAGGCGTACACCGCCGAGGTCGCCGACCAGCTGGCCGCCCACCTGCTCGAGCACGCCGGCGGCACCCCGGTGCTCGAGGTCTACGACCGGGACGCCGACATGCCGGCCCTCGACCTGCCCGGCGCACCGCTGCCGCCCACCGCCCGGTGGTGGCGGGCGGTCGCCCACCGGGTGGCCGAGGACGTGCCGGGGCTGCGGATCGTCGAGGCGCCGAAGTAGCCCAGGGCACCGGCGCCGCTGAACCCATGCGTGTGCACAGAAGTGGGGCTGCCGGGGCGCCGGCGGACTCTCTGGGCTGATCCCTGTCGGCGAGCCGCTGCGAGCGGCCCGACAGCGCGAGACCACGTCGGGGGGACGTGGTCTCGCCACCCGCAACACCCCTTGAGGCGCGCGCCGCCCCTGGCGGTCCTGCTTCCCAGCCGGGGCCGCCACGGAGCCATGTGTTGACCGGATCTCCAGTCTCCGGTCATCAGGAAGCCGCCGGCAGCCAGGAACAACGCGGCCGCCACGGCGAGCAGGGCCGCGGCGATCCGACGGTCCCGGCCCTTGGGCACCGTGCCTTTGCCCTGCGCCAGGCCGCGAGCCAGGTAGGCCAGCCCGACGGTCAGGAATCCGAGGGCGAACAGGTTGAGCCCTACCGCGGTCCGCATCGGGTGCCTCCCTTCTGCTGCCGTTCCAGCCGAGGAGGATGCCCCGCAGCGTGCAGGCCACCGAGGCGGCCACCAGCACGAGCGCGATCCGCCGGTCCCGGCTCTTCCGGTCCTTGCCGCGAGTGTCCATCAACCGGCGCACGACGAACAAGACCGCGGCCGGCAGCCGCAGCAGCGCGGACCCGATGTGCCGCTTGTGGGCGGGCTCCCCGAGGCTGAGCGCCTCAAACCCCTGTGCACCTGTCTCCGCCGCGCCTCCTGTCCTGTCCGAGCCGCTGCTCCGACCGACCTGCGCTCCGGTCTTGCGCACGGGCACAGCGCGTTCACAATCCACCGCCTGCCCGCTCGGCGAGCGCTGCCCGGAGGGCCCGAAATTAGACTGGTGACCGGGGGCGATGGTCATGAACTGGACCGATGAGCAGATCACGCAGATGCGCACCGGGCGGCCGGTGTACCGCAACGACGCCGCCGGGACGTCCCTGACCTGGTTGCGCCGAGGCGAGGACACCGGCGGGGAGTACGGGCTGATCTACGGGGAGTACGACCCCGGCACCGGGGTGTTCCCGCACTTCCACAGGGACTATGTGGAGACCTTTCGCGTGCTCGGAGGACGCGGGGCAGGCAAGATCGCCGGCCGCGCCGTCCAGTTGGGCGCCGGAGAGGAAGCCGTGGTGCCGCGGCTGGCGGTGCACGAGTTCCGCGCCTCCGGCGACCGGCCCGTGCGCTTCCTCGTCGAGGTCCGGCCCGCCCATCCGGGGTTCGAGAAGTGGGTGGTCACGCTGCAGCGCATGGCAGCGGCCGGCCTGACCACCCCGGACGGGCGGCCGAAGAACGTCCACCACGCCGCCCTGGTCCTGGTGGAGTCCGATGTGAACCTTCCCGGCCTCGGCCGGGTGTTGATGCCGGTGTTCCGGCTGCTGGCGGCCCGGGCCCGGCGCAGGGGCATCGCCGAGCAGCTGGAGAAGCACTACTACCGGCAGGACTGAGTCTCGCGGATCGGCTTCCACGACGGAGCCCGGGGCGTTCGTCGCACAGGGAGTCAGACGAGGCCGAGCTGCTGGGCCATGGACATCATGTCGAGGTATCTGTGCTCCACCTCGGTCGTTCCGCTCTCGTCGCGCCGGTTGAACACCGCCATGGGCACGGACACCCGGCGGCCGGTGGGCGGGACCGCCCCGGACGGTGTCATCAGCGGGCCGGTGTGGGTGCCCACGAACAGCAGCCGCATCGCTGCTGTGGGGCCGTCGACCGCCACCTCCTCGAGCTCGAGGGTCATGTCCGGCATCGCGGTGATCCACTGCTCGGTGTCCTGCTGGATGGCTGCTCGGCCACGCACGGGGTCCGGGGAGGCTGCGGTGTAGACGATCGCGTCCTGGCTGTAGGTGGCCGCGAATCCGGCGGCGTCGTGGGCGTTGAGGGCCGCGATGGTGTGCTCGACCTGTTCCCGACGGTCCCCGCCGGCGGCGGGATCGGGCCGATGACGTGAGTCCCTCATGGTCCACGCTCATCGAGCTGGCCGGCGGCATCGTGTCCTCGTGGGCGACCGTGAGCTGGTGGGCGGCGACGTCGAGACGGGGAACGCCTCGGCGACGCGGGCCGGGTTGCCGGTGAGCGACATGGTGGGGACGCCGTCGCGGCACGGGACGTGATGGCGCACCGCGGGTGTGCGCAGCCGCGCGAGACCGTGCCCGTTCACTCCACCGGGCTCAGCACCACCGTCTCGTTCCCGATCTGCACCTTCCCGCCGGTCACCGGCACCGGCACGGACACCGCCTGGTGGACGAAGATCTGCTGAGCAGCGTCGGTGCCCGGGGCGTACTTCTCGGCCAGCTCCGCGGCCCGCGCCCAGAGGACCTCCGCCTCCTCGGTGGTGATCATCTCCTCCGTCCACGCCATCTCCGCTCCGTCGCCCCACTGAGCGGGCGCGGCGTCGGCGATGGCTCCGTCCTCACCTTCCTCGCCGGCCACCGGCTCCAGCCACAGGTCCAGGCCGTCGAGCTCCGGGGTGCCGGCATCGGCCAGGGAGCACGGTCTCTGGCACTGCATCACGACGTAGGACTGGTTGCCTGTCGCTCCGGTGTCGTCGAAGTAGCTCTTCAGGTCCCCCGGCACGGGTGCGTCCAGGTAGGCCGTGACGAGGCGGCCGTCCGCGGTGCGGGCACGCAGCACCTGGCCGGCTTCCCTCTCGGCGTCGGAGGCGGTCGGGGAGGCAACGGGCGCCGGTTGGTCCGGTGAGGAGGTGGGCCGGGGCGGGTCGGATGCGGGCGGGGCCTCCGGCTCACCGCATCCGGTGAGGGCGAGCAGCGCGGCGGCGGCCAGGGCGCGACGGGGTCTCATGCGGCTCATTGTCGTCGAAGGGGATGGACCATCAGGCGCCCGGCCGGGTCGTGTCCTGCGCACCGGGGGATGATCACGCGACGAGCGCGTGCGCCCGTGGATGCAGCTCCTCGTCCCACCCTGGGCTCCGCGCCGCGAAGCTGCCTCGGTGCGCATCCCGTGCTCACGTCACGGAAGCAGGCAGGAGACCAGTCACCGGAAACAGGTGTCCCTCCGTGTCCGCGGCGAGTGGCCGCCGGTGGGCACGAGAGAGGCCCCCACCGGCGTTTCCGTCGGTGAGGGCCTTCTGCGCTGCTCCCCCGACTGGACTCGAACCAGTAACCCTTCGATTAACAGTCGAATGCTCTGCCAATTGAGCTACGGGGGACCGTGCACGCACGCGTGCAACGAGCCACTACTGTACCGTCCCGGGCAGGGTTCGACAAATTGCGCGCGCGGCGCGCCGCTCAGTCCTGGCGCAGGCTGCGCCGCTGCATCTCCAGCTCCAGCAGCTCCCGTTGCAGCTGCTGGTAGCGCTCCCGCTGCCCGGCCGGGTCCGTGCGCTGCAGCTCGGCGAGCCGGTCGGACTTGCGCCGGTTGATCTGCAGCTCGAAGAGCCGGTTGAGGATGTCCGCCGTGTAGCGCTCCAGCTGCTGCTGGGTGGTGGCCGGCAGCGGGGTCACGGCGAGCTCGGCGAGGAAGCCGTGCAGCGGCTCGGGCAGGTGCCCGCGCACGGCGTCCACCCACACCTGACCGCCGGGCACCCCGGCGCCGTCGCCGAGCAGGCCGGCGCGGGCGGCGAGCACGGCGTCGTGCACGGCGCCGTGCACCGGGTAGCGGAAGACGCTGAGGCCGAACTCCTCCCAGTGCCGCTCCAGCATCAGGTCCGGGCACTGGATCACGGTCTCGAGCGCCTCGCGCTCCATCCGGGCCACCGGCTCGCGCGGATCGGGCAGCTCGACCGCGGGCGGCCCGGAGGATTCGGGCTCCGGCCGCGGCGGCTCCGCCCGCCCCTCCCGGGGGGCGCGGCCGGCGGCGTCGACGGCGCGCTGGACCTCGGCGGGGTCCAGACCCAGCCAGCCCGCGAGCTGGCGGGCGTAGGCGGGGCGCAGGGAGCGGTCCCGGATCCGCGCCACGATGGGCGCGCACGCCCGCATGGCCCGGATCCGGCCCTCGATGGTGTCGAGGTCGTAGTTCTTCAGCGTGGCCCGGATGGCGAACTCGAACAGGGGCCGGCGGTTCTCCACCAGCTCGGCCACGGCGGCGTCGCCGCGGGCCAGCCGCAGGTCGCACGGGTCCATCCCGTGGGGCTCGACCGCCACGTAGGTCTGGGCCACGAACTTCTGGTCCTCCTCGAACGCGCGCAGGGCGGCCTTCTGCCCGGCGGCGTCGCCGTCGAAGGTGAAGACCACCTCGCCGCCGCCGCCGTCGTCGGAGAGGAAACGGCGGACGATCTTGATGTGCTCGGGCCCGAAGGCGGTCCCGCACGTGGCCACGGCCGTGGTCACCCCGGCCAGGTGGCAGGCCATGACGTCCGTGTAGCCCTCGACGACGACGAGCCGGCGCTGCCGGGCGATCTCCCGCTTGGCGAGGTCGATCCCGTAGAGCACCTGGGACTTCTTATAGAGCGCCGTCTCGGGGGTGTTGAGGTACTTGGGGCCGGGGTCGTCGTCGAAGAGCTTGCGGGCGCCGAAGCCGATGACCTCGCCGGCGACCGCGCGGATCGGCCACACCAGCCGCCCGCGGAAGCGGTCGTAGAGCCCCCGGTTGCCCTCCGAGAACATCCCGGTGAGCTTGAGCTCCTGGTCGGTGAAGCCGCGCTCGCGCAGGTGCTTGAGCAGGTGGTCCCAGCCGCGCGGGGCGTAGCCCACCCCGTAGCGCTTGGCCGCCTCGCCGTCGAAGCCCCGCTCCCCCAGGAACTGCTGGGCGGGCGCGGCCTGGCGCGTGTAGAGGTGGCGCTGGAAGAACTCGGCCGCGACCTTGTGCGCGTCCAGCAGCCGCTGGCGGCGCCCGACCTCCTCCTTCTTCGGCCCCGAGCCCTGCTCGTAGTGCAGCTCGTAGCCCAGGCGGGCGGCGAGCTTCTCCACCGTCTCCGCGAACGTGGTGTGGTCGATGTTCATCAGGAACGCGATGACGTCCCCGGACTCGTCGCAGCCGAAGCAGTGGTAGGTCCCCATCTGCGGCCGGACGTGGAAGGACGGCGAGCGCTCGTCGTGGAAGGGGCACAGGCCCTTCCAGGAGCCGATGCCGGCGCTCTTGAGGGTGACGTAGCCGTCGACGATCTCCTTGATGTCGGTGCGCGCGCGCACCTCGTCGATGTCCTCGCGTCTGATCAGTCCTGCCACGGGAACAGTCTAGGCGCGCCGCCCGACGCGCCCGGCCGGACCCCGGCGGCGGTGCAGTGCCGCGGGGCCCGGCCGGTGCCGCCCGGGAGCGGCGGGGCTCAGCGGGCGGTCTCGCGCAGCTCCTGGCGGGTCCTCGTGCCGGCCAGGGCCAGCCCGCCCAGCCCGCCCACCGCGGCGAAGGCGAAGAAGCCCCAGGGGTAGGCCAGGCCCGCGGTGAGCAGGGTGCCGCCGATGATGGGCCCGGAGATCGCCCCGAGCCGCCCCACGCCGGCGGACATGCCCAGGGCCGTGGCGCGCACCCGCGGCGGGTGGTTGGCCGCGGTGAAGGCGTAGACGAGCACCTGGGAGGAGAAGACGAAGAAGCCGGTGACGAGGACCAGGGCGTAGATCCCGAGCAAGGGCAGCCTGATCGCCAGCGCCGCGAGCAGCGCCGCCGAGCCGAGGAACCAGACGATGCCCGCCACCCGCGGGGTGATCCGGTCGGCCACCCGCCCGGCGACCGCCAGGCCGAGGATGGCGCCCACGTTGAGGATGAGCAGGAAACCGAGGGAGTTGCCGAGGTCGTACTCGGCGGCGCGCATGATCTGCGGGAGCCAGGTGTTGAGCCCGTAGACCAGCAGCAGGCCCATGAAGGAGGCCACCCAGATCGCCACGGAGTTGCGGCGCCAGCCCGGGGCCAGCAGCATCCGTGCGCCGACCTTCTCGGCCTGCTCCTCGGCGGCGGAGCGGTGGGCGATGTCCAGGCCGTAGTGCTCGGCCACCGCGCGGGCCTCGGCCGCGCGGCCCTGCGACGCGAGCCAGGACGGGGACTCGGGCAGGAAGACGACCATCAGCGGCACGAGGACGAACGCCGGGAGGGCGCCCAGCACGAACATCTCCTGCCAGCCGAACTGGCGGACCACGGCGATGGCGACCGCCGCGGTGAGCACGGCGCCCACGTGGTAGCCGGTCATCACCAGGGTGGTGGCGTTGGAGCCCCGCCCGCGGCGGGCGAACTCCGTGACCATCGCGATGGCGGTGGGCAGGCAGCCGCCCAGGCCTAGCCCCGCGAGGAAGCGCAGCAGGCCGAAGACCAGCACGTTCGGGGAGAAGGCCGCGGCGAAGGTCAGCAGGGAGAACAGGACCACGGCGCCGATGAGCATCTTGCGGCGGCCGAGCAGGTCGGTGAGGTAGCCCATCGCGAGGGCGCCGATCATCATGCCCAGGAGCCCGGCGGTGGCCACGGCCGTGCCCTGGGCGGTGGTCAGGCCCAGGGCGCCGCCCTCGAGCATGGACGGCAGCACGGCGCCCAGGACCACGGCGTCGAAGCCGTCGAGCAGCACCGCCGTCCAGCACAGCGGCGCCACCCAGGCGCGGGAGCGGAGCACGGGCGTGGGCCGCCCGGCGGTGGTGGACGCCGCGCGCGCGGCGGACCCGGGAGAGGAGCTCATGGCGTTCAGACCCTTTTGTGAGGAGGAGCACAGCTCCGACGATTCTAGGAAGCGCCCGCCGGGGAGACCCAGCTCACATCCGTTGAACGGGATCCGCGGTGTTCGCCGCCGGGCTCACCAGAGCGGCTTGTCCCCCACCCGCCAGTGCGTGCCGCGGATCCGGTCGTGGAGGGCCACGGCGGAGAGGTCGGTGAGGGAGGCGATCTGGTCCACGACGAGGCGCAGCCGGGCCGTCTCCGTCCCCGGGCCCTCGCCGATCTCGTGCCAGTCGGCGGCGAAGGCGTGCGAGAGGTAGCGGCCGTCCGAGTCCATGAGCGCGCCCACGAGGATGGAGAGCACCTCCTGCTGGTTGTCGTAGATCGGCTGGGCGTCGCGCACCGTGATGACGTAGGTGGTGGCGATGCCCTTGAGCACCGCGATCTCCACCGCCGTGTCCTGCGGGACGACGAGCTGGGCGTCGTAGCGGGTCAGCGGGTCCTCGCCGTAGATGTCCCGGGTGGCGCCCACCGCGGACATCGCGAAGCGCCCGATGAGCTGGCTCGTCATGTTCTTGAGCCGGGCGAGGTGCTTGCGGGAGCCGTCCATCTCCCGCACCCACAGGGAGGACTCCTCCAGACGGGTGAGGGCCGCGTCGAGGGCGGCGGGGGCGGCCCCGGGCAGGTACCACCGCCGGGTCATCTCGAGCACCTTGTCCCGCTGGGTCGTGTCGGCCAGCCAGCCCAGCTGCACGTACCCGGAGGCGATCGCGTCCTCGACGTCGTGCACCGAGTACGAGATGTCGTCGGAGAGGTCCATGACCTGGGCCTCGAGGCACTTCGTGCGCGCGGGCGCGCCCTCCCGCAGCCACTCGAACACCGGCAGGTCGTCGGTGTACACGCCGAACTTCGGGGAGCGGGTCCCGTCCGGGCGCAGCGGCGCCTCGTGCGCCTGCCACGGGTACTTGCAGGCGGCGTCCAGCACGGCGCGGGTGAGGTTCAGCCCGGCGGGCGCCCCGGCGTCGTCGAGCACCTTCGGCTCGAGCCGGGTGAGCAGGCGCAGGGTCTGCGCGTTGCCCTCGAAGCCGCCGATGTGCTGGGTCAGCCGGTGCAGGGCCGACTCCCCGTTGTGCCCGAAGGGCGGGTGGCCGAGGTCGTGGGAGAGGCAGGCGGCGTCGACGACGTCGGGGTCGCAGCCGAGCATCCGGCCCAGCTCCCGGCCGATCTGGGCGACCTCCAGGGAGTGGGTCAGGCGGTTGCGCACGAAGTCGTCGGTGTCCGGGGAGACGACCTGGGTCTTGGACGCCAGGCGCCGCAGCCCCGAGGAGTGCAGGATCCGGGCGCGGTCCCGCTCGAAGTCGGAGCGGTACTTGTTGTGGTGGTCCTCCGCCACCCAGCGCGCCACGTCGCGGGCCTCGTAGCCCGGGGCCGGGGAACCGGTGCGGTCGATCTCGATGGACGTGTGGGGCATGCCCGGTCCTCTCTGGTCGGGGAGGGCGGCTCAGCCGCCGGAGACGTCGAGCTCCGCCGCGACCAGGCCCAGCCGCTCGGCGTCGCCCAGTTCGCGGGAGTCCAGCCAGCCCTGCGGCAGGTGCGGCCGCTTGGGCGAGCCGGCCCGTCCGCGCGGACCCTCCACCGCCGGACCCGGGTAGCCGACGGTGAGGTCGAGCTCGGCCAGCAGCTCGCGCAGGGTGGCGAGGTCGGGCACCTGGGCCATCCGCGCGCGCAGCTCCCCGCCCACCGGGTAGCCCTTGAAGTACCAGGCGACGTGCTTGCGGATGTCGCGCAGCCCCTTGGCCTCGTCGCCGAACATCTCGACGAGCAGCTCCGCGTGCCGGTAGATCGTGCGGGCGACCTCGGCGACCCCGGGCCGGAAGCGGTCGGGGTGGCCCTCGAAGGCGGCCTGCAGGTCCCCGAACAGCCAGGGCCGGCCCTGGCAGCCGCGGCCGATGACCACGCCGTCCACACCGGTCTGCTCGACCATGCGCACGGCGTCCTCGGCGCTCCAGATGTCCCCGTTGCCGAGCACGGGCACGTCGGGCAGGGCCTCGCGCAGCTCGGCGATGGCGTTCCAGTCCGCGGTCCCGGAGTAGTGCTGCTCGAGGGTGCGCCCGTGCAGGGACACGGCCGCGACGCCGAGGTCGCGGGCGATCCGGCCGGCCTCGAGGTGGGTGAGGTGGGCGTCGTCGATGCCCTTGCGCATCTTGACGGTCACGGGGACGCCGCCGCGGGAGGCCTCCTCCACGGCGGTGCGCACGATCGCGGTGAACAGGTCGGTCTTCCAGGGCAGGGCCGACCCGCCCCCGCGCTTGGTGACCTTGGGCACGGGGCAGCCGAAGTTGAGGTCGACGTGGTCGGCCCGGTCCTCCTCCACGACCATGCGCACGGCCCGGCCCACGTGAACGGCGTCCACCCCGTAGATCTGGATGGAGCGAGGGGTCTCGTCCGGGTCGTGGTCGATGATCCGCATGGACTCGGGCCGGCGCTCCACGAGGGCGCGGGCGGTGACCATCTCGGTGACGTAGAGCCCGCCGCCGTACTCCCGGCACACCCGGCGGAACGCCTTGTTGGTCACCCCGGCCATGGGGGCCAGCACCACGGGCACGTCGATCGTGAGGCCGCCCAGCTGCAGCGGCGGCAGGTCGAGCCGGGCGGGCCCGGGCAGGGTGTCGGTCGGTCGCGTATCCATCACCGGGGAATTCTCTCACGGACGGCCGACGGACCGGGCCCCGGGACCGGATGGTCCCGGGGCCCGGCCCGTGCCACGGGCGCTCAGGCGGCGGGCGGCTCCGCGAGGACCACGGTGGTCTCCACGACCGTGGCCGCGCCGGCGGCGAGCAGGTTCTCGACGACGGCGGTCAGCGGCGCCATGGACCCGTCCACCTGGAACTGCACCGGATGCTGGTGGGCCAGCAGCGCCAGCAGCCGCTCCAGCGCCGGTCCCGCCGCGGCGTCCCCCGGGGCCCAGCCGAGCACCACGTGCGCCGGGGCGTCCTCGGCCGTCCGTCCCGCGGCCGGGCCCGGGTCGCCGCCGGGGGCGGCGTCCAGCTCGACCGGGCGGTAGCTGACGGCGAAGGCCGAGATCCGCCCCCGCTCCCCCGCCGCCACGCCGTTGCGCAGCACCACGGCCCCGTACGCGTGCGCGGCGTCGGAGAGGAACAGCTGGTTGACCCGCCCGATCGGCAGCTCGGCCGGCTCGTCCCAGGCGTGCACGGAGCGGTAGAACTCCCACAGCGCCCGGGTGAGCTCCACGGAGCCGGTGGCCAGGTCCTCCACGGCCTGGGCCGGCGTGCCGTCGGGGTGCTCGCGCAGCGGCTGCAGCGGCAGCGCCCCGGCGCCGACGCGCACCACCGTGGAGACCTGGACGGGCTCCAGGCCGGCCGCGCGGGCGAACCGCTCCCCCGCCGAGCCGGGCTCGGCCTTGGTGCGCAGCGCCCGCACGCCCGAGGGCGAGCCCGCGGCCTCGGCGCGCAACCGCCCCAGCAGGGCCCGGCCGATCCCCTCGCCACGGCGGTCGGGGGCGACCTCGACGTAGACCCACAGCCGCAGGGGGTGCAGCGCCGA
Source organism: Kocuria turfanensis (assembly GCF_001580365.1). NCBI lineage: Bacteria > Bacillati > Actinomycetota > Actinomycetes > Micrococcales > Micrococcaceae > Kocuria > Kocuria turfanensis. The sequence goes on along the minus strand of NZ_CP014480.1, from coordinate 3,624,651 downwards.
CTCGTAGACGGTTCCGGCGGCCACCGGCACCCCGGCGTCCTCCGCGACCACGGTCCGCGACCACGGGGCGTCGGCGTCGGGGCGCAGCACGGCGCGGAACGCGGCGGCCTGCGGGGTCTCCGGGTCCGGCCACACCTCCAGCAGCCGCAGGTCGTCGCCGTCGCGCCAGGGGCGCAGGGTGAGCGCGGCGCTCATCAGCGGACGAGCTTCCCGGCCAGGTAGGACTTCACCTGGTCGAGGGCCACGCGCTCCTGGGTCATCGCGTCCCGCTCGCGGATGGTCACGGCCTGGTCCTCGAGGGTGTCGAAGTCCACGGTGATGCAGAACGGGGTGCCGATCTCGTCCTGGCGGCGGTAGCGGCGCCCGATCGCCCCGGAGTCGTCGAAGTCGATGTTCCAGTTCCGGCGCAGCTCGGCGGCCAGGTCCCGGGCCTTCGGCGAGAGGTCCTCGTTGCGGGACAGCGGCAGGACCGCGGCCTTGACCGGGGCCAGCCGCGGGTCCAGCTTCAGCACGGTGCGCTTGTCCACCCCGCCCTTGGCGTTGGGCGCCTCGTCCTCGGTGTAGGCGTCCACCAGGAAGGCCATCATCGAGCGGGTCAGCCCGAACGAGGGCTCGATCACGTAGGGCACGTAGCGCTCGTTGGTCTGCTGGTCGAAGTAGCTGAGGTCCGCGTTGGAGTGCTGGTTGTGCACGCCGAGGTCGTAGTCGGTGCGGTTGGCCACGCCCATGAGCTCGCCCCACGGGTTGCCCTGGAAGCCGAACCGGTACTCGATGTCGATCGTCCCGGCGGAGTAGTGCGCGCGGTCGTCCTCGGGGACGTCGTAGCGGCGCATGTGGTCGGGGTCGATGCCGAGGTCGGTGAACCAGTTCCAGCACGCCTCCACCCACTCGTCGAACCAGTGCCCGGCCTCCGAGGGGTGGGTGAAGTACTCGATCTCCATCTGCTCGAACTCGCGGGTGCGGAAGATGAAGTTGCCCGGGGTGATCTCGTTGCGGAAGGCCTTGCCGATCTGGCCGATGCCGAACGGGGGCTTCTTGCGCGAGGCGGTGACCACGTTGTTGAAGTTCACGAAGATGCCCTGGGCGGTCTCGGGCCGGAGGTAGTGCAGGCCCTCCTCGTTGTCGACCGGGCCGAGGAAGGTCTTCAGCAGGCCGGAGAACTGCTGGGGCTCGGTCCACTGGCCCTTGGTGCCGCAGTTGGGGCAGGGGATCTCGGCCATCCCGTTCTCCGGGGCGCGCCCCTTCTTCTCCTCGAACGCCTCGATCAGGTGGTCCTGGCGGGCGCGCCGGTGGCAGGAGGTGCACTCCACCAGCGGGTCCGTGAAGGTCGCCACGTGCCCGGAGGCCTCCCAGACGGCCTTCGGGAGGATGATCGAGGAGTCGAGGCCCACCATGTCCTCGCGCCCGCGCACGAAGGTCTGCCACCACTCGCGCTTGATGTTCTCCTTGAGCTCGGCGCCGAGGGGCCCGTAGTCCCAGGCGGAGCGGGAGCCGCCGTAGATCTCACCCGCCTGGAACACGAAACCGCGGCGCTTGGCCAGCGAGATGACGTTGTCCAACGTGGACTTGGGGGCCATGGGGATCACTCCAGGTTCTCGCCCGACCGCCGGCTGCGGACGCGCGTGGTGGGTTGCGTAGCCCGGCGGGTCGGCGCCGGGGATGCGGCCGTCGCCGGCCGTCACGGTCGGGGACGCCGCGGGCGGCGTCCCCGACCCAGGGTAGCCAATCGCCGGGGCCGTCGCCGACCGGCGGAACGGGGGGCGGGGAACCGGCGCGGCCCGCCGGGCGCCGGGACCTGGGACACTGGGAGCATGACGAGCTCCCCGACGCCCCGGCACACCGACGACCTGCCCATCCGCGACGACATGATCCGGCTCGGCCAGGCGCTCAAGCTGGCCAACCTCGCCGAGGACGGCGCCCAGGCCCGCTCCCTCGTGGAGGAGGGGCAGGTGAGCGTCAACGGCGAGGTCGAGACCCGGCGCGGCCGGCAGCTGCACCCGGGCGACGTGGTCTCGACCGGGGGCGCCGCCGTCCGGATCACCGCCGGCGGCTGAGCGTCCGCGGTCAGCCCCCCAGGACCACGTGGGTGAGGTACTCCCGCACGTGGCGCAGCTCCTGGGGGCTGATCCCGTGGCCCACCCCGGTGTAGTGCACCTTCATGACGTCGGCGTGCTCGAGCATCCACTCGGCCGTGCTGTCGACGAGGTGCTGCGGGATGACGGGGTCCTGCGGGTCGCGGCCCCAGAACATCGGCAGGGGACGCTCGCGCAGCCGCTCGTCGGCGAGGGTTGGGTGCTCGCCCGGCACCACGAACCCGGACAGGCCCACCACCGCGGCGATCTCCCCGGGCAGGGTGCGCGCCAGCGAGGTGGCCATCGCCATGCCCTGCGAGAAGCCCAGCAGCGTGATGCTGGAGTGCTCCGCGGCGCGCTCGCGCAGCCAGGCGGCCACGGGCGCCACCGCCTCGGCCACGCGCTCCGTGGAGAAGCTGAGGTCGGCCGCGAGCGGGAACCACTGGAAGCCCAGCTGCACGGGCTGGGGCGCGCGCAGGGAGGCCACGCTGAACTCACCCGGCAGCTCCGGGACGAGGCCCATGAGGTCGTGCTCGTGCGAGCCGTAGCCGTGCAGCAGCACGAGCAGCGGGGTGCCGGGGCGGGCCTCGGGGTCGTTGCTCCACACGGCGTGGGGGGCGGCTGCGGTCGGGGCGGTTCCGGTCGGGGCGGGGGCGTCGGTCATGGCACCAGTGTGCCACCCGCGGCGCCGTCCGCCCGGGCCCGGGCCCACGGCCCGGGCGTCAGGGCCGGGCCAGCACGGTCTCCACGAGCAGCTTGCCCACCTGCGGCGCCTCGATGAGGAACCCGTCGTGCCCGGACGGGGACGTGAGGGTGTGCCGCCGGACGTCCCCGGGCAGGGCGGCGGCCAGGACGTCGGACTCGCGCGGCAGGTACAGGCGGTCGGAGTCGACCGCGGCCACGAGCCACTCGCACGAGGTCACCGACAGGGCCTCCTCCAGCGTGCCGCGGCCGCGGCAGACGTCGTGGGACATGAGCGTCTCGTTGACGGCGAGGTAGCTGTTCGCGTCGAAGCGGCCCGCGAGCTTGGAGGCCTGGTGGTCCAGGTAGCTCTCGACCTGGTAGCGCCCGCGCCCCCCGGGATGGGTGTCGATCACCTGCTCCTCGGCCTGCGGGGTGCGCCCGAACCGGTGGTGCAGCTCGTCGGCGGAGCGGTAGGTGATGTGGGCGATCCGCCGGGCCAGGCCCAGCCCGGTCACCGGGAAGGGCCCGTCGTAGTAGTCCCCGCCCCGGAAGTCCGGGTCCTGGCGGATCGCGAGGTTCTGCGCCTGTCCCCAGGCCAGCTGCTCGGCGCTGGACTGGGCGCACGCGGCGACCACCGCGCAGGCCCGGACCCGCTCGGGGTAGGTCACCGCCCACTCCAGGGCGCGCGCCCCGCCCATGGACCCGCCGATGACCAGGCGCCACGCGTCGATGCCCAGGGCGTCGGCCAGGGCGGCCTCCGCGTGCACGGAGTCGCGCACGGTGACCAGGGGGAAGCGGGAGCCCCAGGGCCGGCGCTCGGGGTCCACCTCGGCCGGGGCCGGGGTGGACGGCCCGGTGGAGCCGTAGCAGCCGCCCACGATGTTGGCGCACACCACGAAGTAGCGGTCCGTGTCGATGGCGGCGCCGGGGCCGACCAGGCCGTCCCACCAGCCGCCGCTCTCGGCGGCGCGCCGCTGCGCCTCCGGGGCCCCGGGCCGGGCCCGCCCGGCGGCGACGTGGGTGTCCCCGGTGAGGGCGTGCTCCACGAGCACCGCGTTGGAGCCGTCCGGGGCGAGCACGCCCCAGGTCTCGTAGGCGAGCCGGACCTCCGGCAGCCGGAAGCCGGACTCCAGCTCCAGGGTGCCGATCTCGGCGTGCCGCGGCACGCCGTCCTCGCGCACGTCCGCGCCGGCCCCGCGCAGCACCGTCACGCTCACTCCTGCCCTCCGGCCACGGCCGCGGCCGCGGCGAAGCCCTGCTCCAGGTCCGCCAGGATGTCCTTGACGTTCTCCAGCCCCACGGACAGGCGCACGAAGCCGGGCTCCACCCCCGCCGCGAGCTGCTCCTCGGGCAGCAGCTGGCTGTGCGTGGTGGACGCGGGGTGGATCACCAGGGAGCGCACGTCGCCGATGTTCGCCACGTTGGAGTGCAGCGTCAGGGCGTCCACGAACGCCGCCCCGGCCGCCCGGCCGCCCTCGAGGACGAACCCGAGGACGGACCCGGCGCCGCGGGGCGCGTACTTGCGCGCCCGGTCGTGCCAGGGCGAGGACTCCAGCCCCGCCCAGCTCACCGAGCGCACGTCCTCGCGCGCCTCCAGCCAGCGGGCCACCTCCCCGGCGTTGGCCACGTGGCGCTCCATGCGCAGCGACAGCGTCTCGATGCCCTGCTCGATGAGGAACGCGTTGAACGGGGAGATCGCCGAGCCGAGGTCGCGCAGCAGCTGCACCCGGGCCTTGAGGATGTAGGAGAGGTTGACCCCGAACGCGCCCTCCGCACCGAGGGCCTGGGCGTAGACCAGCCCGCCGTAGGACTCGTCGGGCTGGTTGAAGCCGGGGAAGCGCTCCGGGTACCGGCCGAAGTCGAAGGCGCCGGAGTCCACGATCACGCCGCCGAGCGCGGTGCCGTGCCCGCCCAGGAACTTCGTGGCGGAGTGCACCACGATGTCCGCGCCCCAGCGGAACGGCTGGACGAGGTACGGGGTCGCCACCGTGTTGTCCACGATGAGCGGGACCTCGTGCTCGTGGGCGATCCCGGAGACCGTCTCGATGTCGAGGACGTCGTTGCGCGGGTTGGGGATGGTCTCGGCGAAGAACGCCTTGGTGTTCGGGCGCACGGCCCGCCGCCAGGCCTCCGGGTCGTCCGGGTCGGTCACGAAGGTGGTCTCGATGCCGAGCTTGGGCAGCGTGAACTTGAAGAGGTTGTACGTCCCGCCGTACAGGCTCGGGCTGGCCACCACGTGGTCCCCCGCCCCGGCGAGGTTGAGCACCGCGAAGGTCGTGGCCGACTGCCCCGCGCTGAGCATCAGGGCGCCCACCCCGCCCTCCAGGGCGCTGATCCGGTTCTCCACGACCTCCGTGGTCGGGTTGCCGATGCGGGTGTAGATGGGCCCCAGCTCCGCCAGCGCGAAGCGGTCCGCGGCGGCCTGGGCGTCGGGGAAGACGAAGGACGTGCTCTGGTGGATGGGCAGGGCGCGGGAGCCGGTGACCGGATCGGGGCGCTGGCCGGCGTGGATCTGCTGGGTCTCGAACGACCAGCCGGCCGGGTGCTCCGGGCTGGGCAGCGCGGTCGCGGGGCGGTCGGTCGTGGAAGCAGTGGACTCGGACATGCCGGGAGACTCCTTGCGGGTGTCAGGGGTCCGGTGTCCGACCGTGGTGGTGCTGCCGTGCGACGGCCGGGCACCGAGGACCCGCGCTTGCTCGCTCGCCGGTTGCGAGGAGCCCGGTCTTCACCCAGGGCACCCCACCGCGGAGGAGGGTTGCCGGCCAGCTAGCTGGGGCTTGGACGCTGGCGCTCATGACCTGGACAGCATTCTCCGGATTCGAGCGACACGGCGTCAAGCCGGGGCGCGGCGAGCGCCCCGCACGCGGGCCGGACGGGCCGGGGAGCACCTCGCCGGGGACCGATTTGGAGACGAAAGTCACACGGTGCCACGATGAGCCCATGAGAGTCGACCACGTGTCCTACGCCTGCCGCCCGGAGGGCCTGGCGGCCACCACCGAGCGCATCGCCGATCAGCTGGGGATCGAGCCGGTCAAGGGTGGGGTGCACCCCCGTTTCGGCACCCGCAACATGATCCTTCCCCTCACGAACCACCAGTACGTCGAGGTCGTCGAGGTCCTCGAGCACCCGGCGGCGGAGAAGGCCCCGTTCGGGCGGGCCGTGCGCGCCCGCTCCGAGGCCGGCGGCGGCTGGCTGGGCTGGGTCGTCGAGGTCGACGACCTCGCGCCCTTCGAGCAGCGCCTGGGCCGGCACGCGGTGCCCGGCCACCGGGTGTTCCCCGACGGCCGGTGCCTGGAGTGGCACCAGATCGGCGTCAAGGGCCTGATCGCCGACCCCCAGTTGCCGTTCATGGTGCACTTCGACTCGGACCCGGAGATGCACCCGTCCCAGGCGCGGATCACCGACGTGGCCCTGGCGGGGATGTGCATCGCCGGGTCGCCCGACCGGGTGGCCGAGTGGCTGGGCGCGCCCGTGGAGACCGCGCTGGACGACCTGGCGGTGGAGTGGCGCTACCCGGAGGGCACGCCCGGCCTGCTCTCGGTGTCCTTCAGCACCCTCGACGGGCTCGTCACCATCTGAGGCGCCGGCCGGGGCGGGCCCGCACGGNGCGGGCCCGCACGGCGGGCCCGCCTCAGCCGAGCAGCCGGCCGACGCCCAGGAAGCCCACGGCGTCCAGCAGGAAGTGCGCGACGACGAGGGGCATGACCCGCCCGGTGCGCCGGTAGAGCTCGGCGAAGACCAGGCCCATCACCACGTTGCCGAGGAAGGGCCCGATGCCCTGGTAGAGGTGGTAGCTGCCGCGGAACAGCGCCGTGACCGCCAGCACCACCGGCCAGCGCCAGCCGATGCGGGTGAGCCGGTCGGTCAGGAACGCGACCACCACCACCTCCTCGACCAGGGCGTGGCGCAGCGCGGAGAGCAGCAGCACCGGCACCGTCCACCAGTGCTCGGCCAGCCCGGACGTCGTCACCTCCGCGGTGAGCCCCAGGGCGCGGCCGGCCGCGTAGAGGGCCAGGGTGCCCAGGCCCATGACGAGGAACAGGACGGTGCCCAGCCCGAGGTCCGGGACCGGCATCCGGGCGTCGAGCCCGATCCGCCGCCGCACCGTGCCCAGCGCGCCCGCGGACCCGGCGAGCAGGTACAGCGCCAGCAGCACCGGGACCAGGTCCAGGCCGATGCCGGTGAGCTGGCGCAGCAGGTCGAGCAGCGGCTGCGGGCTCAGCGGCGGGTTCATCGTCGTCCGCGCCTCCGAGAGCGGTCCGCGGGAGAGCTGCTCGGCCAGGGAGAGCACCGCGTAGAGCGCCGAGGCGCCCAGGGAGACCCCCAGCACCAGGACCACCTGCATCCACAGGTCGGCGCGGGTGGAGCCGAAGGCCGGCGGTCGCGGGGCGAGGTGCGCAGGGGTGCTCATGCGGCCATTCTGGCACCGCCCGGGCGGGCCGCCGGGCCCGCCCGTCGGCGCCGCGCGCCCGGTCCGGCCAGCGGCGGGCGGCGCGCCTTCCCTAGGATGGGCACCATGACAGCTCTTCCCCCGCAGATCCGCCGGCAGCCCGCCGAGCGCAGCTTCCACGGCCACCTGTTCTCCGATCCCTACGAGTGGATGCGGGCGAAGGAGTCCCCGGAGGTGCTCGCCCACCTCACCGCGGAGAACGAGTACGCGGAGGCCCGCACGGCCCACCTGGCCGGGCTGCGGGAGTCGATCTTCGGGGAGATCAAGGGCCGCACCCAGGAGACCGACCTGTCGGTGCCGAACCGGCGCGGGGACTGGTGGTACTTCTCCCGCACGGTGGAGGGCGGCGCGCACCAGGTGTTCTGCCGGGTGCCGGCCACGACCACCGGGGACGTCCTCGCGGACTGGACCCCGCCCGTCGTCGAGCCCGGGACCCCCATGGCCGGCGAGCAGGTGCTGCTCGACGCCAACGCCGAGTCCGCGAAGCACGAGTTCTACTCCCTCGGCAGCTTCGACGTCTCCGAGGACGGGGAGCTGCTGGCCTGGGCCGAGGACGTCACCGGGGACGAGCGGTTCACCCTGCGCGTGCGCGACCTCACCACCGGGGCGCTGCTCGCCGACGAGATCCCCGGGACCTTCTACGGGTCCTTCCTCACCCCCGACGCCCGCGCGGTCTACTACACCGTGGTGGACGAGTCCTGGCGGCCCCACCAGCTGCGCCGCCACGTCCTGGGCACCCCGGTGGCCGAGGACGTGGTGGTCCACGAGGAGACCGACCCGGGCCTGTGGCTGGGCGCGGGGCTGTCCGCGGACCGGCGCTGGATCGTGGTGGAGGCCATGTGCTCGGAGTTCTCCGAGCAGCTGATCCAGCCGGCGGCGGATCCGCAGGCCCCGCTGCAGGTGGTGCTGCCGCGCACCGACCGGGTCCTCTACGAGGCCGAGCCGTTCCTGCTGGACGGCCGCGAGCAGATCCTGCTGACCCACGACCACGAGGCCCCGAACTCCCGGGTCTCGCTGATGGACCCGGCCGACCTCGGCCGCCCGATCGCGGAGGTGGACCTGCGCGACGTCGTCCCGGCCTCGGACACCGTGCGGGTCAACGGCTGCGCGGTCACGGCCACCCACCTGGTGGTCTCCGTGCGGGCGGAGACCACGCTGCGGGTGCGGCTGCTCCCTCTGGCGGGCCTCGGCACGGACGCCCAGGCGGCGGCCGTGGAGCCGGCCTTCGCGGAGCAGCTCTACACCGCCGGGGTGGCCGCCGCCGAGCACGACGCCCCGGTGCTGCGGCTGTCCTACACCTCCTTCACCACGCCCCCGCGCGTCTACGACGTCTTCCCCGCCGGCGCCACCGGCGACGACGACGCCCTGCCCGCCGAGCCCGTGCTGCGCCGGGAGACCACGGTGCTCGGCGGGTACGACCCGGCCGACTACACGGTGGAGCGGGACTGGGCCGTCGCCGCGGACGGCACCCGGATCCCCGTCTCCCTGGTCCGCCGGGCGGACCTGGACCCCGCGGTGCCGGCACCGGTGGTCCAGTACGCCTACGGCTCCTACGAGCACAGCACCGACCCGGGATTCTCCGTCTCCCGGCTGTCCCTGCTGGACCGCGGCGTGGTCTGGGCGGTCGCCCACGTGCGCGGCGGCGGCGAGCTGGGCCGGTCCTGGTACGAGGAGGGCAAGAAGCTGCACAAGGTCAACACCTTCACCGACTACGTGGCGGTGACCGAGCACCTGGCGGCCCGCCCGGACCTCGACGAGCGGCGGATCCTGGTGATGGGCGGGTCCGCCGGCGGCCTGCTCGTGGGCGCGGTGCTCAACCTGGCCCCCGAGAAGTACTGCGGCGCGCTGGCGGCGGTGCCGTTCGTGGACCCGCTGACCTCCATCCTCGACCCCTCGTTGCCGCTCACGGCCCTGGAGTGGGAGGAGTGGGGCAACCCGATCGAGGACTCGCACGTCTACCGGTACATGCGCGACTACTCCCCCTACGAGAACGTCCGCCCGCTGCCCTATCCCCCGGTGCTGGCCGTGACCAGCCTCAACGACACCCGGGTGCTCTACGTGGAGCCGGCCAAGTGGGTCGCCGCGCTGCGGGAGGCCACGACCTCCGGCCAGCCCGTGCTGCTGCGCTGCGAGATGGCCGGCGGCCACGGCGGCGCGTCCGGGCGGTACTCGCAGTGGAAGGACACCGCCTGGGAGTACGCCTGGGTGCTCGACCGGATGGGGCTGGCCGGCGCCTGAGCCGACGGCGCGGGAGCCGGCTGCCCGCGCCCCCGGGCGGCACGCTCCGCGCCCCTCGGGCCCGCGGAGCGTGCCGCCCGAGGGGCCGGGGTCAGGAGGCCGGGTGCTGGCTGCGGAAGCGCACCGGGTCGAGCGCGGCGGCGGTCTCCCGGGAGCACCACGGGCCCACCGCGCCGTCCACGAGCAGGTCCGCGGCGGCGCGGGCCATGGCCGTGCTCGTCTGGAAGCCGTAGCCGGACTGGCCGGCCAGCCAGAGCAGCCCCGGCACCTCCGGGTCGAACCCGCACACCGGCACGCCGTCCGGGGACTCGGTGCGCAGCCCGGTCCAGGCCCGCTCGATCCCGGTGGCGCCCAGGGACGTCACGGCGTTGAGCCGGGCCACGAGGTCCTCGACGTCCTCGCGCACCGGCTGCGCGTCGCAGGGCTCGCTCGGCACCGCCTCGGACGGGGAGACCAGGGCCCCGTCCCCGGCCCGCCGGTAGTACCAGCCGGAGTCCGCGGCGACGACCATGGGGTGGTCCGGGGCCAGGGGCCTGGCGAGACGGACGAGGGCCGCGGTGCGCCGCAGCGGGCGCAGCCCGAGCGGGGCGGCGCCGAACCGGCCCGCCACCTCGTCCGCCCAGGCGCCCGCGGCCACGACGACGCGGCGGGCGCGGACCTGCTGCGCACCGGCCGCGGCGCGCCAGCCCTCGCCGTCGGGTGCGGCCGCCGTGACCGGGGCCGCGGTGAGGATCCGCACCCCGGCCGCCGCCGCGCGCGCCCGGTGCCAGGCCACGAGGGCGCCGGCGTCGGTGCGCACCGAGGTGTCGTCGAGCAGCCCGCCCGCCACCTCCTCCGGCGGGGAGCAGGCCAGTTCGGGGCACAGCTCCACCAGGGCCGGGCGGGAGAGCTCCTGCAGACCCGGGGCGGCCTCCGCGCGCAGCCCGGCCGCGGTGCCCACGAGCACCATGCTGCTGGGCCAGGCCAAGGGCCGGGGCGGGGCGGGGCGCGGTTCCAGCAGCCCGGCCACGGTGGCGGCGGTGAGCTCCCGCACCGGTGCGGGACCGTAGCTGGGGATGAGCTGCTCGGCCGAGCGCCCGGAGGTGTGGTGGGCCAGGGCCGGCTCGGCCTCGGCGAGCACGATCCCGGTGCCGCTGCCCCGCCGGTCGGCCAGGGCGGAGGCCAGGGAGAGTCCGGCGATGCCGCCGCCGATGATGAGCACGTCCTGCACGGGGTCCATCCGCCCATGCTCGCACGCCGCCCGGTGACCGTGCTCCTCCCCGCGGAGCCGGCCGAGGGGCGACTCCGGGCGGAAAGGCCGAGGGGCCGCGGGTGGCCTTCATGACCGGGCCGATGAGCGCGCCCACGGCCTGCACCTTGCCGGCCCGGACCTTCGCGACGACGTCGGGCATCTGCGCCATGGCGTCGTCGATCGCCGCGGTGAGGACGCTGTCGTCGGAGACGACCGCCAGACCGCGCTGCTCGACGACCTCGGCCGGGGAGCCCTCCCCCTCCAGGACGTGGGCGAGGACCTTCTTGGCCAGCTTGTCGTTGATCTTGCCGGCGCCGATGAGCCCGTCGAGCTCGACGACGTGCTGCGGGGTGACGCCCAGCTCCGCGATCTCGACCTCCCGCTGCTTGGCCAGGCGGGCGATCTCGCCCATCCACCACTTGCGGGCCGCGGCCGGGGCCGCCCCGGCCGCGACGGTCTGCTCGATCTCGTCGAGGACCCCCGCGTTGACGACGTCGCGGAACTCCTCGTCCGAGAACCCCCAGGCGGCCTTCAGCCGCTTGCGGCGCTCGGCCGGGGGCTCGGGCAGCTCCGCCCGCAGCCGCTCGATCCACGCCTCGTCCGTCACGACCGGCACGAGGTCCGGCTCGGGGAAGTAGCGGTAGTCGTCGGCGTCGGACTTCGGCCGCCCGCTGGTGGTGGAGCGGGTGTCCTCGTGCCAGTGGCGGGTCTCCTGCACGATCGTCCCGCCGGCGTCGAGGACGGCGGCGTGCCGCTGGATCTCGAAGCGCACGGCGCGCTCGACCGCGCGCAGGGAGTTCACGTTCTTCGTCTCGGAGCGGGTGCCGAATGTGGACGCGCCCTTGGGCATGAGGGACACGTTGGCGTCGCACCGGACGTTGCCGCGCTCCATCCGGGCGTCCGAGATGCCGAGGTTCTTGACGATCTCGCGGATGACGGTCACGTAGGCGCGCGCCAGCTCGGGGGCCCGGGAACCGGCGCCCACGATCGGCTTGGTCACGATCTCGATCAGCGGCACCCCGGCGCGGTTGTAGTCCACCAGGGAGAAGTCGGCGCCCTGGATGCGGCCGGCGGCCCCGCCCATGTGGGTGAGCTTGCCGGCGTCCTCCTCCATGTGGGCGCGCTCGATCTCGACGGTGAACACCGTCCCGTCCTCCAGCTCCACGTCGACGGAGCCGTTCTCGGCGATCGGCTCGTCGTACTGGGAGGTCTGGAAGTTCTTCGGGGTGTCCGGGTAGAAGTAGTTCTTCCGGGCGAAGTGGGACACCGGGCGGATCTCGCAGCCCAGGGCCAGGCCGAGCTTGATCGCCGACTCCACGGCCACCCGGTTGACCACCGGCAGCACCCCGGGCAGGCCTAGGGAGACGGGGGTGACGTTGGTGTTCGGCTCGTCGCCGAAGACGTTGGGGGCGGCGTCGAACATCTTGGTCCGCGTGTTCAGCTCCACGTGGACCTCGAAGCCGAGGACGGGGTCGTACTTCTCCATGGCCTCGTCGAAGGACAGGACCTCTTCGGTGGTCTGGGTCATCAGCGGGCTCCTCCCCGGACGGGTGCGGACAGGGTGGACTCGGCGGCCAGGTCCCGGACCAGCGCGGCGGTGTCCGGCAGGTCCTTCCACAGGGGCCCGCCCCAGCGGTCGGCGAGCAGGGCCTCCAGGCCGGCGCCGGCGCGGTAGAGCCGGGCGTCCTCCCGGGCCGGGGCCATGAACTGGATGCCCACGGGCAGCCCGTCCTCGGGGGCGAGACCGCCGGGAACGGAGATCGCGGGCACGCCGGCCAGGTTGGTGGGGATGGTCGCGATGTCGTTGAGGTACATCTGCATGGGGTCCGCGGACTCGTCCACGGCGCCGCGCTCGAAGGCCGTGGTCGGCGCCGTCGGGGAGACGAGCACGTCCACCTGCTCGAAGGCGGCGGCGAAGTCGCGCTGCACCAGGGTGCGGACCTTCTGCGCCGAGCCGTAGTAGGCGTCGTAGTAGCCGGCGGACAGGGCGTAGGTGCCCAGGATGATGCGCCGCTTGACCTCCGCGCCGAAGCCGGCCGCCCGGGTGGCGCCCATCACCCGCTCGATGGTCAGCGGCCCGTCCTCGGGCAGCACGCGGTGGCCGAAGCGCACGCCGTCGTACTTGGCGAGGTTCGAGGAGACCTCCGAGGACATGATCAGGTAGTAGGCCCCCAGGGCGTAGCGGAAGTTCGGGGTGGAGACCTCCACGATCTCGGCGCCGGCCGAGCGCAGCAGCTCCACGGCCTCGCCGAAGCGCTGCTGGACCCCGGGCTGGAAGCCCTCGCCCGTGAGCTCCCGGACCACGCCCACGCGCAGGCCCTTCAGCCCGCCCTCGGCGGCGCCGGCCCGGGCCTGGGCGGCGAGGGGCCCGACCGGGCCCGGCAGCGAGGTGGAGTCCTGCGGGTCGTGCCCGCCCACCACCTCGTGCAGCAGCGCGGCGTCGAGCACCGTGCGGGCGACCGGGCCCACCTGGTCCAGGGAGGAGGCCATGGCGATCACGCCGTAGCGGGAGACCCCGCCGTAGGTCGGCTTCACGCCCACCGAGCCGGTCAGGGCCGCCGGCTGGCGGATGGACCCGCCGGTGTCGGTGCCCAGGGCCAGGGGCGCCTGGAAGGCGGTGACGGCCGCGGCGGAACCGCCGCCGGAGCCCCCGGGGATCCGGGCGAGGTCCCACGGGTTGCGGGTGTCGCCGAACGCGGAGTGCTCGTTGGAGGAGCCCATCGCGAACTCGTCCAGGTTCGTCTTGCCGAGCACGGGCATCCGCGCCGCGCGCAGCCGGCGGGTCACGGTGGCGTCGTAGGGGCTCATCCAGCCCTCGAGCATCCGGGAGGCCGCGGTGGTGGGCTGGCCCTTGGTGACGATGAGGTCCTTGACCGCGATCGGCACGCCGGCCAGCTCGGGCAGCTCCTCGCCGCGGGCGCGGGCGGCGTCCACCTCGGCGGCCACGGACAGGGCCTCCTCGGTGTTCACGTGCAGGAAAGCGTTGAGCCCGCTCTTGCCGCGGCTGCGGTCGGCGGGGTCGACGGGGGCGCCGTCGGTGTCCCGGATGCGGTCCAGGTGCGCCTGGACGGCCTCCACGGAGCTGACCTCGCCGGCGGCGAGCTGCTGGGCGAGCTCGGCGGCCGAGAGGCCGGCGACGCCCTGGGGGGTACCGGTGGTCGTCATGCGGCTACTCCTCGTCCAGGATCGCGGGCACCTTGAACTTGCCCTCGGCGGCGTCGGGGGCGTTGCTGAGCGACTCCTCGGCGGTGAGGGTCTCGCCCACGACGTCCTCCCGGAAGACGTTCTGCAGCGGGATCGGGTGGCTCGTGGCGGGGACGTCCGGGCCGGCGGCCTCGCTGACGGACGCGACCGAGTCGACGACGAGGTCCAGCTCCGTGGCCATGGACCGCAGCTCCTCCTCGGTCATCTCGATGTGCGCGAGCTTCGCCAGGTGGGCGACCTGCTCGCGGGTGATCGCAGACATGCGCACTCCTCCTTGTGGTCGGGGTGGTTTCCGGTCCAGTCTAGCCGCGCGGGCCCCACCGCCCGCGCGGACGGAGGCGCCGGTGCGGGGGCATACCCTGGAGGCACGCCCACCCACCACACAGGAGCACCCGGACATGGCCAAGAGCACCCCCGCCCGCACGAAGAAGGCCCGTGGCGCCAAGAAGGACCGCCCCGCCGGCGCCCGGCCCGGGAGGACCACGCGCTCGGCCTCGGCCACGGACGCCGCCAACGCCTGGCGCCAGCGGGTCAGCAAGGACGCCGCCGAGACGATCGACACGGTCATGGCGCACGTGCAGGCCGTGGCCGAGCAGCAGCTGGGGCAGCACGGGGCCTTTCCGGCCTTCCTGGTGACCGCCCGCAAGGACGGCGAGTACGAGCTCGACGCCCTGCCGCCGGAGCAGGTGGCGGAGCTCTCCCCCGAGGCGGCGCTGCAGGCGCTGCGGGACAAGGCCGAGCAGCTGCGGGACGAGATCCTCTGCGCCGGCGTGGCGTTCCCGGTGACCCTGCCGGACCGCTCGGGCCAGACCGCGGTGGCCGTGGAGGTCCAGCACCGCGAGGGCGAGTCCCTGCGCATCATCCAGCCGTACCGCGTGAAGGGGGCCGAGCGCTCGGTGAGCTTCGGGGACGTGGCGGCGGAGCCCGCCGAGCCCTGGCTGTGGCTCTGAGCGCCTCGGGCCGCGCCCGGCCGGTCGCGACCGGCCGCCCACGCGACGAAGGGCCCCTCCGCACGCGGAGGGGCCCTTCGTCTCGTGCTGCTGCGCGGCGAGGCCGCGCGGTGCCGGTCCCGGGAGGGATCAGGCGGGGATGTTCAGCACCTGACCGGGGAAGATCAGGTTCGGGTCGGCGATGCTGCCGGCGTTGGCGGCGGCCAGCGCCTCCCAGCCACCGTCGATGCCCAGCTTCTGGGCGATGATCGAGAGGGTGTCACCGGCGGCCACGGTGTAGGACTCGCCGGCCACGGAGGCCGGGGCCACGGCGGCGGCCGGGGCGACGTACTCGACCGCGGGGGCGGGAGCCGGGGCCGGCGCGGGGGCGGCCTCGACCGGGGCGGGAGCCGGAGCGGCGACCGGGGCCGGGGCGGCCTCGACCGGGGCCGGGGCCTCGACGGACTGGGGGGCCACGGTGGTGGCGGAGCCCATCGGGTTGGCGGAGGGGGCGGCGCTGCCGCTCAGGCCCAGCTTGGCCGAGCAGGCGGGCCATGCGCCCCAGCCCTGGCCGTCGAGCACGTTCTCGGCCACGGCGATCTGCTGCTCACGGGAGGCGTCCTGCGGGGCGCCGGTGCCGCCGAAGGCGGCCCAGGTCGACGGGGTGAACTGCAGGCCACCGGAGAAGCCGTTGCCCGTGGCGGTGTTCCAGTTGCCACCGGACTCGCACTCGGCGAGGGCGTCCCAGGTCGAGGCCGGGGCGGCGTTGGCCGGGAGGGCCATGGCGCCCACGGCGGTCCCGCCGAGGATCAGGGCGGCGGCACCGCGACGGACGTTGCGACGAACAGCGTTGGCGTTGGTCATGATGCTCCCTTGGGCCACCTGCGCTCGTTTCCGTCCCCGGATGTCTTCGCGCCGTCGTCTACCCGTCAAAGGTGTGGTCGGGTAAGTGCTTACAGGTGGCTGCCCTTCAGACGACGTGCGGTGTTACGGCAGCACCTAGCATGAGTTGGTGGCGTGCTCGAGGCAGACTCGGGGCACACCGGATCCCCGGAGGAGATCCTCGGGGAAGCTGTTTATCACGGTAGCGTAACGATTTCCGTTGCGCTACCCCCCTGACCCTCGACGTGAGGTATAACACCGTCCGTCGGCGCGGGGGTGTCGGGCCGTGATGGAACCCGACGGTTCGGAGCCGTGCTCCGGAAGCGGAGGGCATGCCCTCGGGAAGAATGCTTCGAATGTCACGCTATGGCAACGGTTTTGTCTCGGTCAAGTCACGAGAGGCATCTCACACCCGGCCCCCGGAGGCCGGGTCGGCCTGTCTCAGCCGGGAATGCCGCGCTCACGTGCGGTGATCCAGGCCGCGAGACGGTCCGCGGCCGGCACCGGGCCGTCGGCCGGGGAGGGCAGCACCGGGCGCCGGACGAGCGCTCCGGCCTCCTCGGCGATGAGCGCGCCGGCGGCCCAGTCGTGCTCGTGCAGGCCCTGCTCCCCGTAGCCGTCCAGCGTGCCGTCGGCCACCATGCACAGGTCCAGCGCCGCGGAACCCAGACGCCGCATGTCCGTGTACTGCCGCATTGTGCTCAAGAAAGTATGGAACTGGCGTTCGCGCTGGGCGGCGTCGTAGGAGAAGCCGGTCCCGTAGATGCGCCCCGGCCGGCCGGGTTCGGGCCCGCTGAGACGGCGCGTGGTGCCGTCCGTCTCCAGCCACGCCCCGGCGCCCCGCACCGCGAAGTAGGTCCGGCGCAGGGCCGGCGCATTGACCACGCCCACGAGCCAGTTGCCCTCGGCGTCGGCGGCGGCCACGGACGTGCAGTAGTACACGATGCCGCGGATGAAGTTCGTCGTGCCGTCGAGCGGGTCCACCGACCAGCGGATCCCGGAGGGCTGATCGGGCCGGTGCGTGCCCGACTCCTCGCCGGTCACCGTGTCGTGCGGGCGACGGCCCAGCAGGGTGCGCAGCACCGCCTGCTCGGCCGCGACGTCGAAGCGGGTGACCCAGTCCCCCGCCCCCGACTTGCCGGTGACCTCGAGCCGTGCGGCGTCCCGGCCCCGGAGGACCTCGGCGCCGGCCTCGGCGGCCGCCAGGGCCAGCTCGAGCAGCTCCTCCAGTTCCCCGCCGGTGGGGCCGAGCCCGTCCAGTGCGTCGTCGTGGCGTCCCATGCTCAGGCCCCGTCCTCGTCGTCGGCGATGTCCGCCGGGCTGTCGTGTGCCGTGCTCTCGTGCGCCGTGCTCTCGTGCGCCGTGCTCTCGTCCGCCGCGCCCGGGCCGGGCGCGGTCTCGCCGGCGTCCCCGTCCGCGTCCTCGTCCGCGCCGCCGGGGGCCACGGCGTCCGGCCCGCCGGCGAGGAGGCGCTCGAAGCCCTCCTCGTCCAGCACCGGCACGCCCAGCTGCTCGGCCTTGTCCAGCTTGGTGCCCGCGTTCTCCCCGGCCACCACGAAGTCGGTCTTCTTCGACACCGACCCGGAGGCCTTGCCGCCGCGCACCAGGACCGCCTCCTTCGCCGAGTCCCGGCTGAAGCGCTCCAGGGTGCCGGTGATGACCACCGTGGTGCCCTCGAGGGTGCGGGGCACCGACTCGTCGACCTCGTCCACCATGCGCACGCCGGCGGCCGCCCACTGCTCCACGATCTCGCACCGCCACGGCTCGGCGAACCACTCCTTGACGGACGCGGCGATGACCGGCCCCACCCCGTCGGTGTGGGCGAGGGTCTCCTCGTCGGCGTCGCGGATGGCCTGCATCGAGCCGAACGCGGTGGCCAGGGAGCGGGCCGCCGTGGGGCCCACGTGCCGGACGGACAGCGCCACGAGCACCCGCCACAGCGGCTGGGACTTCGCCTTCTCGAGCTCCTCGAAGAGCTTGCGGGTGGTGGCGGTGGGCTCGGACGGCTTCTTGGCGGTGCCCTTGGACCAGAAGTACGGCACCAGCTCCGTCTCGCCCGTGGCGGTGCCGCGGGACTTCTTCTCCCGCCGGATCCGGACGTCGCGCAGGTCCTCGGGCGTGAGGTCGAACAGGTGGGCCTCGCTGGTCAGCGGCGGGGTCTCCGGCTCGTCGGGCCGGGTCAGCGCCAGGGCGGACTCGTAGCCGAGGGCCTCGATGTCGAAGGCGCCGCGCCCGGCGGCGTGGAAGACCCGCTCGCGCAGCTGGGCCGGGCAGCTGCGGGCGTTGGGGCAGCGGATGTCGACGTCGCCCTCCTTGGCCGGGCGCAGCTCCGTGCCGCAGGACGGGCAGTGGCTGGGCATCACGAACTCGCGCTCGCTGCCGTCGCGCAGGGCGACCACGGGGCCCACGATCTCGGGGATCACGTCGCCGGCCTTGCGCAGCACCACGGTGTCGCCGATGAGCACGCCCTTGGCCTTCACCACGTCCTGGTTGTGCAGGGTGGCCATCTCCACCGTGGACCCGGCGACCCGCACCGGCTCCATGAGCCCGAAGGGGGTGACCCGGCCGGTGCGGCCCACGTTGACCAGGATGTCCTTGAGCTTCGTGTGCACCTCCTCGGGCGGGTACTTGTAGGCCACGGACCAGCGCGGCACCCGGGAGGTGTGCCCGAGCCGGAACTGGGTGCGGCGGTCGTCGACCTTGACCACGATGCCGTCGATCTCGTGGAGGAGGTCGTGGCGGCGGCGGCCGTACTCCTCGATGAACGCGAGGACGTCCTCCGTGGACGGCAGCACCTTGGAGTAGGGGCTGACCGGCAGCCCCCACCGCTCGAGCAGCGCGTAGACCTCGGACTGGGTGTCGGCGCGCAGGCCGGTGGCGGCGCCCACGCCGTGCACGTACATGGACAGCCGGCGCCGGGCGGTGACCTCGGGGTCCTTCTGCCGCAGGGAGCCCGCCGCCGCGTTGCGGGGGTTGGCGAAGGGGGCGCGGCCCTCGGCCACGATCGCCTCGTTGAGGGAGCGGAAGTCGCGGGAGGAGATGAAGACCTCGCCGCGGATCTCGACCTCCTCGGGGACGTCGTCCCCGGCGAGGATGGTGGGGATCGTGGCGATGGTGCGCACGTTGTGCGTGACGTCCTCCCCGGTCGTGCCGTCGCCGCGGGTCGCGGCCCGCACCAGCTCGCCGTCGCGGTAGAGCAGGTTCACGGCCAGCCCGTCGATCTTCAGCTCCGTCAGCCACGCGGGCTCCGGGGCGTCCGGCAGCGCCTCGATCGCGGCGGAGGTCTTGGCCATCCAGGCCGTGAGCTCGTCGATGGAGAAGACGTCCTCCAGGGAGTACATCCGGGCGAGGTGGGTCACGGGCGTGAACGCCGCGGAGACCTCACCGCCGACCTCCTGGGTGGGCGAGTCGTTGGCCACCAGCTCGGGGTTCAGCGCCTCGACCTCCTCGAGCCGCCGGTAGAGCTCGTCGTACTCGGCGTCCGAGATCGTCGGGGCGTCCTCCACGTAGTACGCGGTGCGCGCGGCGCGCACCCGGTCCACGAGCTCCGCGTACTGCTCCTTGAGGTCCTCGCTCGGCGGGGCCGGGTTGAGGTCCTGGCCGGTGGCGTCGACGGGGCGGGCGTCTGTCCTCTGCTGTGGGCTCACCCGACCATTGTGGCCCACGGGCCGGACAGGCCCGGCGCGGCGCGGCGGTGCCGGTGCGCCACGGGAGTGCCGGCCCGGCGGCGCCGGCCCGGCGCGAGGCCGGGTCAGCGCGGGTCGTCCAGGCGCAGCGGGAGCCCGAAGCCGGTGCGCACGCCCGGGGAGCACAGGACGCTGTCCGGGGGGCGGGCGGCGAGCTGCCCGAGACCCGTGGCCCGCACCAGGTCGTCCTCCAGCGCCAGGAGCCCGCCCCGGTGCAGCGGCCACGGCCCGTGCGTGTTGGGCACCCACAGGGGGCGGCCCCACCACGGGGTGTGCAGGCCGAAGCGGGCGGTGAGGAACACCTCGAGCGGGCCGGGGCGCTCGATCCGCTCCCCCACGGCCACCCGCAGTCGGCTCGCCGGCCGGGGGCGCCCGGGCAGGCCGCGGCGCCGGCTGCGGTACTCCAGCACGGTGCGGCCGGCGCCGTCCCGCTCCCGGGCGCAGCGCATCCGGGCCCAGCGGTAGGGCACCCGCAGCAGAGCCCGGGCACCCAGCACGACCGCCGCGCGTTCGGCCTCGAGGGTGAGGAACACCACGCCGCGGCGGCCCTGCTCGTCCACGGAGTAGGTGCGGACGTTGAGCTCGAGGAAGCTGCCCAGCCACGGGACGCCGCCGCGGCCGAGCAGCCCCGCCCCCTCCATCCGGAACGGGATCAGGCCCACCCAGGTGGAGCCGTCGTACAGGTCCGGCCGGACCCCGCGCGGCAGCAGCGGGGCCACCAGGGCCGGATCGGTGCGCCAGTGCACGAAGCAGGCGTCCCGCCACTGCTGCTCCGAGACCCGGGGCGTGGGCAGGGGCGGGCCCTGGGGACTCAGTGGGCGGGCCGTCACGGTCCGAGCCGCTCGACCGCCCCCGTGAAGTGCGGGCGGCCGCGGCGGGGGTCCCAGCCGGCGTAGTCCGAGCGCCGCCACTGCGGGCCGCGCCCGGCGTCGCCGACCGCGACCGCCACCGTGCCCGGGAGCAGGACCGGGGCGGCGAACTCGACCGTCCAGCGGAAGCCCGTCCCGGCCGGCACCCCGACCTCGGCCAGCGCGCGGGAGGCGCAGTACATCCCGTGCGCGATCGCCCCCTTCATCCCCAGCGCCCGCGCGGAGGGCCCGGAGAGGTGGATGGGGTTCCAGTCCCCGCTCACGGCCGCGTAGTCCCGTCCCGTCCGGGCCGGCAGCCGCCAGCGCCCGGTCGGCGCCGGGGGCACGAACTCCCGGCGCGGCCCGTCCTCGACCGGCCCCGGCACCCGCGCCCCCTTGGCGAGGTAGGTGGAGCGGCCCGTCCAGACGAGCTCGCCGTCCTCCCGGGCCAGCCGGACGACGAGGTCGACCTGCGCCCCGGCCCGGTGCGGGCGCAGCCGCTCGGCGTGCGCCGTGACCGTGAGGTCCTCCCCCACCGTGACGGCACCGCGGTGCTCCACCTCGTTGGCCAGGTGCACCATGCCCAGCACCGGCAGCGGGAAGTCGCCGCGGGTGAGCACGCTCATCGCCACGGGGAACGCCAGGGCGTGCAGGTAGCCGGAGAAGGCCTCCGTCCCGCGGGCCCCCTCCCGCAGGGGCGCCCCGACCGTGCGGGAGAACGCCTCGTGCGCGGGGGCGTCGACGGCCACGCCCTCGACGACGTGCTCCACCGCGGGCAGCACCGGCTCGACCCCGCTCCGGCGCCCGGGCCGGCCCGGGAGCCGGCGGGTCAGGGTGCGGCCGGCGGCCCCGGCGGCCGCACCGGCGGCGGCGCGCGCGTAGAGCCCGCCGAGGGAGGGGACGTCGGTGAGGACCACCTGCTCGCGCGCCGCGCCGTCCATGCTCACGCCCCCACCAGGTTCTGCCCGCACACCCGCAGCGTCTGGCCGTTGACCCCGCCGGCGGCGTCCGAGGCGAGGAAGAGCACGGCCTGGGCGACGTCCTCCGGCAGCCCGCCCTGCTGCAGGGAGTTCAGCCGGCGGGCGACCTGCCGGCGGGCGGCGGGGATCCGGGCGGTCATCTCCGTCTCGATGAACCCGGGGGCCACGGCGTTGACGGTGCCGCCGCGGGCGGCGAGCAGCGGTGCCGTGGCCGCGACCATCCCGATCACCCCGGCCTTGGAGGCGGCGTAGTTGGTCTGTCCGCGGTTGCCGGCCACCCCGCTGGTGGAGGCCAGGCAGACGATCCGCGGGGCCTCCCCGAGCCCCTCGCCGGCCAGGAGCTGCTCGTTCATCCGCAGCTGGGACTCGAGGTTGACGGCCAGCACCGAGGACCAGCGGGACGCGTCCATGTTGGCCAGCAGCTTGTCCCGGGTGATCCCGGCGTTGTGCACCACCACGTCCAGCCGCCCGAAGCGCTCCCGGGCGAGCCCGAGGATCCGCTCCCCGGCGCGCGGATCCGTGACGTCGAGCTGGAGGGCCACGGCGCGCAGCTCGTTGGCCAGGGCGGCCAGGGGCTCGCCGGCGGCCGGGACGTCGACGACGACGACGCGGGCCCCGGCCTCGGTGAGCGTGCGGGCGATCTGGGCGCCGATGCCCCGCGCCGCGCCGGTGACGGCGGCCACCTTGCCCCGCAGCGGGGCCTCCCAGTCGGCCGGGAGCCGCCCGGCGTCGTCGCCGACCGTCACGAACTGTCCGGACACGAAGGCGCTGCGCCCGGAGAGCAGGAACCGCAGGGCCCCCAGCGCGCTCGGGGCCTCCGGGGCCACGCCCTCCGCGAGCAGCACGCCGTTGGCGGTCGCCCCGCCGCGCAGCTCCTGGGCCACGGAGCGCAGCAGGCCCACCACCGCCTGCCGGGCCGCGGCCACGGCCGGGGCGATCGGCTCGGCCGCCGCCGGGGTGGCCGAGGCCGCGCCCGTGCCGATCCCCGGTGCGGGCCGGGACACCGTGACCACGCGCCCGCCGGGGGCGAGGGAGCGCAGCACCGCGCCGAGTCCGAGGGCCGGCTCGGCCAGCTCCCCCGGCTCCGCGAGCTCGGTCAGAGCGAGCACGACCGCCCCGAACCGGTGGACGTCCTCGGGGTGGCGGCGCACGTCGAGGTCCCAGCCGAGCAGGGCGGCCGCGATCCGGTCGGCCTCCTCCCCGCGGCCCAGCACGAGGACGGGGCCCGGGACCAGCGGGGCGCCGGGCCGGTGCCGGCGCAGCCGGGCCGGGGCCGGCAGGCCGAGCTGCCGGGCGAGCTTCCCGCCGGGGGCGGAGCTGACGAGGTCGAGATAGGTGTCTGCCATGGGGTGGGTCCTTGCTGTGCGGGTCGGTGGAGGGAGTGAGTCAGCGGGCTTCGAGGACCGCGGTGACGCCCAGACCGCCGGCGGCGCACACCGAGATGAGCCCGCGCGCCGGGCGCCCGGTCTCGTCGGCGCGCTCGCGCAGCAGCTTGGCGAGGGTGCCCACGATGCGCCCGCCGGTCGCGGCGAAGGGGTGCCCGGCGGCCAGCGACGAGCCGGTGACGTTGAGCCGGCTGCGGTCCACGGTGCCGAAGGCGCCGGCCAGGCCGAGGCGCTCGCGGCCGAACTGCTCGTCCTCCCACGCCGCGAGGGTGGCGAGCACGGTGGCGGCGAAGGCCTCGTGGACCTCCACGAAATCGAAGTCGGCCAGGGCCAGGCCCTGGCGGGCCAGCAGCCGGGGCACGGCGTAGGCGCCGGCCATGAGCAGCCCCTCGTCCCCGTGCACGAAGTCGACCGCGGCGGCCTCGACGTCCACGATGTCGGCGAGCACGGGCAGGGAGCGCTCGGCCGCCCACTCCTCGGAGGCGAGCAGCACGGTGGAGGCGCCGTCGGTGAGCGGGGTGGAGTTGCCGGCCGTCATCGTCGCCTCGGCGTCGAGGGACTTCCCGAAGACGGGCTTGAGCCCGGCGAGCTTCTCGACCGTGCTGTCCGGGCGCAGGTTGTTGTCCCGGGACAGCCCCCGGAAGGGGGTGACGAGGTCGTCGAAGAACCCGCGGTCGTAGGCGGCGGCGAGGTGGCGGTGGCTCGCGGCGGCGAGCTCGTCCTGGGCCTCGCGGGAGATGCCCCAGCGAGCGGTGGTGAGCGCCTGGTGCTCGCCCATGGACAGGCCCGTGCGCGGCTCCCCGGTGCCGGGGGCCACCGGCTTGAGGTCGGCCGGGCGCAGTGCGGCCAGGGCCTTGAGCTTCTGCTGGGTGGTCTTCGCCCGGTTGAGCTGGAGCAGGGTCCGGCGCAGCCACTCGCTCACCACGATCGGGGCGTCCGAGGCGGAGTCCACGCCTCCGGCGACCGCGGAGTCGATCTGGCCCAGCCGGATCTTGTTGGCCAGGGTGGAGACGGCCTCCATGCCGGTGGCACAGGCCTGCTGCACGTCGAAGGCGGGGGTGCGCGGGTCCAGGACGGAGCCGAGCACGGACTCGCGCGTGAGGTTGAAGTCCTTGGGGTGCTTGAGCACGGCGCCGGCGGCCACCTCGCCGATCCGCTCCCCGGCCAGGCCGTAGCGGGCGGCCAGGCCGTCGAGGGCGGCGGTGAGCATGTCCTGGTTGCCGGCGCTGGCGTAGGCGCCGTGGGCGCGGGCGAAGGGGATGCGGTTGGCCCCGACGACGACGGCGCGCCGGGCCACGCCGGTGCGCCCGGCGCCGCTGGGGGTGGTGTGCTCGGCGGTGGGGTCGGCGGTCTGCTCGGGGGTGGACTCGGTCACAGGGAACTCCTCGGTGGTGGTGTGATGATGATCACGTCATGGACGATATTACCTGATACCCTGGGTATCGTGAAACACCTCGACACACCCGAACCGGCCCCGGAGGGTCCCGCCCCGGGGCCGGCCCCGGCCGTGGACGGCCGCTCCTCCCGCTGGGCCCGGCACCGCGCCCAGCGGCGGATCGAGCTGATCCGCACGGCCCGCAGCGCCGTGGACGAGCTCGGTGCGCAGGCCTCCATGGAGGAGATCGCGTCCGCGTGCAAGACCTCCAAGTCCGTGTACTACCGGTACTTCGGGGACAAGGCCGGGCTGCAGCGGGCCGTCGGCGAGTACACGGTGACCCGGATGCGGGACCGGCTCGAGGAGGCGGCCCGCGCGGCCGGCAGCTTCGAGGACACGGTCGAGGCGATGGTCGCGGAGTACCTGCTCAGCATCGAGCGCTCCGCCGCCGTCTACCGCTTCGTCGTCGCCCTGCCCCCCGACACCGGACGCTCCCGCCACGAGCGCCACCGCGCCGAGCGCGGCCGCGGCGACCGGGCCCGCGGCGAGCGCCCCGGCACGGAGGAGACCCCGGCCGAGGCGGCCGGGGAGCGCTACGTCATCCAGGAGTTCGTGGAGTCCGTCACCGCCCTGCTGGCGCAGGCGCACGTGCGCCACTCCCCCGCCGACCGGCGCCTGGCCGAACCGGTGCTCGGCTACTGGGCGGCGTCCACGATCGGCATGGTCCGCGGCGCCGGGGAGGCCTGGATGAGCACCCCCGCCGGGACGGGGCGCCCGTCCCGCGAGCGGATGACCGAGCTGATCGTGGGCTGGGCCGTCAACGGCCTGCGCCCGCCGGGGGCCCCCGTGCCGCCCTCCACCTGACCACCGTCCCGGGCCGGGCGGACCCCGGCCGGCCCCACCACCCCGTGACCGCACCGGCCACCGCCGGTCACCCACGACAGGAGCGAGCATGACCACCACCGTCGACCGACCCGCCGACACCGACCGCACCGATCACCCGGCACCCGCCGTGGACGTCGCCGCCCTGGGCGAGGTCCTGCTCGGGCGCTGGGCCGACATCCGGCGGCAGACCCGCCGGATGCTGCTGGACGAGCGGCTGCACCAGCAGGAGAACCTCACCTACCAGGAGCACCGCGAGCGCGTGCTGGGCCAGCTGCACCTGCTGGTCGAGCACGGCGCCATGAGCCGCGGGCTGCCGGAGGAGTACGGCGGGCACAACGACCCCGGCGGCAACGTCTCCGGCTTCGAGGAGCTTCTGCTCGGCGACCCGTCCATGCAGATCAAGGCCGGGGTGCAGTGGGGCCTGTTCGGCTCCGCCGTGCTGAACCTGGGCACCGAGGAGCACCACCGCCGGTGGCTGGCGGACATCCGCGACCTGCGGACCCCGGGGGTCTTCGCCATGACCGAGATCGGCCACGGCTCCGACGTCGCCTCGATCGGCACCACCGCGACCTACGACCCCGCCACCGAGGAGTTCGAGATCCACACGCCCTTCGCGGCCGCGTGGAAGGACTACCTCGGCAACGCCGCGGTGCACGGGCGTGCCGCCGTGGTGTTCGCGCAGCTGGTGACGCTGGGCGTCAACCACGGGGTGCACGCCTTCTACGTGGACATCCGCGACGAGGACGGCCGGTTCCTGCCGGGCGTCGGCGGCGAGGACGACGGCCACAAGGGCGGGCTCAACGGCATCGACAACGGCCGGCTGCACTTCACCCGGGTCCGGGTCCCGCGCACCCACCTGCTCGACAAGTACGGCCACGTGGCCGCCGACGGCTCCTACAGCTCGCCGATCGCGAGCCCGGGGCGCCGGTTCTTCACGATGATCGGCACCCTGGTGCAGGGCCGGGTCTCCCTCGACGGAGCCGCGGTGCTGGCCAACAAGGCCGCGCTGACCATCGCGGTGCGCTACGGCAGCGAGCGGCGGCAGTTCAACGCCTCCTCCGACGTCCAGGAGGAGGTGCTGCTGGACTACCAGCAGCACCAGCGCCGGCTGCTGCCCCGCCTCGCCGAGACCTACGCCATGAACTTCGCCCACCAGGAGCTGCTGGACAAGTACGACGCCGTGTTCTCCGGGCGGGAGGACACCGACGAGAACCGCCAGGACCTCGAGACCCTCGCCGCGGCGCTCAAGGCGCTGTCCACGTGGAGCGCCCTCGAGACCGTGCAGGAGTGCCGCGAGGCCTGCGGCGGGGCGGGCTTCCTGACGAAGAACCGCCTGACGTCCCTGCGGCACGACCTCGACATCTACGCCACGTTCGAGGGCGACAACACGGTGCTGCTCCAGCTCGTGGCCAAGCGGCTGCTCTCCGACTGGGCGGACGAGTTCAAGCAGGTGGACGTGGGGGTGATGGCCCGCTACGTGGCGGGCCGGGCCACCGAGGCCACCTTCCACCGCTCGGGCCTGCGCAAGCTGGGGCAGGCGTTCCGCGACACCGGGGACGTGCGCCGCTCTGTCAACGCCCTGCGCGAGGAGTCGGCCCAGCACGCGCTGCTGACGGACCGGGTGGAGACCATGGTCGCCGAGATCGCGGAGAACCTGCGGCCCAGCGCCAAGCTGCCCCGCGCGGAGGCCGCGGCGCTGTTCAACGAGAACCAGCACCGGATCATCGCCACGGCCCGGGCGCACGCGGAGCTGCTGCAGTGGGAGGCGTTCACCCGGGGGCTGGCCCAGGTCGAGGACCCGGGCACCCGCACGGTGCTGACCTGGCTGCGCGACGTGTTCGGGCTGCGTCTGATCGAGAAGAACCTCGCCTGGTACCTCTCCTACGGCCGGCTGTCCATGCGGCGCGGGCGCAGCCTCGACGAGTACATCGACCGCCTGCTGGCCCGGCTGCGCCCCCACGCGCTCGACCTCGTGGCGGCGTTCGAGCTCGCTCCGGAGCACCTGCGGGCCGAGATCGCCACGGGCATCGAGGCACGGCGCCAGGAGGAGGCCGCCGAGCACTACCGCCGGCTGCGCGCCTCGGGCGACGCCCCGGTCAAGGAGCGGGCCCCGCGCCGGGAGGCCGTCACCACCGGGGCCGGGGCCGCCGGCGAGAAGACGGCGGAGGAGGCCAAGGACGAGCGGCGGAAGGAGCGCCGCGCCGAGAAGCAGGCGGAGCGGCGGACCGAGCGCAAGCACGAGCGCCGGCTCGAGCTCAAGCCGCGGAAGGTCGCGGCGAAGCGGGCCGCGGGCGCCGGGCCCGCCGAGGACGAGGCGCCCCCGGTCCCGGAGGACCGGTCCCCGGCGGACGTGCCGGCGGCCGGGGGTCCTGAGTCCGCCGCCGAGGTGCCGCAGCAGGCCTGAGCCGGGCGCCCGGGTCCCGGCGACGGAGCTCAGCGGCGGGTCGCGTCGCTGCCGCTCCGCGCCGCCCCGGCGAGGAGGCCGTCGATCTGGCCCATGGCCTGGCGCATGCCCTCCTCCATGCCCATGGCGAGCATCTGCTCGAGCTGCCCGGCGCTCTCGAAGGTGGAGCGCGTGGTCATGCGGGTGCGTCCGCCGACGTCCTCGAGCGTGACGACCGCATGGGTGGCACCCAGGGCCGGGTCGGGCTCGCCGTGCTCGTCGGCGAAGCCGTCGTCGAACTCGAGCCGCCGCGGGGCGTCCACGGCGGTGACCGTCCACCAGCCGGCGGCCTTCTCCCCGTCGGGGCCGGTCATGTAGTACCGGCACCGCCCGCCCTCCCGCAGCTCGTGCTCGACGAAGGTGGCGGGCCACTCGGGCGGCCCCCACCAGCGCTCCAGCCGGCGCGGGTCCTCCCACACCTGCCAGACCTGCTCGACACTCGCGTCGAACTCGGCCACGAAGGTGAGGGCCAGCGCCTCCACGTCCTTGTGCACGTCGATGACCGGCATGTCCTGGTTCCTTCCTACTCGGCCCCCCGGTCCCCGGGGGGCACCTCCTCGGCGAGGAGGTCGTCGATGCGGCGTGCGCGCCCGCGCCAGAGCTCCTCGTAGGACTCCAGCAGCCGGGCCGCCCGGCGGAGGGTGTCCGGCGCGGCGTGCACCACCTGCTCGCGGCCGCGCCGCTGCTTGGTGACCAGCGAGGCCCTCTCGAGCACCGCCACGTGCTTCTGCACCGCGGCGAAGCTCATCGCGTAGTGCCCCGCCAGCGCGGAGACCGACTGCTCCTGCCGCAGCACCCGCGTCACGATGTCCCGCCGGGTGGCATCCGCCAGGGCCTGGAAGAGGCGGTCGACCTCGTCGTCCGTCAGCTCATGTTCTACAACCATTTGGTTGTAGGTTAGGCCGGGTCTCCCCGGCGGGCAAGGGGTCCTGCGTCACGGTTCGGGAACGGCGGCCCGGCGCAGAGGCCCGGAACAGGGACCCGGAAGGGTGGCGCGGATCGGTGGCTCAGAACAGTCCCGCCGCTCCGGTGAGGTGGCGGTGCAGGCCGTGGGCCACGAGCGTGTTGCCCAGGGCGTTGAGGTGCTTCCGGTCGCCGGCGACCACCGAGCACGGCGGCAGGCCCAGGGCCAGCCACCGCCGGTCCTCCGGCGACTCGCCGATCCGGTAGGGGCGCAGCGCGGGCAGCGCCCACAGCCGCGGGTCGCGCAGGTCCGTCATCGTGTCGTGGTAGGCCGGGCCGTACTCCGCCCGGTAGGCGGCGTTGACGGTGCGCACCTGCTCCCAGCCGGCCGTGCCGCGGCGGTCCCGCCAGGTGTGCCAGTGGCCCATCACCACCGACTGCGCCGGCTCCACCGCCCAGGCCGCCCGGGTGTCGGCGAGCACCCGTCCGGGGTCCTCGATGTTGTTCTTGCCCGTCCAGAAGAGGTGCACCTGTCCGCGGTGGCGGTTCTCCAGGTCGGTGTGCCACCAGCTGCGGGGGCCGGGACCGAGCTCGACGGCGGGCCCGGGCACGTGCCGCCGCAGGACCACCGAGCCCTCCCGGCCCGGCACGGCCCGGATCGAGCAGGCCACCCCGTCGACGGTGCCGGGCAGCGGGGGCGCTCCCCGGGGCCCCCGCCCGTCCGCGGTGGGGACGATCAGCTGCCCCTGGACCGGCAGCCGCCAGCCCTCGGCGCTGAGGTCCGGGCGGTAGGGGTGGTCGTAGCTGCGCATCGCCAGGGTGTGCCAGGACTCGTCCCCGCCCACCGCCCGGCAGGTCCCGGGCACGCCCAGCAGGCGCGACAGGAGCGCGTCGATCCGCACCGGCCCGTAGCCGGGCGGGTGCTCGCGGTGGAGCGCGCTGGCGGCCGAGGACGAGCCCCAGAGCACGAAGCCGGGACCCTGCGCCCCCGGCCGGACCAGCGCGCCCCCCAGCGCCCCGGAGACGGCCAGCAGCGCCCCGGAGCGGACGAGGGAACGGCGGGAGACGACCATGTTCCCCAATGTAAAGAGTGTTCCCGGCCGGGTGGCCCGGTGTGACGGTTCGTGATCGCCCCCACTTCCGGGGATGCGCCGGGGATGCGCCGGAGACCGGCCGGGCAGGTGCCCGGGACGTTCCGGGGGCACGGTGCCCGCGGCCGCTCAGCGGTCGGCGGCGCTCAGACCCAGGCGGCGTACTCCTCCGGGGACACCGCGTCGGCGACGATGACGGTGACGTTGTCCCGCCCGCCGGTCCGCAGCGCGGCCTGCAGCAGCACGTCGGCGGCCTCCTTGGGGTGCGGCACCGAGCCCAGCACCCGGGCCATGTGGGCGGGGCTGAGCTCGTTGGTCAGCCCGTCCGAGCACAGCATCAGCCGCTCCCCCGGCTGGGCGGGCAGCACCCACACGTCCGGCTCCCACACCTGGCCGGTGCCCAGGGCGCGGGTGATCACGTTGCGCCGCGGGTGCACCAGCGCCTGGGCGGAGGTCAGCTGGCCGATCGAGACCAGGTACTGCACCTCGGAGTGGTCCACGGTGAGCTGCGCCAGCCCGGGGGTGCCGTCGCCCTGGCCGGTCCCGTCCGGGGGCGGCAGGAGCCGGTAGGTGCGGGAGTCGCCCGTGTTGAAGACGATCCAGAACATCCGCCCGTCCAGCTGCGCCAGCCACACCCCGGTCACCGTGGTCCCGGCCCGGCCCTCGCACGCGCTCTGGATGTGCTGGTCCGCCTGCCACAGCACCGAGCGCACCCGCCGCACGGCCTCGATCGCGTCGTCGGGGATCTCCGGGTCCAGCCGCAGCTCCCGCTCCACGGTGGCGCGGAACCGGGCGATGTCCAGGGGCGGGTCCGGCTCCGACACCTCGAGCTCCCGGAAGTCCTCCAGCCGGAACAGCGGGGACGCCCCGAGCGTGCGCACGCACAGGGCGCTCGCGACCTCACCGGCCTCGTGCCCGCCCATCCCGTCCGCCACGGCGCACATCGTGGCGGTGACCACCAGGGCGTCCTCGTTGGACTCCCGGCGCAGACCGCGGTCGGTGGCCGCCCCGGCCCGGATGACGAGGGGTGCGCTCATTCGAAGTCGACCTCCAGCCCGGGGCCGGCGCCCTGGGCGAGCGCGACGGGCTGGACGTCGCCGAAGCCCCGGACGTTGCGCGTGGACTGCGGGAGGAGGATGAACCGGTCGTCGCCGGAGAGCACGGCGGCGGTCGAGGCGTCCACGAGCACGGAGCCCGGCTCGGTGAGGGCCACGAGCCGGGAGGCCAGGTTCACCGTGGGTCCGTAGATGTCGCCCAGCCGCGGCAGCACCCGGCCCCAGACGAAGGCCACCCGCGCCTGCGGGAGCTCGGGGTCGTCGCGGATGGCGCGCGAGAGGGCCAGGGAGATCTGTGCTCCGCCCTGCGGGGTCTCGGCCAGGAACATGACCTCGTCCCCGATGGTCTTGATCAGCCGGCCCCCGCCCACGGCGATCACCTCGGCGCAGCGCTGCTCGAAGCGCTGCACGAGGTTGGCCAGGGTGCGCTCGTTCATCTGCCGGGACAGGGAGGTGTAGGAGACGAGGTCGGCGAAGCCGACCCCACGGGCGAGCGGGAGGATGGAGGAGGGCCCGTCCTCGTCGACCGCACCGGTGGCGGTGGAGCCGTCCGGGCGCTCCACGCGCATCGCCAGCCGCTGCACGGCGGCGTTCATCTGGCGCCGCCACGAGTAGACGAGCAGGTTCTCGATCGCGTCGATCAGGTCCGGGAGCAGGTGCAGCAGCTGCCGGCGCGCGGCGGCGTCGGTCATGCCGCCGTGCACCACCATGTCCTCGACCAGGGCCTCGACCTGCCACACCACCATGCGGTCGGTCATCTGCCCGATCGAGCGCACCAGGGACAGGGCCGCCTCCTCGGTGACCTTCTCCTCGAGCACCATGGTGGAGAGCACCCGCAGCGCCTCGGAGTCCTGCTCGGTGAACCACACGTCGTCGTCGGTGAGGTTCGGGAAGCCCAGGGCCCGCCACACCTTGCGCGAGGACAGCAGGGACAGCCCGCCCCGGCGCGCGGCCTCGCGGCGGCGCAGGACGCGCTCGGAGCCCAGGAGGGTGCGCTCCAGGGCCTGGACGGCCGCCTTGGACTCGTCCGAGCGGTAGAGGTTGGCCTGCACCGGGTTGTGCAGGTTGAGGTTCAGCTGCTCGGTCTGGGGGCCGAGCGCCGGCTCGCCCCGGTCCTCCGGGTCCTCATTGGCCACGCGTCACTCCTGTTCCTGGGGGACGGTCCGCCGGCCCCACGGCCGGCGCGAAAGGACGGACGGGCCCGGGCGTGGTGCCACGACCTCGTCCTGCCCCACTCTAGTGGGACGCCGGTCCCCCGCGCCCCCGCCGGATCCGCCCGCGCGCTGGTCGTCCGCGGCCCGCCGGATCAGCTCGGCCAGCCGGTCGGCCTCCGGGGCGTGCTCCAGGCGCAGCCCGCCCAGGGGACCGAAGTCGGCCACGACGCGCCCGTCGCGCCGGCCCAGCGACGGGCCCCGGGGCCGCTCCACGGCCGCCCGGCGCAGCTGCTCCAGCGGCAGGGCCACGTCCCGCCGCGGTCCGCCCGGGCGCACCAGCACCAGATGCCGGGTGGTGAGCACGTAGCGCGTGCGCCACCAGCGCAGCAGCGGGCGCAGGCACCAGCGCAGCAGCCCGGCGGCCGCGGCCACCAGCAGGACGAGGTCCAGGGCGGCGTGCACCGTGATCCACGGCTCCGCCACGGGGCGCCAGCGCAGCTCGAGCGCCCGCTGCGCCAGCGAGAGCGCGAAGACGACGAGCAGCAGCACGAGGAAGGGGCGCAGCAGCCGCGCGCCGTGGGCCCGGGTGGCGACGAGCACCCGCTCGCCGGGCTGCAGGGCGGGCCGGGCGGGCACGGTCAGGCCTTCCCGGGGGCGGCCGGGCGCAGGTGCACGACGTCGCCGGCGGTCACCTCGTGCTCCGCGCCGGCGTCGTCGCGCAGCAGCAGCCCGCCGTGGGCGCCGAGACCCACGGCGGTGCCCGTGACGGGCTCGGCGCCGCCGGGCAGCTCGGCGCGCACCGAGCGCCCGAGGGTCTCCATCCGGTCCTCGACCAGGCGGCGCAGCGGCCCGCCGGGCCCCGTGGCGGCGGCCGGGTCCGCGCAGAACTGCCGGTAGCGGGGCACGAAGGCGGCCAGCACGGCCTCGAGGACGGCCGCGCGCGCCACGTCCCGGCCGGTGGCCCGGCGCACGGACGTGGCCGTGGCCACGGGCAGCTCCTCCTGGGAGACGTTGATCCCGGTGCCCAGGACCACGGCCGGGGCCCGGTGCGGGTCCAGGACCAGGCCCGCCAGCAGGCCCGCGACCTTGCGGCCGTCGACGAGCACGTCGTTGGGCCACTTGATCCGCGCCCCGGCGCCCGCCACGCCCGCCAGGGCCTCGACCACGGCGGCGGCCATCAGCAGGGTCAGCCACGGGAAGTACTGGGTGGGCAGCGGCCTCCCGCCCGCACCGGCCGGGCGCAGCAGGACGCTGAAGGTCAGGGCGGTGCCGGGTTCGGTGGTCCACACCCGGTCCAGCCGGCCGCGCCCGGCGCTCTGGTGGCCGGTCAGCAGGAGGGAGAGGTCCGTCCACGGCCGGGCGGGGGCCGCTCCGCGCGCCTGCCGGGCGACGGCCGCCGTCAGCTGCTCGTTGGTGGAGCCGACCTCGTCGAGGACGTCGATCCGCCCCGCGCCCAGGGCCTGCAGGGCGGCGAGCACGGCGGGGTCGCGCAGATCGGCGGCAAGGGGGTCGGGCACGGCGCTCCTCGGGTCGGCGGTCTCCGGCGACGCGGGCGGCCCGGTGCTGTCCGCCCGGGCGCGCTCCGCGTAGTGTCGGGTTCCGTCCACACTAATAGCCGCGTTCCCCGGGAGCCGCCTGGGCGCTTCCCCGCCCGGTGGCGGAGAGCCGCGGCACGTCCCGCAGGAGTCATCGTGAGCGCAGCCGAGAACCCCACGACGTTCGCCGTCACCTACGTCTACGGCGGCCCGGCCGACGTCCTGGCCGCCCGCCGGCCAGAGCACCGGGAGTACCTCGGCGGGCTGGTGGCGCAGGGCCTCCTCCTGGCGTCCGGGCCGTACGACGACGACGGCCCGGCCGGGGCGCTGCTGGTCTTCGCCGCCGAGGACGCGGCCGCGGTCGAGCGGCTCACCGACGAGGACCCGCTGGTGCGCCACGGGGTGGTCACCGAGCGGACGGTCCGGCCCTGGAAGGTGGTCCTCGGCCGCGTGGGCTGAGGACCCGGCGTCCCGGACCGGATTTTGTAGGACTCCTACAACAGGGGGTGCCCCGGCCGCGGACTAGAGTGAGCAGGTCCCCTGGCCGCCCCGACCGGGCCGCTCGGCCCGCCGGCTCGGCCGCGTACCAGACCACGAGGTGCTTGTGATCCACGACCTGACGACCACCGCCGGCAAGATCGCCGACTTCCACGACCGCCGGGCCCGCTCCGAGGCCCCCGCGGGGCAGGCGGCGATCGACAAGCAGCACGCGCGGGGGAAGAACACCGCCCGCGAGCGCGTCGAGCTGCTCCTGGACGAGGGCTCCTTCGTGGAGTTCGACGCGCTGGCCACCCACCGCTCGACCGCCTTCGGGATGGACGCCAAGAAGCTGCCCGGGGACGGTGTGGTCAGCGGCTACGGCACGGTGGACGGGCGCCTGGTGGCCGTCTACTCCCAGGACTTCGCGGTCTTCGGCGGGTCGCTGTCCCAGGTCAACGGCGAGAAGATCGTCAAGGTGCAGAAATTCGCCCTGCGCAACGGCTGCCCGGTGATCGGCATCAACGACGGCGGCGGGGCGCGGATCCAGGAGGGCGTGGCCTCCCTGGCCATGTTCGCCGACATCTTCAACATGAACGTGCGCTCCTCCGGGGTGGTCCCGCAGATCTCCCTGATCATGGGCCCGTGCGCCGGCGGCGCCGCCTACTCCCCGGCCCTGACCGACTACATCGTGATGGTCGACAAGACCTCGCACATGTTCATCACCGGCCCCGACGTGATCCGCACGGTCACGGGCGAGTCGGTGGACATGGAGACCCTCGGCGGGGCGCGCCAGCACAACTCGACCACGGGCACGGCCACCTACCTCGCCGAGGACGAGCAGGACGCCTTCGACTTCGTGCACGAGCTGCTCGAGTTCCTGCCGGCCAACAACCTGCAGGAGGCCCCCCTGCTGGACCACGACCAGGAGGACGAGGTCACCGACCTCGACGCCGCCCTGGACACCCTGGTCCCGGACTCCGCCAACCAGCCCTACGACATGCGCACGGTGATCGAGGCCGTCGTGGACGACGGGCACTTCCTGGAGATGCAGGCGCTCTACGCCCCCAACGTGATGATCGGCTACGCCCGGGTCGAGGGGCACACCGTGGGCATCGTGGCCAACCAGCCCCTGCAGTTCGCGGGCACCCTGGACATCGCCGCCTCCGAGAAGGCCGCCCGGTTCGTCCGGCACTGCGACGCGTTCAACGTCCCGATCCTCACCCTGGTGGACGTGCCCGGCTTCCTGCCGGGCACCGACCAGGAGTTCAACGGGATCATCCGCCGCGGCGCGAAGCTGCTCTACGCCTACGCCGAGGCGACCGTCCCGCTGGTCACGCTGATCACCCGCAAGGCCTACGGCGGGGCGTACATCGTGATGGGCTCCAAGAAGCTCGGGGCGGACGTCAACCTGGCCTGGCCCACCGCGCAGATCGGCGTGATGGGCGCCCAGGGCGCCGTGGAGATCCTCTACCGCCGCGACCTCAAGGCGGCGGCGGACAGCGGCGAGGACGTCGAGGCGCTGCGCGCCGAGCTGGTGCAGAAGTACGAGGAGAGCCTGCTCAACCCCTACCAGGCGGCCGAGCTCGGCTACGTGGACGCGGTGATCTCCCCCTCCGAGACCCGGGTCCAGGTGCTCAAGGCCCTGCGGGCGCTGCGCGACAAGCGCGCGACGATGCCCGCCAAGAAGCACGGGAACATCCCGCTGTGAGCGCCCCCGAGCCCGTGCAGGGCACCCCGGCGCTGCGCTTCGTGGCCGGCAACCCGACCCCGGAGGAGGTCGCCGCCGTCACGGCGGTGCTGCTCGCCCGCGGCACCGGGAGCGGGTCCTCCGCCGCGGGCTCCCCGGGGCGCCGGGACCAGTTCCGCCGGATGCGGCTGGGGCTGCGCCTGCGCCCGGGCCGCGGCGCGTGGCGGCGGAGCAAGCCGGAGGAGTGAGGGCGGAGCAGTGACGCCGGAGCAGTGGCCCCGGGGGGCCGCTCCCGGGAGCGCGCCCCGGCAGTGAGCCCCGCCGGTGAGCCCTGGCGGTGAGCCCCCTCCCGGCCGGGAGCTGCCCGGACCGTCCGGAACCCGGCGCTACTGTGGCGTGCATGAGCACTTCACGGCCCGACCCCCCGTCCTCCGCCGGCCCGGCCCCGCTCGGCGCCGGGCGCCGTGAGCCCACGGCCGTCGACGCCGTGGCCGAGCGCTGGTTCGGGCGCGCCATGGAGCTGGACCCGGCCCAGGCCACCGTGCACGGCTTCCCCGGCCGCGAGACCGAGTACCGCGACTACGGCCCCGAGGGTCTCGAGGCCCGCGCCGAGGCCGTGCGCGAGACGCTGGCGGAGCTGACCGGCGCGGTCCCCGCCGACGACGTCGACCGGGTGACCGTGCACGCCCTGCGCGAGCGGCTGGGCCTGGAGCTGCTCCTGCACGAGGAGGGCCTGCGGGGCGGGGAGGTCAACAACATCTCCTCCCCCGTGCAGGAGATCCGGGACGTGTTCGACGACCTGCCCCGGCGCACCCCCGAGGACTGGGCCCACATCGCCGGGCGGCTGCGCAACGTGCCCGCGGCCGTGGACTCCTACGTGGCGGGTCTGCGCCAGGCCCGCGCCCGGGGCCGCTGCGCCTCCGTGCTCCAGCTGCGCAACGCCGCCCGCCAGTGCGAGGGCTACGCCGCCGACCGGGGCTTCTTCGCCCGGCTCGCCGGCGGCCCGCACGTGCCCGAGGGGATGCACCGGGAGCTCGCCGAGGCGGCCGCGCAGGCCCGGCAGGCCTACCACCGCCTGGCCCGGGTGCTGGGCGAGGAGCTCGCCGCGCACGCCCCGCACGCGGACGCGGCGGGCCCGGACGTCTACACCCTGCGCCTGCAGGAGTTCCTCGGCGCCGTCGTGGACCCGGCGGCGGTCTACGCGTGGGGGGTGGAGCAGCTGCGCACGGTCGTGGCGGAGCAGGAGGCGCTGGCCCGGCGGATCGCCCCCGGGGCCACCCCCGCCCAGGCCATGGCGGCCCTCGACGCGGACCCGGACCGGCAGCTGCACGGCACCGACGCCCTGCAGGCGTGGATGCAGGACCTCTCCGACGCCGCCGTGGACGCGCTCGCGGGCACCCACTTCGAGATCACCGCGCCGATGCGCCGGCTGGAGTGCCGGATCGCCCCCACCCACGACGGCGGCATCTGGTACTCGATGCCCAGCGCGGACTTCTCCCGCCCGGGGCGCATGTGGTGGTCGGTGCCCGAGGGCACCGGGACGTTCACCACGTGGGAGCAGACCACCACCGTCTACCACGAGGGCGTCCCGGGCCACCACCTGCAGTTCGCCACGGCGCTGGCCAACTCCGGGGAGCTCAACCGGTGGCGGCGGATGGGCGTGTGGGTCTCCGGCCACGGGGAGGGGTGGGCGCTGTACGCCGAGCGGCTGATGGACGAGCTCGGCCACCTCCAGGACCCCGGGGACCGGATGGGCATGCTCGACGCGCAGCGGCTGCGCGCCGCGCGGGTGGTCTTCGACGTCGGGTTCCACTGCGGGTACCGGATCCCCCGGGAGCTCGGCGACGCCCTGGGCGGCGCCCGCGCCGGTGAGGTGTGGACGCCCGAGGACGGCTGGCGGTTCCTGCGCTCGAACATCGTGATGCAGGACCCCATGCTGCGCTTCGAGTGGATGCGCTACATGGGCTGGCCCGGCCAGGCCCCCTCCTACAAGGTCGGCCAGCAGCTGTGGGAGCAGGCCCGGGACGCCGCCCGGGCCGCCGCGGGCCCCGGCTTCCGGCTCAAGGACTTCCACTCGCGGGCCCTCCGGCTCGGCTCCGTGGGCCTGGACACGCTGGCCTACGCCCTGGACCTGTGAGGTCCGTCATAAGGACGTCATATTTCGTCATCGTCATTCGGTGTTGTATATTCCGCGGGCCTATCGTGGGCACATGATTTCCGCAGAAAGCAATCGACGCCTGCCCCGGTGGCTGACCTCCTTCGGGCCGCAGATCGTGATCGCCCTCCTCCTGGGCGTGGTGCTGGGTACCGTCGCCGACACCCTCGGCGGCGACCCCGACACGGACCCGAACTGGCTCATGACCGCCCTGGACACCATCGGCACGAGCTACGTGAGCCTGCTCAAGGCCGCCGTGGTCCCTCTCATCGTGACCGCGGTGATCTCCTCGATCGCCAACCTGCGGGAGGTCTCCAACGCCGCGCGCCTGGCCTGGAAGACCCTGCTGTGGTTCGGCATCACCGCCCTGATCGCGGTGACGGTCGGGCTGGCGCTCGGCCTCGTCGTCGAGCCCGGCGCGGGCACGGGCGCCACCGCCCCCGCCGAGCAGTACTCCGGGACCCAGGGCTCGTGGCTGGCCTTCCTCACCGGCCTGGTCCCCGCCAACTTCCTGGGCCTGCAGGTCTCCTCCTCCGTGGTGGACCCGGAGACCGTGCAGACCGCCCTGAGCTTCAACGTGCTGCAGGTCCTCGTGGTCTCGGCCGCCGTGGGCATCGCCGCCCTCAAGGTGGGCGAGCCCGCCGAGCCGTTCCTCGCCGTGGTCCGCGCCGCGCTGGCCGTGGTGCAGAAGGTCGTCTGGTGGATCATCCGCCTGGCCCCGCTGGGCACCCTGGGCCTGATCGGCCGGGCCGTGTTCGAGTACGGCTGGACCTCGATGGGCGGGCTGCTGAGCTTCGTCGCCACCGTCTACGCCGGCCTGCTGATCGTGGCCTTCGTGGTCTACCCGGTGCTGGTCAAGGCGCACGGGCTCTCCGTCCGGCAGTACTTCTCCGGTGTGTGGCCGGCCGTGCAGCTGGGCTTCGTCTCCCGCTCCTCGGTGGGCACCATGCCCCTGACGCAGCGCATCACCGAGCGCAGCCTCGGCGTGCCCCGCGCCTACGCCTCCTTCGCCGTGCCGCTCGGGGCGACCACCAAGATGGACGGCTGCGCCGCGGTCTACCCCGCGATCGCCGCCCTGTTCGTCGCGCAGTTCTACGGGATCGAGCTGGACGTCACGCACTACGTGCTCATCGCGCTCGTGTCCGTGCTGGGCTCCGCGGCGACCGCCGGCACCACGGGCGCCACCGTGATGCTCACCCTGACGCTGTCCACGCTGGGCCTGCCGCTGGACGGCGTGGGGCTCCTGCTGGCCGTGGACCCGATCATCGACATGGGCCGCACCGCGCTCAACGTGGCCGGCCAGGCCCTGGTGCCCACGATCGTCGCCCACCGCGAGGGGCTGCTGGACCGGGAGCTCTACGACGCCCCGCGCTCCGGCGACCCCTTCGTCCCCGAGGACGCCGCCCCCGAGAACGCGGCTCCCGAGGACGCCACCCCCGAGGAGGCCGCGGCGACCGGGGCCCGCTGAGCCCCGGCGCCGCCGTCCCCACCGCGAGGGGCGGGGAACTGCGAGAATGCTCGACGCATTCCGGCAGTTCCCCGCCCCTCGTTGTTCCTGGACGCGTCACGGGCTACCCTGGGACGGGCATGAGAGCTGGGTCACAGCACGGGACAGGAGGCGGCGCGTGGGCGCACCGGCGGACGGACCGACGACGACGGACCCGCTGCTGCGACTGTCCTGGGCCCGGTCGCTGGACCACCTCTCGGCGCCCGAGCGCTGCACCCCGCGGGTCGTGCTGGACGGCTCCGACGTCCGGGAGGCCCGCTCCCCGCTGCGGCTGCTGATGCCCGTGCTCGACGAGCTGCTCACCCCGCTGGCCGAGGACACCGGGCTGGTCGTGGCCGTCACGGACCCCGGCGGCGTGATCCTGCGGGTCCGGGGCAGCGCCGCGACCCGGCGGCGGGCCGAGTCCATGGGCTTCGTCGAGGGCGCCGACTGGTCCGAGCCGGCCGTGGGCACCAACGCCCCGGGCACCGCCCTGGTTCTGCGCCGGCCCGTGACCGTGCACCGCGAGCAGCACTTCTACCCCGAGGCCCGGCCCTGGACCTGCACCGCCGCCCCGCTGCTGCACCCCGTCACGGGGGCGCTGCTGGGAGCCGTGGACCTGACGGGCGGGGACGCCGCCGCGGCCCCCGCCACCCGGGCGCTGGTCGGCGCGGCGGTGCGCGCCGCCCGGGCCGAGCTCGCCCTCGCCCTGCGCTCCGCGCGCCGCTCCGAGGCCGCCGCGGCGGCACCGCCCGCCGCCCCCGCCCACGGCGCGTTCCTGCGCGTGCTCGGCGACGCCCCGCCGGCGCTGGTGCTGGACGGGCAGGCCCTGGAGCTCACCGAGCGCCACGCCGAGATCCTCCTGGCCCTGTCCCGCGCCGGCAACGGCCTGTGCACCGCGGAGCTGTCGGAGCAGCTGTGGGCCGGCCGGGCACAGGAGACCACGGTGCGCGCCGAGGTGCTGCGGCTGCGCCGGCTGCTCGAGTCCCGGGGCGGGCCGGCGATCGCCTCCCGCCCCTACCGGCTCGAGACCCCGCTGCCCTCGGACGCGGGCCGGGTGCTCGAGCTGCTCGCCCGGGGCTCGCACCGGCGGGCGCTGCGCGAGTACACGGGGGCGCTGCTGCCCCACTCCGAGGCGCCGTCCCTCGTGGCCCTGCGCCACCGCCTCACCGGGCTCCTGCGCGAGGCCGTCCTGACCGACGGCTCGGCCGAGGCGGTGCGCGAGTACCTCACCCTG
The DNA here is from genome assembly GCF_001580365.1 of Kocuria turfanensis. Lineage (NCBI taxonomy): Bacteria > Bacillati > Actinomycetota > Actinomycetes > Micrococcales > Micrococcaceae > Kocuria > Kocuria turfanensis. Next base: position 3,584,576 of record NZ_CP014480.1, on the reverse strand, counting down.
CCGGAGGCCGCCGACGACGCCGAGGCGTGGGCGCTGCTGCTGCGCCTCCTGCCGGCCCGCTCCCCCGCCCGCGCCGAGGCCGTGCTCGAGCTGGAGCGGCTCCGCCGCTGACCTGCCCCGTCGCCCGCCGCACCGTGCGTGCAACGTGCGTGCAACGTGGCCCCCCGTAGCGTGATCCGCATCACACGATGGTGCGGACGAGGCGGTCCGCACCCGTGCCACACGCACCGTCACGCACCAGGAGCAGGTCACCATGAGCGTTGAAACCCAGTCCCTCACCACCGTCTACGCGCAGCCGGGCACCGAGGGCTCGCAGGTCACCTTCAAGCCCCGCTACGAGCACTGGATCGGCGGGCAGTGGGTCCCGCCCGTGCAGGGCCGCTATTTCGAGAACATCTCCCCGGTCAACGGCAAGCCCTTCACGGAGGTGGCCCGCGGCACCGCCGAGGACATCGACGCCGCGCTCGACGCCGCGTGGGCCGCCGCCCCGGCCTGGGGCAAGACCCCGGTCGCCGAGCGGGCGCTGGTGCTGCACCGGGTCGCCGACCGGATGGAGCAGAACCTCGAGATGCTCGCCGTGGCCGAGACCTGGGACAACGGCAAGCCCGTGCGCGAGACCATCAACGCGGACATCGCCCTGGCCATCGACCACTTCCGCTACTTCGCCGGGGCCATCCGCGCCCAGGAGGGCACCCTCTCCCAGCTCGACGACAACACCACGTCCTACCACTTCCACGAGCCCCTCGGCGTGGTCGGGCAGATCATCCCCTGGAACTTCCCGATCCTCATGGGCGTGTGGAAGCTGGCCCCGGCCCTGGCCGCGGGCAACGCCGTGGTGCTCAAGCCGGCCGAGCAGACCCCGGCCTCGATCATGGTGCTCATGGAGCTGCTCGCGGACATCCTGCCCCCGGGCGTGGTCAACGTGGTCAACGGCTTCGGCGTGGAGGCCGGCAAGCCGCTGGCCTCGAGCCCGCGGATCCGCAAGATCGCCTTCACCGGGGAGACCACCACCGGCCGGCTCATCATGCAGTACGCGTCCCAGAACATCATCCCGGTGACCCTCGAGCTGGGCGGGAAGTCCCCGAACATCTTCTTCGAGGACGTCGCCGCGGCCCAGGACTCCTTCTACGACAAGGCGCTGGAGGGCTTCGCGTTCTTCGCCCTCAACCAGGGCGAGGTCTGCACCTGCCCCTCGCGGGCCCTGATCCAGGGCTCGATCTACGACCGGCTGCTGGCGGACGGCGTCGAGCGGGTCAAGGGAATGGTCCAGGGCAACCCGCTGGACCTCGACACCCAGGTCGGGGCGCAGGCCTCCAACGACCAGCTGCAGAAGATCCTCTCCTACATCGACATCGGCCGGCAGGAGGGCGCGAAGGTCCTCGTGGGCGGCGAGCGCAACGTCCTGGACGGGGACCTCGCCGAGGGCTTCTACGTCTCCCCCACGGTGTTCGAGGGCGAGAACTCGATGCGCATCTTCCAGGAGGAGATCTTCGGGCCCGTCCTGTCGGTCACCCGCTTCGCCGACTACGCCGACGCCATGGCCACCGCCAACGACACCCTCTACGGCCTCGGCGCCGGGGTCTGGGCCCGCAACGGAAACCTGGCCTACCGCGCCGGCCGCGACATCCAGGCCGGGCGCGTGTGGGTGAACCAGTACCACAACTACCCCGCCCACTCCGCGTTCGGCGGCTACAAGTCCTCGGGCATCGGCCGCGAGAACCACCTCATGATGCTGGACCACTACCAGCAAACCAAGAACCTGCTGGTCTCCTACTCCGAGGATGCCCAGGGCTTCTTCTAAACCGCCCTCACCCGTCCCGACCGTCCGTCCCGTTCCAGGAGGAGCACAATGAACGCCCAGCAAGCCCCGACCGTCCAGGAGTCCGCGGCCACCGCGGTCCCCGGCACCATGACCGCCGCCGTCGTCACCGCCTTCGGGCAGCCCCTGGAGGTCAAGGACCTCCCGGTCCCCGAACCCGGCCCCGGCCAGGTCCTCGTCAAGCTGATCTCGACCGGTGTGTGCCACACCGACCTGCACGCCGCCCACGGCGACTGGCCGGTCCAGCCCACCCCGCCCTTCGTCCCGGGCCACGAGGGCGTGGGCACGGTCGTGGCCCTCGGCCCGGGCGTCACGGAGGTGCAGGAGGGCGACCTCGTGGGCAACGCCTGGCTGGCCTCGGCGTGCGGGCACTGCCGCAACTGCCGCACCGGCTGGGAGACGCTGTGCGAGGAGCAGGTCAACGGCGGCTACAGCATCGACGGGTCCTTCGGCCAGTACATGCTGGTCGACGCCCGCTTCGCCGCGCAGATCCCCGCGGGCGCCGACCCGTACGAGGTGGCGCCGGTGCTGTGCGCCGGGGTCACCGTCTACAAGGGCCTGAAGATGACCGAGGCGCGGCCTGGGGAGTGGGTGGTGATCTCCGGCATCGGCGGCCTGGGGCACCTGGCCGTGCAGTACGCGGTGGCCATGGGCCTGCGGGTCGCGGCGGTCGACGTCGCCGACGACAAGCTGGCCCTCGCCCGCAAGCACGGGGCGGAGATCACCGTCAACGCGTTCGCGGAGGACCCGGCTGAGGCCGTGCTCGCGCAGATCCCGGGCGGCGCGGACGCCGTGCTGGTGACCGCCGTGCACCCGGCCGCGTTCGGCCAGGCGATCGGCATGGTCCGCCGCGGCGGGACGATCGTGTTCAACGGCCTGCCGCCCGGGGACTTCCCGGCGCCGATCTTCGACATCGTGCTCAAGGGCCTGACCATCCGCGGGTCCATCGTGGGCACGCGCCAGGACATGGTCGAGGCCCTCGACTTCTACGCGCGCGGTCTGATCCACCCGACCTACAGCACCCGTCCGCTCGAGGACGTCAACGCCGTCCTCGACGAGATGGAGAAGGGCAAGATCGAGGGCCGCGTGGTCGTCGAGTACTGAGCCGGGCGGACGCGAGGGGTCGCGTCCTGTCCCGGGCGATCGTGAGGGGTCGCGTCCTGTCGGTGGGAGAACGTCTCATCAGCAGGACGCGGCCCCTCGCGCGTGGGCGAGGGGCGCAGCGCGGCCCCTCGCGCGCACGGCCTGCGTATCCTGGGACGGTGACTCCCCGCCTCGTCCTCGCCTCCCGCTCCCCCGCCCGCACCAAGCTGCTGGCCGACGCCGGGATCGGCCACGACCGGCTCGTCTCCGACGTGGACGAGGACGCCGTGGTCCGGGAGCGCGGGGTGACCGGCGCCGAGGAGACCGCGATGGTCCTGGCCCGGGCCAAGGCGGAGGCCGTGGCGGCGCTGCCCGAGGCCGCCGGCGCCCTCGTGGTGGGCTGCGACTCGGTCTTCGAGCTCGACGGCGAGGTGCACGGCAAGCCCTTGGACGCCGCGACGGCGACCGCCCGGATCCGGGCCATGCGCGGGCGCTCGGGGGTGCTCCACACGGGCCACTGGCTCGTGGACACGCGGAGCCCGGCGGACGGCGGGAGCGGCTGGAGCGGCGGCGCGCCCGCCAGCGCCGAGGTGTTCTTCGCGCAGATGTCCGACGACGAGGTCGCGGCCTACGTGGCCACCGGCGAGCCCCTGGAGGTGGCCGGGTCCTTCACCATCGACTCGCTCGGCGCGGCATTCGTGGAGCGGGTGGAGGGCGACGTGCACGCCGTCGTCGGCCTGAGCCTCAGTACCCTGCGCACGCTGCTCGGCCGGGCGGGCGTCGGCGTGCCCGAGCTGTGGACCGCCGGCCGCTGAGAACCGCTCCCCGCCGGAACCGGTCTGCGCTTTGTAGGACTCCTACAGAAACGGCGTCGCATTTCCGGTCCGCCGCCGGGTGGTTGGGCGATTGCTCACGACGGGGAATACAGTGCATCGGAGGATTCGACAAGGAGTGAGACGTGACCGGTAAGAACCCCGCGGACGGCGCCATCCGCCCCATCACCAAGGTGCTCGTCGCCAACCGCGGCGAGATCGCGGTGCGCGTGATCCGCGCCGCCCGCGACGAGGGCATCGCCTCCGTGGCCGTGTACGCCGACCCCGACCGCGACGCCGTGCACGTGCGGATGGCCGACGAGGCCTACGGGCTGGGCGGGTCCACCGCCGCGGACTCCTATCTCGTGGTCGAGAAGATCCTCGACGCCGCCGCCCGCTCCGGCGCCGACGCCGTGCACCCGGGCTACGGCTTCCTCTCCGAGAACGCCGACTTCGCGCTGGCCGTGCTCGAGGCCGGCCTGACCTGGATCGGCCCGCCGCCGGCGGCGATCGCCAAGCTCGGGGACAAGGTGGCCGCCCGGCACATCGCCGAGAAGGTGAACGCCCCGCAGGTCCCCGGCACCACCGACCCCGTCGGCTCCGCCGAGGAGGTGCTCGCCTTCGCCGACGAGCACGGGCTGCCCCTGGCCATCAAGGCCGCGTTCGGCGGCGGCGGCCGCGGGATCAAGGTCGTGCGCGACCGCGCCGACATCCCGGAGCTCTACGAGTCCGCCGTGCGCGAGGCCACGGCCGCGTTCGGGCGCGGCGAGTGCTTCGTGGAGCGCTTCCTGGACGCCCCGCGGCACGTGGAGACCCAGTGCCTCGCCGACGCCCACGGCAACGTGGTGGTCGTCTCCACCCGCGACTGCTCCCTGCAGCGGCGCAACCAGAAGCTCGTGGAGGAGGCGCCCGCCCCGTTCCTGTCCGAGGAGCAGAACCGGCTGCTCTACGAGTCCTCCAAGGCCATCCTCCGGGAGGCCGGCTACCAGGGCGCGGGCACCTGCGAGTTCCTCGTGGGCCGCGACGGCACCATCACGTTCCTGGAGGTCAACACCCGCCTGCAGGTCGAGCACCCCGTCTCCGAGGAGGTCACCGGCATCGACCTGGTCCGGGAGCAGTTCCGGCTGGCCCGCGGGGAGGTCCTCGGCTACGACGACCCGCCGGTCCGGGGCCACTCCATCGAGTTCCGGATCAACGGCGAGGACCCGGGCCGGCACTTCATGCCCTCCCCGGGCAGCATCACCGCCCTCGCCCTGCCGGGCGGGCCCGGGGTGCGCGTGGACTCCGGTGTGCAGGCCGGCGAGACCGTGGGCGGGAACTTCGACTCCATGCTCGCCAAGCTGATCGTCACCGGGGCCACCCGGCAGCAGGCGCTCGAGCGCTCCCGCCGCGCCCTGGCGGAGCTGCAGATCGAGGGGATGCCCACCGTGGTGCCCTTCCACCGCGCGGTGGTGGCCGACCCCGCATTCGCCCCGGCCGGTGACTCCCCCTTCAGCGTGCACACGCGCTGGATCGAGACCGAGTTCCACAACACCGTCCCGCCGTTCGAGGGGGTCCCGCTGGCCGGGCCCGAGGCCGAGGAGCGCCAGGCGATCGTCGTGGAGGTCTCGGGCAAGCGCCTCGAGGTCGTGCTGCCCGCGCTGCCCGGCACGGCCAAGCCCAACGGCACCGCGGCCAAGCCCCGCAAGTCGCGGTCCTCGCGCGGGGGCTCCGCCGCCGCGGGCGGGGACAGCCTGAGCTCCCCGATGCAGGGGACCATCGTGAAGATCGCGGTGGACAACGGGGACGAGGTGGCCGAGGGCGATCTCGTGCTGGTGCTCGAGGCCATGAAGATGGAGCAGCCGCTGACCGCCCACAAGTCGGGCACGGTCTCGGGGCTCTCCGTGAGCCCCGGCGACACCGTCTCCGCCGGCGCCGTCCTGGCGACCATCTCCTGATCCGGGCGGCCCGGCCCCGATGAGCACCCGACCGACCGGCGCCCCCGGGCGCTGCCTCGTGGACCTCTCCGCGCAGGACCGGCTGCGCAGCGGCGCCCCCGCCAGGACGCCCCGGCTGCGGGTGCTCTGCTGCCCGCCCTCGGGCGCGGCCGCCGGGTACTGGCGGTTCCTGGTCCGCGAGGACGTGCACGTCCTCGGCGTCCAGTACCCCGGCCGGGAGAGCCGCTTCCGGGAGCCGCCGGCGCCCTCGGTCGCCGCCCTCGCCGCGGAGGCGGCCGAGGCCGTCGCCGGCGCGCCGTGGGCGGCCTCGGACGTCCCGCTCGTGGTCCTGGGCCACAGCATGGGCGCCTGCGTCGCGGCCGAGCTCGCCTCCCTCCTCGAGCACCGGGAGGGGATCCGGGTGTCGCTGCTCGCGCTGTCCGCGAAGACCGCCCCGGGCGCCGCAGACGCGGCGGACGACGGGGACGAAGACCTGCGGGCCGGGCTCGACCCGCAGGACCCGGGCGCGGACGAGGCGCTCGCCCGGTGGCTGCGGCGGCTGGGCGGCACCCCCGAGGCGGTGCTGGCGAACCCCGAGCTGCTGGCCCTGCAGCTGCCCGCCCTGCGCGCGGACCTGCGGGTCTCGATGGCCCACGACCGGCTCCCCGCCCCGGTCGGGGCGCCCCTGCTGCTGCTGCGCGGCAGCGAGGACCACACGGTGGACGCCGCCGGCATGGACGCCTGGCGTCCCGTCAGCACCGGGACCGTGCAGCGGCGCGAGTACCCCGGCGGCCACCACCCGCTGGCGGAGAACCGGCACCGCCTGCTCGAGGACCTCGAGGCGTGCGCCGTTCCCGGCGGAGCCTCGCGCCCGGCCCGGTGAGCGAGCCGTTGTGAGCGGTCGACTGTGACGGAGGTCCCGGCGTGGTCCTGGGGTCCGCTCCCTTCGCCCTGGACCGCGCTGCCCGCGCCCCGCCGGGCCGGTGACGTGGCCGTGGTCCAGGCCCACCTGCCCGACCTCGTGCCGTGGGCGCGCACAGTCGAGGCGTTCTGGCTGGACCCAGCGGAACAGGCCCGTCGGGACAGGTTCCTGCGCGAGGCGGACCGCGACGCGTTCCTCGCCCGCCGCTGCCTGCTGCGCGCCGCGCTGGCCGAGCGGCTGGGCATCGAGCCGGCCGCGGTGCCGCTGGCACCCGCCCCTGGGGCCGCCGGGCGGCATGGCAAGCCAGCCGTGCCCGGTTTGCACTTCTCGCTCTCCTCCAGCGGTGGGCACATCCTGATCGCCATGGGCCCGCGGGATCTCGGGATCGACGTCGAGCGCGTCCCCGACTTCGTCGGCGGCGAGCAGATGTCCGCGATCCTGCACCCGGCCGAGCGGCGCCGTCTCGCCTGGACGAGCCGACGGCGCCGGCCCGCCGCGGTCGCCAGGGTATGGGCGCGCAAGGAGTCCCTGCTCAAGGCCATGGGCGTCGGGCTCTCCCGCGACCCCTCAGTGGACCGGGTGGGCGCCGGCCGGTTCCCCGGGCACCCGCTGCCGGGCTGGCGGATCCTGGACCTCCCGCTGGGGTCCGGCGGCGAGGACGCCCGGGCGGCGCTCACCGTCAGCGAGCCCTGGACCGACCGGCGTTCCAAGATGTGAGACGAGCCACCCGCCATGCGGACGGCCCGGCGTACTATCGGGATCTTGTCCCCACCCACTGCTACGACCGAGGTTTCCCCATGTCCTCTCCGGTGACCGGGCAGGACGCCACCGGCGCGTCCTCCCCCTCGCTCCCCCTGTCCGACCGCGTGCCCCGCAGCCGGGTGATCCTGGCCTCCCTCGTGGGCACCACGATCGAGTTCTACGACTTCTACGTCTACGCCACCGCGGCCGTGGCCGTGTTCCCCGCCCTGTTCTTCACGGGCGAGGACGAGACGGCCAAGCTGCTCGCCTCCATGGCGACCTTCGCCGCGGCCTTCGTGGCCCGCCCGATCGGCTCCGTGATCTTCGGGCACTTCGGCGACCGGATCGGCCGCAAGGCCACCCTGATCGGCGCCCTGCTGACCATGGGCGTCGCCACGTTCCTCATCGGCCTGCTGCCCACCTACTACTCGATCGGCATCTGGGCCCCGCTCATCCTGACGATCCTGCGCTTCTGCCAGGGCCTGGGCCTGGGCGGCGAGTGGTCCGGCGCGGCCCTGCTGGCCACCGAGTACGCCGAGGAGGGCAAGCGGGCGCGCGCCGCCATGTGGCCGCAGCTCGGCGCCCCGTTCGGCTTCATCCTGGCCAACGGCTTCTTCCTGGTGCTGACCATCGTGATGGGCTTCGTCTCGGTCGCCGAGCAGGGCACCGACCACCCGTTCCTCACGTGGGGCTGGCGCGTGCCGTTCCTCGCCTCCGTGGTGATGGTGGTCGTCGGCCTGTACGTACGGTTCAAGCTCGAGGAGACCCCGGTCTTCCAGAAGGCGCTGGACCAGGGGCAGAAGGTCCAGACCCCGCTCGTCGAGGCGTTCCGGGGCTCGTGGCTGCAGATGGTCCAGGGCACGTTCATCATGCTCGCCACCTACATGCTCTTCTACCTGATGACCGCGTGGATCCTCTCCTACGGCATCGGCAGCCCCGCCAACGGCGGCCTCGGCATCCCCTACCGGGACTTCCTGGTGCTGCAGCTGCTCGCCGTGCTGCTGTTCGCCGCCATGGTGCCCGTCTCCGGGTGGGTCGCGGACCGCTTCGGCCGGCGCAGCTCGCAGCTGGTCATCACCTCGGTGATCCTGCTCTTCGGGCTGAGCTTCGGCCTGCTCATGGACCCGGCCGCGGTCGGCACCGGTGCGGACGTCAGCACGGGCCGCGTGCTGTTCTTCCTCGTGGTCGGCATGACCCTGATGGGCCTGACCTTCGGCTCGATGTCGGCGATCCTGCCCGAGCTGTTCCCCACGAACGTGCGCTACACCGGCTCCGGCGTCGCGTACAACACGGCGTCGATCCTCGGTGCCGCCATCACCCCGTACGTCGCCGTCACCCTCAACGCGAGCTACGGCGTGGGCTCCGTCGGCCTCTACCTGGCGTTCGGCGCCGTGCTGACCCTCGTGGCCCTCTGGTTCTCCCCGGAGACCAAGGACGTCGACATGGAGAACGTCGTCACCCGCCGCTGACCCGCTCCCGTCGGCGCCGGCACGCGCAACGGCCGCATCCCCTGCAGCGGGGGATGCGGCCGTTGTGCGTGCCGGCGGGGATCAGACGTGCACGTGCAGGCGCCGGGCCGCCTCCGAGATCGACCCGGTGAGGGACGGGTAGATCGTGAAGGTGTCGGCGAGGTCGTCGACGTGCAGCTTGTGGGTCACGGCCAGGGAGATCGGGAAGATCAGCTCGGACGCGCGGGGACCCACCACCACTCCCCCGATCACCGTGCCGGAGCCCTTGCGGGAGAAGATCTTCACGAACCCGTCCTCGACCGCCATCATCTTGGCGCGCGGGTTGGTGGAGAGCTTCAGCATGATGGTGTCCGCCTGGTAGGTGCCGTCCTCGATGGACTTCTCGCTCACGCCCACGGACGCGATCTCCGGCGAGGTGAAGATGTTGGAGGCCACCAGGTGGGTGCGCAGCGGCTTGACGGCGTCGCCCATGAGGTGCGCCACGGCGATCCGGCCCTGCATGGCCGCCACCGAGGCGAGCGGGAGCACGCCCGTGCAGTCGCCCACGGCGTAGACGCCCGGCACGGTGGTGCGGGAGACGCCGTCCACCTTGATGTGCCCGGACTCGGCGCGGGCCACCCCGACCTCCTCCAGCCCGAGGTCGTCGGTGGCCGGGATCGCGCCGACCGCGACCAGGCAGTGCGAGCCGGCGATCTTGCGCCCGTCGGAGAGCGTGACGACCACCCCGTTCTCGCTGCGCTCCACCGAGTCGGCGCGGGAGCGGCTGAGCACGTTCATGCCGCGGCGCTCGAAGACGCTCTCGAGCACGGCCGCGGCATCCTCGTCCTCGCCGGGCAGCACCTGGTCCCGGGAGGAGACGAGCGTGACCTCGGCCCCGAGACCCCGGTAGGCCGAGGCGAACTCCGCGCCGGTCACGCCGGAGCCCACCACGATCATGTGCTCGGGGACCTCGGTGAGGTGGTAGACCTGCTTCCAGTTGAAGATCCGCTCCCCGTCCGGCTTCGCGGACGGCAGCTCCCGAGGGTAGGCCCCGACGGCGAGCAGCACGGCCTGCGCGTCGAGGGTGTACTCCAGCCCGTCGTCGGTGGTGACCTGCACGCAGGTGGGGCTGAGCAGCCGGCCGGTGCCCGCGATCACGCGCACCCCCACCCGCTCGAGCCCGCGCTTGATGTCCCGGGACTGGGACGCCGCGAGGCGCAGGAGACGGGTGTTGACCTTCTCCAGGTCCACGGCGAGGTCGTTGATCTCGTCCCCGTCCTTGCTGCCCCCGCGCACGTGCACCCCCAGGTCCGCGGCCTCGGCGAAGCGGGTCATCGCGTCGGCGGAGGCGATGAGCGTCTTGGAGGGGACCACGTCCGTCAGCACCGCGGAGCCGCCCAGGCCCTGGCGCTCGACGACGGTCACGTCCGCCCCGAGGCTGGCGGCGACCAGGGCGGCCTCGTAGCCGCCCGGACCGCCCCCGATGATGACGAGCTTCTGGATGGAGAATTCGCTGTGTGCAGTCACCCGGCCATTCTTGCAGGTGCCGCTCCGGCGGCGGAACCGGCCCGGCCGCACCGGACGGCTCGGGACCATGCGGTAGCTTGGGGCGGGTGGACACAGAGCACAGCGCTGACCGGGCCGACCCCTTCGAGCTCGCCCAGGAGGCCGCGGACGCCCTCCGCCGGGCCACCGGGGTCGACACGCACGAGATCGCCCTGACCCTCGGCTCCGGCTGGGGCCAGGCCGCCGATTTGATCGGCGAGACCGTCGCCGAGATCCCGGCCGCGGAGATCCCCGGCTTCACTCCGCCCGCCCTCGAGGGCCACGTGGGCACGCTGCGCTCCGTGCGCACCGCCGCGGGCCGGCACGCGCTGGTGATCGGCGCCCGCACCCACTACTACGAGGGCCGGGGCGTGCGCCCTGTGGTCCACGGCGTGCGCACCGCGGCCGCCGCCGGGGCGCGCACCATGATCCTCACCAACGGCTGCGGCGGGCTGAACCCGTCCTGGGGCCCCGGCACCCCGGTGCTCATCAGCGACCACCTCAACCTCACGGGCCGGTCCCCGCTCGAGGGTGCCACGTTCGTGGACCTCACCGACCTGTACTCCCCGCGGCTGCGCGAGCTGGCCCGCGGGGTGGACCCCACCCTCGACGAGGGGGTCTACGCGCAGTTCCCCGGCCCGCACTACGAGACGCCGGCGGAGGTGCGGATGGCCGGGGTGCTCGGCGCCGACCTCGTCGGGATGTCGACCGCCCTGGAGGCCATCGCCGCCCGGCACGCCGGCATGGAGGTCTTCGGGATCTCCCTCGTGACCAACCAGGCGGCCGGGATCTCCGCGACCCCGCTCTCCCACGAGGAGGTCCTCGAGGCCGGGCGCGCCGCGGGCGCCCGGATCTCCGGACTGCTCGCCCGCATCGTCGCCCAGCTCTGACCGGCCCCGGGCCGGGACGGGTTCCCGGCCCGGCACCCCGGCGCACCGGACGCCCCCAGGAGGCCGCGCCATGACCACCGCCCACCGCACCGACCCGCAGCTGCTCGACGCCGCGCGCGCGTGGGGCGCCGCCGACCCGGACCCCGCCACCCGCGCCGAGCTGGCAGCCCTCGTCGAGGCGGCCGCCGCCGGTGACGCCGCAGCACGGGCGGAGCTGGCCGACCGCTTCTCGGGCACCCTCCAGTTCGGCACCGCCGGGCTGCGGGCGGCCCTGGGCGCCGGGCCGATGCGGATGAACCGGGTGGTGGTGCTGCGCGCCGCGGCGGGGCTGGCCGCCCACGTCCTGGCCGTGCAGACCCCGGCGGACCGTGCGGCGGGCTCCGTCCGGCCCCGCGCGGTGGTCGGCTACGATGCGCGGCACGGCTCCGAGGTCTTCGCCCGGGACACCGCCGCGGTGTTCACGGCCGCCGGCATCGAGACGCTGCTGCTGCCCGCGCCGCTGCCCACGCCCGTCCTGGCGTGGTCGGTGCGGGCCCTCGAGGCGGAGGTGGGCGTCATGGTCACCGCCAGCCACAACCCGCCGGCGGACAACGGCTACAAGGTCTACCTCGGCGGCCGGGCCGTGGAGCCGGAGGCCCGCGGCTGCCAGATCGTGGCCCCGCACGACCGGATGATCGCCGAGCGGATCGCGGCCGTCGGGCCCGTCGAGGACATCCCCCGGGCGCAGGACGGGTGGACCGTCCTGCCCGCGAGCGTCGAGCAGGACTACCTCGACGCCGTGCTCCCCGCCGTGGTCCCCGCCGTCGCGGGCGCCGGACGTCCCCTGCGGGTCGTCCTCACCCCGCTGCACGGGGTGGGCGGGCGCACGACGACGGAGGCCCTGCGGCGGGCCGGTCTCGCCGACGTGCACATGGTCCCGGAGCAGGCGGAGCCGGACCCGGACTTCCCCACGGTCGCGTTCCCCAATCCCGAGGAGCCCGGCGCCCTGGACCTGGCCCTGACCACCGCCCGCGCCGTGGGCGCGGACCTCGTCCTGGCCAACGACCCCGACGCGGACCGGGTGGCCGTGGCGGTCCCGGTGCCCGGGGCCGACATCGAGGATTCGGCGCAGGGCTGGCGGATGCTGCGCGGCGACGAGGTCGGCGCGCTGCTCGGCCACGCCGCGGCGGCCCGGTGCGCGGGCCGCGAAGGCGCCGTGTTCGCGAACTCCGTCGTCTCCTCCCGCCTGCTGGGGCGGATCGCCGCCGCGGCGGGGATCGCGCACCAGGAGACCCTGACCGGCTTCAAGTGGATCGCCCGCGTCCCGGGGCTCGCGTTCGGCTACGAAGAGGCGCTGGGCTACTGCGTGGCGCCGGAGGTGGTCAGGGACAAGGACGGGATCAGTGCGGCCGTGGCGGTGGCGGTGCTCGCCGACGAGCTGCGCGCGCAGGGCCGGACCCTGCTGGACGTGCTGGACGACCTCGCCCTGGCCCACGGGCTGTACGCGACCGACCAGCTGAGCATCCGCGTGGCGGACCTGAGCCGCATCCCGGTCATGGCGGCCGCGCTGCGGGACGCCCCGCCCGCGGCGCTGGGCGGCTCCGAGGTGGTCGAGGTCGCGGACCTCGCCGCCCCGGGGACGGGGCGGCCGCCCACCGAGGGCCTGCGCCTGCTGACCGCGGACGGCACCCGGGTGATCGTGCGCCCCTCCGGGACGGAGCCGAAGCTCAAGTGCTACCTCGAGGTGGTCGCCCCGGTGGCCGGCCGGGCCGCGCTGCCCGCCGCCCGCGCCGAGGCGCAGGAGCGGCTCGAGCGGATCCGCGCCGAGCTCGAGGCCGCACTGGGTCTCTGACGGCGCACGGGCTCAGGTGGCCGGCGGCCGTGCCCCGTCCCCGCCCCGGGCGAGGACCCGGCCCGAGACGGCCTTGGTCGACCGGGTGACCACCTTCTCCAAGGGGCCCTGGCCCAGGGTCCGCCGCCACAGCAGGGCGAACACCGTGAACGCCACGATCTGGCCCGCGGTCCACGCGGCGGGCGCGAGGTCGTAGTACTCGGGCCAGAGGATGAGCAGGTGTGCCGTGTAGAGCGTGAACGTCATCGCACCCGCCGCGGCGAGCGGCGCGAGGACCCGGCCGGCCACGCGCTCCAGGAGCAGGCAGACGCCGAGGACGGACAGTGCCAGGCCCACGTTGAGCGCCAGGAAGAACGGGGTGTTCGTGTGCGGGGTCGAGATCAGCAGCCACCACAGGGTGTCGGTGGGCAGCGTGGGGTCCCCGCCGAAGACGAGCACCTCGTCGATCTCCGACTCGTCCATCCAGGGCGTGCCCTCGGCGATGGCCTCGTAGCCGCCGAGCACCCGCAGCGCGAGGGCGGAGGACGACCACACGAGCAGTGCGACCGCCGCCCCGACCGAAGCGAGCAGGGTCTGGACCCTCCGACTGGTGAGGTCCGTGCGTCCCACGGCGAGTCCGGCCAGCAGGAACGCCATCCAGGGCAGTGCGGGGTAGACGCCCGTCAGGAGCAGCTGGGAGAGCACGGTGCCCGGGTTGACGACCAGGTCCACGAGGCTCGGGTTCTCGTACTCGAGGCCGGGCAGCACGTCGATGGACCACTGCATGAGGAAGGGCGCGACGAGCGCGAAGAGCGCGGCGCACACCAGGAGGGACCGGGTCCGCAGGCGCAGGAAGGGCACGGCGAGCAGGAAGAGCATCCCGTAGTAGATGAGGATGTTGCTCACCGGCAGCTCGAGGAAGCCGAGGAGGAAGCCGACCAGGGCGATCACCCCCGCCCGTGCGGCCAGGGCCCACCGGGAGGCCGTCATCCGCAGCCCGGCACGGGGGGTGCGCCCGCCGGAGGCGAAGGCCAGGCTCACGCCGGCCAGGGTGGCGAACAGCGCGGCCGAGTGGCCGGCGAACAGGGTCCAGGACAGGTTCGCCTCGCCCGTCTGCTCGTCCCACGAGGGCAGCGTGTGCACGGCGACCATCCCGAACAGGGCCAGGCCGCGGGCGGCGTCGACGCCGAGGAGGCGGCGGGTCGTCCGGGGGGCCCCGGCGACGTCGCGCCCGGGTCCTTCCGTCGGGACACCGGTGGCGGTGGCCGTCCCGGCCGGCGGCGTGCGTTCTGCGGACATGCGGTTCCCCCAGGGATCGATCGGCTCGTGCACCCGTGCCGCTCCCGGCCCCGTCCGCGCCCCCCGGCACGGCGCCCGGCGCGCGCCCGCCTGTCGTGGACGACGGGCTCGCGGCGCACTGGTGCACGCCTGAGCTTACTAGAGCAAACGCGGAGCGGGCCTCCGGCCGGGGAAGAACTCAGGATCCGGGGCGAAGGGCACGTCAGGACTGCTCCTGGGAGTCCTCCTCGGCGGCGTTCAGCGCGCGCTGGAGGATGCGGGCGTACGGCAGCCCGAAGTGGTCCACGCCGTCCCGGTACCGGATGCGGGCACGCTCGAAGCCCTGTTCCTCGTACCAGTGGTGCCCGTCCCACGCCGCGGACAGGGCGTCGAAGTCTGCCTGCGGGCCGGTCCCGTCGTCCTCCGTGCCCACGTCCCAGCGCAGGCGCAGCTCCTGCAGCTGCTCGGAGGTGGGCTCCGCGGAGGGCCGGTCCGGGGCCTGTCCGCCGCCCATCATGATCGCGCCGCCGCCCGGGACGAGGTCCACGTGGTCCGCCAGCAGCTCCTGGCTGATGAACTGGGCCCCGCCGGAGTACCCGGTCAGCCAGGTGCGGGAGCGGTCGATGTCGTACTCGGGCTCGAGCCGCTCCTCGACGAGCGAGAGGAACCACTGCGCGTTGAGGTCCCGCTCCTCCCACCAGGTGATCTCCCCCGCACGATCGGGGGTCCGCGGGACCACCAGCAGCATGTTGTGCTCCCGCGCGACCTCCGCCAGGCAGGAGGCGGTGTACTCGGGGCTCTCGTACTCGAAGGCGCCGTCCCCGTGGAAGTGGTACACGACGCCCACCGGCCGGTCCCAGTCCAGGTCCTCGGCGAAGACGTGGTAGGAGCTGGTGATCCCGTCGTGCTCGTGCTCGAGCTGGAAGCGGTCCTCCCGCTCCTCCCCCGGGCCGAACACGCGTGCGTCCAGCACGGCCCCGTCCGTGGGCCCGCCGGGACCGCGGGCCGTGACCCGGACGCCGTCGAGGCCGTAGCGGGCGCACGAGACCGTCTCGGGGGCCTCGGCCTCCGGGGTCACCTCGTCCCGGCCGACCAGGAGCGCCACGGTCGTGACGAGCAGGAGCACCAGCGCCAGGGCGCCGGCCCCGAGCAGGCGCAGCCGCCGCCGGGCGCCCCGGGACGTCGCGCCGCGGTGGCGGTGCCCATGCGGCAGCCAGGACCAGGTCCACCGGGGACCGCTCCGAGGGTGTTGTCGTGTCACCCGGTCATCTTACGAAGGAGTACCTGGGAGAACCCCGGCGACGTGCCGTCAGCGGGGCAGCCCGACGAGCACCCGCCCGTCGCGCACCTCGGCCGGGTGCACCGGCAGGGCGGGACCGTCCCCGCTGAGGCACCGCCCGGTCGCGAGGTCGTAGACCTCCTTGTGCAGCGGCGAGGCGACCGTGACGGCCGAGCCGCGGGAGCCGAGGATGCCGCGCGCCATGACGCAGGCCCCGGTGCGGGGATCGCGGTGGTCGGCCGCGAGCACGGTGGTGGCGTCCACCCGGTACAGCGCCACCTGGCGGCCCGCCACCCGGGCGGCCTCGCCCCACAGGGGCTCGAGGTCCGTCAGGGCGCACACGTCGTGCCACTCGGTGCCGGCGGCACGGCTCGCCGCGTCCACCGCGGTCGTGGTCGCGGTCGCGGTCGGGGTCGTCATGAGGGGCCTCCTGCGGCTCGGCGGAACGTCGTGCTCGACGTTAGGCGGGGCGGATGACGGGCGCGCTCCGGGGCCGTTTCGCCCCGGTCAAAGCCCGCTCACACGGAGCCGGGGTCCCGGTGAGGGAAGCGAAAGACGACCGGAACGGCCGGGCAACGGCGGGGCAATCCCGTCTCCCTAGAGTCGGAGCAACGCCCCAGCCGCCCGCCAGCTCCCGGAGGTCCCCGTGCCGCGCTCCCCCTTCTCCCCGCAGTCCCCCCAGCACGTCGTCGTGGTCGGCGGCGGCCCCGCCGCCCACCGCTTCGCGGAGGCGGTGCTGTCCGCGGAGGACCACCACGTGCGCCTCACCGTGTTCGCCGACGAGCCGTGGGTCCCCTACGACCGCGTCCAGCTGTCCAAGGCGCTGACGGGCCCCGCGGGCGCGGTCGACCTCACCCTGGGCGGGGGCACGGTGTGGCAGGACCCGCGGGTGGACCTGCGCCAGGGCGTGAAGGCCCGGGAGATCGACCCTGCGGCCCGCACGGTCGCCGCGGCGGACGGGACCGTGACCGGCTACGACGAGCTCGTCCTCGCCACCGGCTCCGACGCCGCGCGCCTGGACGTCCCCGGCGCCCACCACGCCTTCGTCTACCGCACCCTCGACGACGTCGCGGCCATCCGCGCCGAGGTCGAGCGGCTGCGCGCCCGCTACGGGCGCACCCCGCGCGGCGTGGTCATCGGCGGCGGTCTGCTGGGCCTCGAGGCCGCGGGCGGGCTCCAGGAGCTCGGTGCGGAGGCCACGGTGGTGCACTCCCGCAAGTGGCTGATGAACGCGCAGCTCGACGAGGGCGCCGGCCGCTCCCTCAACGCCCTCATCACCGCGCGCGGCGTGCGCCTGCACCTGGGCGAGCGCCCCTCCGGCGTGGGGCTGCGCAAGTCCGACGGCGAGGTGTGCGCCGTCGAGTTCCGGGACTCCGCCGACCTCGAGGCGGACCTGGTCATCGTGGCCACCGGCATCCGGGCGCGGGACCGGCTGGCCTTCAACGCGGGCGTCGCGACGGCCCCGCGCGGCGGCGTGGTCATCGACGAGGCCTGCCGCACCTCCGCGGAGCACGTGTGGGCGATCGGCGAGGTCGCCTCCTGGAACGGGGAGTGCCTGGGGCTCGTGGCCCCCGCGAACACCATGGCGGAGATCGTCGCCGACCGGCTGGCCGGCGGGCGCTCCACGTTCGACGGCTTCGACACCGCGACCAAGCTCAAGCTCTCCGGCGTGGACGTGGCGTCCTTCGGCGACGCCTACGGCGAGACCGAGGACTGCCTCGAGGTCGTCTACGCGGATCCCGCCCGCGGGATGTACCAGAAGGTCGTGGTCACCCAGGACGCGCGGACCCTGCTGGGCGGGGTGTTCGTGGGGGACGCCGAGCCGTACAACGCCCTTCGCCCGCTGCTGGGCCGGGAGCTGCCCGGTGAGCCCGGCGCCTACCTCTCCGCCTCCGGCGTGGACGCCCCGGCCGGGGACCTGCCCGACGACGCCGTGATCTGCTCCTGCAACAACGTCACGACCGGGGCCGTGCGGGAGCAGATCTCCTGCGGCGTGCACGAGATCGGCGAGCTCAAGAAGTGCTCCCGGGCCGGCACACAGTGCGGGTCCTGCGTCCCGATGCTCAAGAAGACCCTGGACCTCGAGCTGGCGAAGGCCGGCGTGGAGGTCTCCAGGGCGCTGTGCGAGCACTTCGAGCTCTCCCGCGCCGAGCTCTTCGAGGCCGTGCGCGCCCTGGACCTGTCCTCCTGGGACGAGGTGGTGGCCCGCTTCGGCACGGGCCTGGGCTGCGACATCTGCAAGCCCGTGGTCGCCTCCGTGCTCGCCTCCCAGCGGGACGAGTACGTGCTCGACTCCGGCCGGGGCGCCCTGCAGGACACCAACGACCGGGCGCTGGCCAACATGCAGAAGGACGGCACGTACTCCGTGGTCCCGCGCGTGCCGGCCGGGGAGATCACCCCGGAGAAGCTCATCGTGCTCGGCGAGGTGGCCCGGAAGTACGGGCTCTACACCAAGATCACCGGGGCCCTGCGCGTGGACATGTTCGGGGCCCGGCTCGAGCAGCTGCCGGAGATCTGGCGGGAGCTCGTGGACGCCGGCTTCGAGTCCGGGCAGGCCTACGGCAAGGCGCTGCGCAACGTGAAGTCCTGCGTGGGCTCCACGTGGTGCCGCTACGGGGTGCAGGACTCCGTGGGCATGGCCGTGCGGCTGGAGCTGCGCTACCGGGGGCTGCGCTCGCCCCACAAGTTCAAGATGGGCGTCTCGGGCTGCGCCCGCGAGTGCGCCGAGGCCCGCGGCAAGGACGTGGGCATCATCTCCACGACCGACGGCTGGAACCTCTACACCGGCGGCAACGGCGGCGCGAACCCCGCCCACGCCCAGCTGCTGGCCCAGGGTCTGGACGACGAGACCCTGGTCCGATACATCGACCGGTACCTCATGTACTACATCCGCACCGCGGACCGGATGCAGCGCACGGCCCGGTGGCAGGAGGAGCTCGACGGCGGGATCGACCACGCGCGCGCCGTCGTCGTCGAGGACTCCCTGGGCATCGGCGAGGAGCTCGAGGCCGCGATGGCCCGGCACGTGGACCGCTACGAGGACGAGTGGGCCGCGACGCTGAAGGACCCCGAGCGGCTGCGCCGCTTCCGCTCCTTCGTCAACGACGCCGCCCCGGACGACTCCCAGGACTACGTGCTCGAGCGCGGCCAGCGCCGCCCCGCGACCGACGCCGAGCGCGCGGCCGCCGAGGCCGGCGCCGGGCCGGTGCTGCTGACCGGTCCGCGCATCCCGGTGCGCGAGGGCGCCGCGGGCGGGACCCCGGCCGGGGTGTGAGCGCGGCGGGCCGGAGACGGCCGGACGGAGGTGCGCCGGTGGAAACACGCGGAAACACGGCGGTCACAGGGCGGCCATATCCTCGGGCCATGACCGCTGCCCCCTCCGCCCCCGCGCTCGGCGAGCTGACCGGGTTCCGCGTGGGCGTGACCGCCCACCGCCGGGCCACGGACTTCATCTCGGCCCTGGAGCGCCGCGGCGCGCAGGTGGTGCACGCACCCGCCCTGATGATCTCCCCCGTGGCCGAGGACACCCGGGTGGTCGAGGACACGCGCACGCTGCTGGCCCACCGCCCGGAGGTCTTCGTGGTGACCACGGCCTACGGGCTCCGCCGGTGGTTCGAGGCCGCCGACGCCGCCGGCCTGGGCGAGGAGCTGCGCGACGCGTTTCGGGCCGCCCGCGTGCTCACCCGCGGCGCGAAGGCCCGCGGCCAGGTGCTCTCCCTGGAGCTCGACGACCCCGAGGTCTCCGCCGACGAGCGGACCTCCTCCGTGGTGGACCGGCTGCTGGCCGACGGCGTGGCCGGGACCCGCGTGGCCGTGCAGCTGCACGGGCTGACCGACGAGCTGCAGCTCGAGCGGCTCGTGGCCGCCGGCGCGCACGTGGACACCGTGGCCCCCTACCGCTGGCTCTCCGCCGACGACGGCGAGCGCCTGCCCTCCCTCATCCGGGACGTGTGCGAACGCCGCCTCGACGTCCTGACCTTCACGGCCGCCCCGGCGGTGGACTCGCTGTTCAGCACCGCGCAGGAGACCGGGCACTACGACGAGCTCGTGGACGCCCTGCGCACCGACGTCACGGCCGCCGCGGTCGGCCCGGTGTGCGCCGGGCCCCTGCTGGAGGCCGGGGTGGAGCCGCTGGTGCCCGAGCGGTTCCGGCTGGGCGCCCTGGTCCGGGCCGTGTGCACCCACGCCGTGGAGGAGCGCACCGTGGTGCTGCCCACCCGGTACGGGACCCTGCGGCTGATGAGCACCGGCACCGCGCTGGAC
The DNA here is from genome assembly GCF_001580365.1 of Kocuria turfanensis. Taxonomy (NCBI): domain Bacteria; kingdom Bacillati; phylum Actinomycetota; class Actinomycetes; order Micrococcales; family Micrococcaceae; genus Kocuria; species Kocuria turfanensis. The sequence continues at coordinate 3,564,770 of NZ_CP014480.1, read as the reverse complement.
GGCGTGTTCGTCCCGCTCTCCGACGCGCAGGTGGCGGTGCTGCGGGCGCTGGCGGCGAGCCCCGGCGCGGTGGTGTCCCGGGCGCGGCTGCTCTCCGCGGTGCCGGGCCTGGACACCGAGCACGCCCTGGAGATGGTGATCTCGCGGCTGCGCAAGGCCCTGCCCGCCCCGGTGGTGGAGACGGTGATCAAGCGCGGCTACCGGCTCTCCCCCTGACCCGCCCCGCCGCTCCCCACACCCGCACCGCCCCCCCCTCCCCCCAGCGCCGCCGAATCCCCCATGTGCTGCCAGTTTCCCCCGATCGATCAAGGGGGATTGCGAGCGCAGAGGGGACTCACCGGGACGAAGGGGGACTCGACGTTCCCGGGGCCGGCACGGGACGGGGGACTCGACAGAGGGGTTGGGGGCTCGGCGGAGTGGGTGGGGCCCGGGCCGCCGGGGGGCCGCGGTGGGGTCAGGCCGGGGCGGGGGTGTGGGCGTCGATGATCCGGGCGACCGCGGCCTTGCAGCCCCCGCAGCCCGTGGCGGCCCGGGTGGCGCGGCCGACCTCCTCGACGGTGGCGGCGCCCTCGGCCACGGCGTCGGTGATGCGGCCCCTGCTCACGCCCGCGCAGTGGCAGACGGTCGTCTCGGGGGTCGCGGGCCGCTCGCCGGCCCCGGCGTCGGGTCCGTCCAGGCGCAGCAGGACGCTGGGGTCCTCCGGCACGGCCTCACCGCGGTCGTGGAGCAGGCCGATCTCCGCCGCGGCCCGGGGCAGGCCGAGCACGACGTAGCCGGCGAGGGTCCGGTCCGGGCTCAGCACGAGCTGGGCGTAGGTCCCGGCCGACCCGTCGGCCCACTGCACCACGGACCCGCCGTCGGTCCGCGGCTCCCACGGCGGTCCGCCGACCGCTCCGGCGCAGGCGAGCTCCACCTGGTGCGCCTTGAGCCGCACCGCCCCGGCGGGGCCCTCGGTCAGCGGCGCGAGCACGGTGGTGCCGCCCTCGGCCACGGCTTCCAGCTCGGCGCGCACGCGGGCGGCCAGCCACTCCGCCTGCCGCCACCCGGGGCCCACGAGCCCGGAGGGACCCCGGCCGGCCCGGCCGGGGCAGACCTGGCAGGACGGGTCCGGGCAGAGCACCTCGGCGCAGTCCCCGATGGCGAAGACGCGCTGCTCGACGTCGGCCTCCAGCTCGTGGTCGACCACGATGCCGCGGGCGGTGCGCAGCCCGGCGCCCTCGGCGAGCTCGGTGCGGGGTGTGACCCCGACCGAGAGCAGCAGCAGCTCGCCGGGCACCTCCCGGCCGTCCTGCAGGAGCAGGCCGCGGAAGCGCCGGTCCTCGTCCAGCAGCACCTCGCGCGCCTGGGCCCCGGAGACCACCTCCACCCCGGCCTCGGCGAGTGCCCTCCCCAGCAGCGCCCCGCCGGCGGCGTCCAGGGAGCGGGTCATCACCCACGGGGCGTGGTGGACGACCGTCACCGGGCAGCCGACCTCGCTCGCCGCGAGCGCGGCCTCGAGTCCGAGCACTCCCCCGCCCAGCACCACCACGCGGCCGCGGCGCTCGACGACGGCGCGCACGGTCCGGGCGTCGCGCAGGTCCCGCAGCGCGGTGACCCCGGCGGGCAGGTGCTCGTAGGCCTGCGGATCGGGGTTGAGCCCGCGCAGCACCGGCAGGTTGGGGCGGGCGCCGGTGGCCAGGACGAGGCGGTCGTAGCCCAGCCGCCCGGAGCCGCCGGTGGCCCGGTCGGCGACGTGCAGCAGCCGGCGGGCGCGGTCGATGCGGGTCACCTCCGTGCCGAGCAGGACGTCGATCCCGCTCCGCGCCAGGAGCTCCGGGTCGGCCAGGCCCATGGTGGCGAGCTCGGCCCGGCCCATGGCGTGCTCGCCCACGAGCACCCGGTTGTAGGCGGGCTCGGCCTCCCCGCCGATCACGGTCAGGCGGATGGTGCCCGCGGCGGCGAGGTCGGCGACGTCGTCGACGAACCGGGCGGCCACCGGGCCGAAGCCGATCACGACCACGTGCTCGCCGGGGCGCATCGGGGTGCCGGTGGAACGGGTGGAGCGGGTGGGACGGTGCGCGCTCATCGGGTCCTCTCCTCGGGGTCGACCGCCCGGACGGTGACCGCGCCGGCCTTGAACTCGGGCATGGACGAGACCGGGTCCACGGCGTCCGAGGCCACGAGCCGGTTGGCGGTCCGGTCCCCGGCGTAGTGGAAGGGCAGGAACACGGTGTCGGGGCGGATGTCGGTGCTCAGCCGGGCCAGGGCCACGGCGCGGCCGCGGGCGCTGGTCAGCTCGACCGCCGCGCCGTCGCGGATGCCGAGGGCGGCCGCGGTGGCGGGGTGGATCTGCAGCCGGGACTCGGGGCGGGCCCCGTGCAGGGAGGCCACGCGGCGGGTCTGGTTGCCGGACTGGTAGTGCTCCAGGTACCGCCCGGTGGTCAGGGTCAGCGTGCTGGGCCCGTGCAGCGGTTCCCGGCGGTGTGCCCGCGGGCTCGGGTCGACCGCCCGGCCGGCGGCGCGGGCCCGGACCGGGACGAGCCGGGCCCGGCCGTCCGGGTGGCCGAAGCGGTCGAGGAAGGCCCGGGGCGTGCCTGTGGCGCTGCCGGCGGGACAGGGCCAGTAGCAGGCCTCGCCGGCGTCCAGGGCGGCCCAGTTGATCCCGGAGTAGTCGGCCGTGCCGCCGGCCGAGGCCCGGGCCAGCTCCGCGAAGACCTCCTGCGGGTCGGGGCTGAAGCGGCCCGGCGCCTCCAGCCGCCGGGCGAGCTCGGCCATGATCCACAGCTCGTCCCGGGCCCCGGGCGGCGGGTCCACCGCCCGGCGGCGGCGCAGCACCCGGCCCTCGAGGTTGGTCATGGTGCCGTCCTCCTCGGCCCACTGCGGCACCGGCAGGACGAGGTCGGCGTACTCGGCGGTCTCGGAGAGGAAGAGGTCGCAGACCACCAGGAAGTCCAGGGCCTGCAGCCCCCGGGTCACGGCGGCGGTGTCCGGGGCCCCGATCACCACGTTGGAGCCGTTGACCCACAGGCAGCGCACGCCGCCCTCGGTGCCCAAAGTGGTCAGCAGCTGGACCGCGGGGATCCCCGCGCCGGGCAGCTCCGCCGGGTCGACGCCCCACACCCCCGCCACGTGCGCCCGGGCGGCGGGGTCCGTGATCGAGCGGTAGCCGGGCAGCTGGTCGGCCTTCTGGCCGTGCTCGCGCCCGCCCTGGCCGTTGCCCTGGCCGGTGAGCGTGCCCCAGCCGGAGCCGGGAGCACCCGGCAGCCCGAGCAGCAGGGCCAGGTTGATCGCCGCGGTGGCGGTGTCCGTGCCGTCCACGTGCTGCTCCACCCCGCGCCCGGTGAGCACGTAGGTGCCGCGCCGCTCGCGGGCCAGCCGGCGGGCGGCGCGGCGCAGCTGCTCGGCCGGGACGCCGGTGACCTGCTCGACCCGTTCGGGCCACCACGCGGCGACGCTCGCGCGGAAGGCCTCGACGCCGGTGGTGCGCCGCTCGAGGTAGTCCAGGTCGGCCAGGCCCTCGTGCAGCACCACGTGGGCCAGGCCCAGCAGCAGCACCAGGTCGGCGCCGGGGGTGGGCTGCAGGTGGATCCCGCCGTCGTCGTCGGTCATCCGGGCCGTGGCGGAGCGGCGGGGGTCCACCACGATCAGGCCGCCGTGCTCCCGGGCGCGCTCCAGGTGCTGGACGAACGGCGGCATGGTCTCGGCGGGGTTGCTGCCGAGCAGCAGCACGGTGTGGGCGTCGTCGAGGTCGGTCACCGGGAACGGCAGGCCGCGGTCCGCCCCCAGGGAGCGGTTGGCCGCCGCGGCGGCGGAGGACATGCAGAACCGGCCGTTGTAGTCGATCCGGGAGGTCCGCAGGGCCACCCGGGCGAACTTCCCCAGCTGGTAGGCCTTCTCGTTGGTCAGCCCGCCGCCGCCGAAGATCCCGACCCCGTCCCGGCCGTACCGCTGCTGGGCGGTGCGGAACTCCTCGGCCATCCGGTCCAGCGCCGTGTCCCAGGAGACCTCCTGGAACACCCCGTCCGGTCCGCGCAGCAGCGGCGCGGTGAGCCGTGAGGGGTGGGCCAGCAGCTCCGCCGAGGTCCAGCCCTTCCGGCACATCCCGCCCCCGTTGACCGGGAACTGCCGGGGACGCACCTCGGGGAAGCCCTGCGCGGCGGCGGCGGCCGAGCCGGTGTCGAGGGTCATGGCGCACTGCAGCGCGCAGTAGGGGCAGTGGGTGGCCGTGGTGCTCATGGGGGTGGCTCCTTCCGGGAGGGCGGGGTGCCGGCTCAGATGTGGCTGTCGCCCATCTCCGTGCCCGGGCGCAGGTAGCAGGCCCAGGTCACCGCCAGGGCCACCACGTAGAAGACGACGAAGCCGTGGAACGCGGCGCTGTAGGCCCCGGTGGTGGTGTTCGAGAGGTTCAGCGCCTGCGGGATGAGGAACCCGCCGTACGCGCCGACCGCCCCGATCAGCCCCAGGGCGGCCGAGGCCTTGCGCTCGGTGGAGACCGCGACGTCCTGCTGCTGCCGCAGCCCCAGCACCCGGTAGATGGAGGGGATCATCCGGTAGGTGGAGCCGTTGCCCATGCCGGCCGCGGTGAACAGCAGCAGGAACAGGCCCAGGAAGAGCCAGAAGTCGGCCAGCGGCAGGGTCAGCACCACGGCCAGGGCGAGCAGCGCCATGACCGCGAACACGGCCACTGTCACCGGGGCGCCGCCGAAGCGGTCCGCGAGCCTCCCGCCGTAGGGGCGGGACACGGAGCCCACCAGCGGCCCGAGGAACGCCAGGGACAGCGCCGCCGCGCCCACGGTGAAGGAGGAGAAGCCGGGGAAGGTGTCCGCGATGAGCTTGGGGAACACGCTGGAGAAGCCGATGAAGGACCCGAAGGTGCCCACGTAGAGGAAGGACATCACCCAGAAGTGCGGCTCCCGCACCGTGGCCAGGGACCCGACCAGGTCGCCCTTGGCGTGGGAGAGGTTGTGCATGTACGTCCGGGCGCCCCACGCGGCGAAGAGGATGAACGGCACCCACAGCCACCCCGCGACCGAGAGCCCGGTCGCCCCGAGGGCGACGAGCGAGACGGCGATCGGGACGACCAGCTGCGCCACGGCCGTGCCGAGGTTGCCGCCGGCCGCGTTGAGCCCCAGCGCCCAGCCCTTCTCCCGCACCGGGTAGAAGAAGGTGATGTTGGCCATCGAGGACGCGAAGTTGCCGCCGCCGAAGCCGGCCGTGGCCGCCAGCAGCAGCATGACCCCGAAGGGCGTGCCGGGGTCGCCGACCGCCAGCGCCAGGCCCACGGTGGGCACGAGCAGCAGCAGCGCCGAGACCACGGTCCAGTTCCGGCCGCCGAAGCGGCCGACCATGAAGGTGTACGGGATCCGCAGCGTGGCCCCCACCAGCGAGGGGATGGAGATCAGCCAGAAGATCTGCGAGTCGCTGAAGGGGAAGCCCGCGCCCGGCAGGAACACGACCGTGATCGCCCACAGCTGCCAGACGGCGAAGCCGAGGAACTCCGCGAGGATCGACCACGTGAGGTTGGTGCGGGCGATCGGGCGGCCGGCGCTCTCCCAGAAGGCGGGGTCCTCGGGGCGGTAGCCGTCCAGCCAGCGGCCGGGCCGCTCGCGCAGCGCCGGCGGCGGCGGGACCGGCGCGGACGACCGTGCCGTCGTCGGGGACGGGTCGATGTGCAGCTCTGAACTCACGGGGACCTCCTGGCAGTGCGGGGGCGTGCGATGCCCCCACCGTAGGAATCCCGTGTTTCGCCCCCCGACGGCCGGGGTAACGCCCCGGTGCACATCTGCTCACGGCGCGCCCACCCCCCTGTGAGCCTGGGGCGCGCGGAGCCCCCAAGTCGGCCCCACCAAGCGCCGAGTCCCCCATGGGCTCGCAAGTCCCCCCGATCGATCCGGGGGAATTGCGAGCCCACGGGGGACTCGGTGATCAGACGGGCTGGGCCTGGGGGGCAGACTTTCAGCGGGCTCGGTCTGTCGGGGGGCGGGCCACCACCCGGCGGGTGATGCCCTTGGAGACGCGGGCCACGAGCTTCTCGAGCGGGCCCTGGCCCACCGCCCGCTGCCAGGCCACGGCCAGCAGCCCGAAGACCACCAGCTGCATCCAGAACCAGAACCCGGGCGCGAGGTCGTAGACCCCCGTGGCCAGGAACAGCAGGTGCAGCGTGTACAGCGTGAAGGTCATGGACCCGGCGGCCGCCAGCGGCGTGAGGGCCTTGCCGATCAGCCGGGCCAGCAGCAGGAAGGCGCCGAGGGCGAAGACCGCCATGCCCAGGCTGACGAACAGCGCCGCGGGGGTGTTGCTGTGCGGGGCCGGGACGGTCAGCCACCACAGGGTGGTGGTCGGCAGGGACGGCTCGGGGCCGAAGACCAGGATCGAGTCGATCTGCTCCTCGGACATCCACGGGGTGGCGGACCAGATCCGCTCGTAGACCCCGAAGACCAGCAGCGCGGCCGTGGACACCGTCCAGGCCAGCAGGGCGGTCGCCGCGCCCACGCCCACCAGCCACTGCTGCACCCGCCGGCTGGTGAGGTTCATCCGGCCCAGGGCCAGGCCCGCGAGCAGGTAGCTCATGTAGGGCAGGGCCGGGTAGGTCCCGGTGAGCAGCAGCTGGGAGAGGACGGTGACCGGCTCGGCGACCAGGTTCCACAGCGTGGGGTTGCCGTAGACGTGGGCGGGCAGGACGTCCAGGGACCACTGCATGAGGAACGGGGAGAGCACGGCGAACAGCACCGAGGCCGCCAGCAGGTGGCGGATCCGCAGGCCCAGGAACGGGATCGCCAGCAGGAAGAACATCCCGTAGTAGATGAGGATGTTGTTCACCGGCGGGGCCACGAAGCCCACGAGGAAGCCGACGAGGGCGATCACCGCGGCGCGGCCCACGAGCCCGGCCCGGTCCCCGGCCAGCCGCCGGCGCGTGTGCGGGGTGCGGCCGCCGGAGAGGAAGGCCAGGCTCACGCCGGCCAGGGTGGCGAACAGCGCCGCCGAGTGCCCGGCGAACAGGGACCAGCTCAGCGAGGCCCGCCCGGCCTCCTCGTCCCACACCGGCAGGGTGTGCACGGCGACCATGCCCAGCAGCGCGAAGCCGCGGGCGGCGTCCACGCCGATCAGCCGGCGCTTGGTGCGCCGCCCGGCGGGGCCGGGGACGTTGAGCACCGCGGTGCCCCCGCCCCGGGTGGCGGTGGGGTCGACGGCGCTCATCGGGCCGACTCCCCGCTGCCCACGAGCTCCCCGGCCGTCACATGCAGCGGCCGGATCGGGTTCCCGCCCCAGGTGCTGCCGGCGGGCACGGTCTCCTGGGCCATCACCAGGGAGCCGGGGCCCACGGTCGCCCCGGCCTCCACGGTGCTGCCGGGGAGGATGAAGCTGTTCGGGCCCAGGGTGGACCCGGCCTCCATGGACACCGGCTGCAGCCGCATGATGCGGTCGTGGAACAGGTGCGTCTGGAGCACGGTGCCGCGGTTCACGGACACGCCGCGGCCCAGGTGGACCAGGTCGAACTCCGGCAGCCACCAGGTCTCGCACCACACGCCGCGCTCGATCCGCGCGCCCATCAGCCGCGCCCAGACGTTGAACACCGGGGAGCCCACGGCCAGGCGGATCAGCCCGGGCACCGCCAGCGACTCGGCGAAGGTGTCGGCGAGCTCGTTGCGCCACACGAAGGAGCTGAACAGCGGGCGCTCGCCCTCGCGGAAGCGGCCCATGAGCGCCCACTTGACCATCACGGGCACCAGCGCGGCCAGCACGCCGGCGGCCAGCACCACGGGCGTGGCCCACAGCAGGGCCGCGACGATGCCGTCGAGCCCGCCCCCGGCGCGCATGTACACGGTGGTGAGGACGTAGACGATGGCCAGGTCGATCCACGCGGTGACCATGAACGGCACGGCCCGCAGGGACTCCACGAGCGCGCGGGCCACCAGCAGGCGCCGGCGCGGCCGGTAGGTGACGTCCTCGTCCGCGGCGTCGCTGACCCGGCTGATCGGCGCGGGCGTCCGGCCGAGCCAGGAGGTGCCGGCCTCGGCGTGCTCCGGGGCGGAGGACAGCACGGCGATCAGGGAGTCCGCCGGGACGTCGCGCCCGGGGCCCACGATCCCGGAGTTGCCCACGAAGGAGCGCTCCCCCACGGTGGAGCGACCCACGTGCACCCAGCCGAAGCCGGTGCGCGCGGAGCTGACCAGGGAGTGGTCGGCCATGAAGGAGCCGGACTCGAACGTGGTCAGGTGCGGCAGGGTCTCCACGGTGGAGATCTCCACCTGGTTGCCCACGCGGGCGCCCAGCAGCCGCAGGAAGAACGGGGTGGCGATCGAGGCGTAGACCGGGTAGGTCGACACGAGGCTCTTCTGCAGCAGCACCCCGGTCAGCCACACGGCCCAGGCCACGGTGCCGTCGGCGCGGTGGTGACCGGGCGTGATCAGCCCGGCGAGCAGGCGCACCACGGCCACGAGCAGCGCGAGGTAGACGAGGGCCGTGAGCACGGCGAAGACCGGCACCCACAGGGCCAGGACGGGGAAGACGCGCTCGTAGAGCTCGAGGCCCTGCACCTGGGAGAACACGATCAGGGCGCCGGGGACCACGGCCAGCACGGGCAGGAACCCGACGGTGCCGAGGCCCAGGGCGTAGAGCAGCCCGCTGCGGATCCCGTGGGCGTGCCCGGGGGCCGGCTCGGGCCAGGTCCCGCCGGCGGGGCCGAGGTCCTCGAGCGGGGAGCCGCCCTGCAGCCGCCCGGCGGGGACGGTGCCGGTGACGTGGGAGCCGGGGTCGACCTCCGCGCCGTCCTCGACCACCGCGCCGGGGCTGAGCAGCGTGCGGGTGCCGATCCGGGCGTGCGCGCCCACGGTGACCCCGTCGAGGTGGAGGACGTCGCCCTCGAGCCAGTAGCCGGCGAGGTCGACCTCGTGCTCCACGGCCGCGCCGGCACCGATCGAGGCGAGCCCGCTGACCGGCGGCAGGGTGTCGAGGTGGGCGCCGCGGCCCACCCGGTTGCCGAGCAGGCGGAAGAACAGCACCATCACGGGGGTGCCCATGAGGGGCTCGAACTTGTTGAAGATCAGCACGCGCTCGGCCATCCAGACCCGCAGGTGGGTCCAGGAGCCGCGGGCGTGGGCGCCGGGGCGCAGGCGGAAGGTCAGCAGCCGGATGAACAGGGCGGTGAGCACCAGGCGGCCGGGCAGGGCGAAGAGCAGCAGCCAGCCGACCACGAGCGGCAGCAGCGGCGGGTTCGGCACCCAGGTGGCGCCGAGCAGGTTGAACAGCAGCCACACCACGATCGCGGAGCCCAGCACGTAGCGCAGCCCCGAGACGGCGTAGAGGCCCGCGAGGAAGGGGACCTGCACGAGCCCGTTCCAGCGCGGGGTGTCGGCCACCAGCCGGGTGCGCGCGGCGTCCTGGGCGGCGGCGTCGACCGGGGCGAGCCCGGCGAGGTACTCGTGCATGCCGGCGAGGGTGGGGTGGCGGTAGATCTCGGCGATCTCCGCGTCCGGGTAGCTGCGGCGGATCTCGGAGACGAGCTTGGCCACGGCCACGGACGTGCCGCCGAGGGCGAAGAAGTCGCTGTCCTCGTCGATGGGCAGCGGGCCCAGCTGATCGGCCCACAGGGCGGCGAGCCACTCGAGCTCGGCGTCGACCTGGGCGTCCGCGGCGTCCGCGCCGGCGGCCGGCAGCGGCCAGGGCAGGGCCTTGCGGTCCACCTTGCCGGAGGTCTTCAGCGGCAGCTCGTCCATCAGCGCCAGCGCGGGCACCATCTGGCCCGGGAGGCGGTCGGCGAGCAGGCTGCGGGCCTCCGGGAGGTTCACCGAGCCCGGGGCATCGGCCACCAGGTAGCCGACGAGGATCTGGTTGCCGGCGGGGGTGGTGTGCACCGCCGCGGCGCCGGCCTGCACGCCGGGCAGGCGGCTCATCTGCTCGTCGATCTCGCCCATCTCCACGCGGCGGCCGGAGATCTTGACCTGGTCGTCGGCGCGGCCCACGAAGACGATGCCCTCGGGGTCGGCGCGCACCACGTCACCGGAGCGGTAGGCCCGCGCCCAGCCCAGGGTGTCCATCGGCGCGAACTTCTCGGCGTCCTTGGCGGGGTCCAGGTAGCGGCCCAGTCCCACGCCGCCGATGATCAGCTCGCCCTCCTCGCCCCAGCGCACGGGGTTGCCGGCGGGGTCGACGACGGCGAGCTCCCACCCGGGCAGCGGCAGGCCGATGCGCACGGGCGGCTCTCCGGTGAGCACGGCCCCGGTGGCGATGACCGTGGCCTCGGTGGGCCCGTAGGTGTTCCAGACCTCGCGGCCGGGGTGGACCAGGCGGGCGGCCAGCTCGTTGGGGCAGGCCTCGCCGCCGAAGATCAGCAGGCGGATGCGGCTCAGCGCCTCGGCCGGCCACATGGACGCCAGGGTGGGCACCGTGGAGACGGCGGTGATCCCCCGCTCGACCAGCCAGGGGCCCAGGTCGGTGCCCGAGCGCACGACCGCGCGCGGGGCCGGGACCAGGGCGGCGCCGGAGCGCCAGGCCAGCCACATCTCCTCGCAGGAGGCGTCGAAGGCCACCGAGAGCCCCGCCATGACCCGGTCGCCCGGGCCCAGCGGGCGCCGGGGCAGGTACAGCTCGGCCTCGGCGTCCACGAGGGCGGCGGCCGAGCGGTGGTTGATCGCCACGCCCTTGGGCTTGCCGGTGGAGCCGGAGGTGAAGATGATCCAGGCGTCGTCGCCGGTGCCGGGCTCGCGGCAGTCCGCCCCGGGGCGGACGCCCGTGCGGGCCTCCAGGGACAGGCCGGCGCCGTAGACGGCGCACACCGAGGCCTCCTCCCACACCGTGGCCGCTCGCTCGTCCGGGTCGTCGAAGTCCACCGGCACGTAGGCGGCCCCGGCGAAGATCGTGCCGAGGATCGCGACGTAGAGGTCCACGGACCCGGAGGGCACGCGGATGCCCACCCGGTCCCCGCGCCCGATGTCGAGGTCCCACAGGCGCTGGGCCTGGGCCTCGACGCGCTCGAGGAACTCGGCGTAGCTGAGCACCGTGGTCCCGTCGTCGACCGCCGTGGCGTCGGGGTGCCGGGAGACGGTGTCCATGACGACGTCCACCAGGGTGCGGGGCGCCGGGGCGGACGCGACCGGGAAGACGGCGCGGCCCGGGACCTGCGGCAGCGACTGCGTGTGCAGGGCCGGGTCGAGCAGCTCGGTGTCCTCCTGCGGGCCGTGGTCCGGGTTCCGGTCCTCCAGCACGTGCCGGCCGCCCCCCGTGCGGGTGGAGCCGCTGCGCATGGTCGAGCGCACTGTCATTGATGTCCCCCATCGACGTTCACGCCGCTGCGGATCTGGCAGCGGCTGTGTCGGCGGGACGCAAGAACCCACAGGGCCGGTGGAATCGGCGTGGAAGGCGCTCCGGGAGCGGGGCACCGGGTCGGCGCACCGCGAAAGAGTCGTTGTCTCGGCTCGATGCCCCCGCACCGGCCTTCCCCCTGAGTCGGTCCCCGCCGACATATTTCTTCTCTACCGCACCGTACGGGCGCTCATATGCTAATGCAAGCTCACGCCGGCGCCGCGCCCGGTGCGCGGCCGGCCGCACCCGCCCTCGGCCGCGTCGTTGCAGGCCACACCGGAATCGGGGAGAGATGGATCACGCGCCCGGCCGGGCCTGCCGCTCACTCCCCGGCCGCGGCGAGGACCTCGCCGAGCACCCGCGCCTCGGGCAGCTCGAAGTGGTCGACGCCCTCCCGGTAGCGCACGCTGGTCCGGCGGTATCCGGCGTCCTCGTAGCGGGCGTGGCCGGCAGCCGCCGCCGCGAGCGCGTCGAACGGGGCCTTCGGGTCGGAGCCGTCGTCGTCGAGGCCCACGTCCCAGTGCAGCAGCAGGTTCTCGAGCTGGTCCTCCGTGGGCCGGGAGGAGCCGGTGGACGGGGCTCCCCCGCCGCCGGTCAGCAGCGCACCGCCTCCCTGCAGGAAGTCCGCGCGGTCGGCGAGCAGCTCGTAGCTGATGAACTCCGCCCCGCCGGAGTAGCCGTGCAGCCAGGTGCGGGAGCGGTCGATGTCGTAGGCCGGGAAGATCTCCTGCTCGGCCAGGGCCAGGAACCACTCCGCGTTGCCGTCGAGGTCCTCCCACCACGTGGGCTCGCCCTGCCGGTCCGGGGTGCGGGGCGCCACGAGCACCGCGTTGTGGCTGCGCGCCACCTCCGCGAGGCAGGAGACCTTGTGCTGGGGGTTGTGGAACTCGTAGGCGCCGTCGCCGTGGAGGCGGAAGACCACCCCGACCGGCCGGCTCCAGTCCACGCCGTCGGCGAAGACGTGGTAGCTGCTGGTCACCCCCTCGTGCTCGAAGGTCGCGTTCATCCGGTCGGCCGGTCCCTCCTGCAGCCGCACGCCTCCGGAGAGCACCGGCCCGTCGCTCAGCGGTCCCCGCTCGCCGCGGGGCGCGACGCGCACGCCCTCCAGCCCGTAGGGGGCGCAGGAGATCTCGTCCTCGGCCGTCGGCGCGGGATCCCACGCCCAGCGGGCGCCGAGCGTCGCGGCGAGCAGGAGGAGGGCGGAACCGGTGAGAAGGGCCACAACGGCCGCCCAGCGGGACCGGTGGTGTGCCCTCTGCTGCCCCGGCCCGGTCTGCGATTCCACCCGTCCATCGTACGGGGGCGCCCCGCGGTGCGGCCCCGCGCCGATTTCCCCTCTGCAACGCCTGCCCCCATAATCGGCCAGGACCGTTCGGGGGGACGGCGCCACGGAACCTCCTCCTGCCGTGATCCGTCCACCGCACCAGAGGAGAAGATTCCGCGTGACCACCACCGCACGCCCTCGGGCCGAGCAGCACGCGCCTGCGACCCAGGCGCAGCTGCAGTCCCAGGAGAAGCTGCGCCGCAGCCTCAAACCGCGCCACCTGACCATGATCGCGCTGGGCGGGGCCATCGGCACCGGCCTGTTCGTGGCCTCCGGCAACACCATCGCCACGGCCGGGCCGGGCGGGGCGCTGCTGGCCTACGTCGTGATCGGCTTCATGGTCTTCCTGCTGATGCAGAGCCTGGGCGAGATGGCCACGTACCTGCCGGTCTCCGGGGCGTTCGAGGAGTACTCCACCCGCTTCGTCAGCCCCTCCTTCGGCTTCGCCATCGGCTGGAACTACTGGTACAACTGGGCGATCACCGTGGCCGCCGAGCTCGTGGCCGCCGCGCTGATCATGCGCTACTGGCTGCCGGACGTCCCGTCCTGGATCTGGTCCGGGGCGTTCCTGCTGATCCTGTTCCTGCTCAACGCCCTGAGCACCCGCGCCTACGGCGAGAGCGAGTTCTGGTTCTCCCTCGTGAAGGTCGTCACCGTGGTGATCTTCCTGGTGCTGGGCATCCTGATGATCGTGGGCATCCTGGGCGGGGAGTCCCCGGGCTTCGAGAACTGGACCACCGGCGAGGCGCCCTTCGTGGGCGGCGGACTGGGGATCCTGGCGATCTTCATGGTGGCCGGCTTCTCCTTCCAGGGCACCGAGCTGGTCGGTGTGGCCGCCGGTGAGGCGGAGGACCCCGAGAAGAACGTGCCCAAGGCCATCCGCACCGTGTTCGTGCGCATCCTGCTCTTCTACGTGGGCGCGATCACCGTGATCGGCTTCCTCATCCCGCACACCAGCCCCAACCTGCTCACCAGCGACGTCGAGGACATCTCCATCTCCCCGTTCACCCTGGTGTTCGAGAACGCCGGCGTGCTGGCGGCGGCCTCGGTGATGAACGCAGTGATCCTCACCGCCATCCTCTCCGCCGGCAACTCCGGGCTCTACGCCTCCACCCGCATGCTCTGGGCCCTGGCCGACGGCGGCAAGGCCCCGCGCTTCCTGGCCAAGGTCAACCGCCGCGGCGTGCCCATGAACGCGCTGCTCGTCACCACCCTGGTGGGCGGGGCGTCCTTCCTGACCACCTTCATCGGTGACGGGGACGCCTACGTCTGGCTGGTCAGCGCCTCGGGCCTGGCCGGGTTCATCGTGTGGATGGGCATCGCCTGGAGCCACTACCGGTTCCGCAGGGCGTACACCACCCAGGGCCACGACCTCGCGGACCTGCCCTACCGGGCGCGGTTCTTCCCGCTGGGGCCCGTGGTCGCGCTCGTGCTGTGCGCCGTGGTGATCCTGGGTCAGAACTACCAGGCCTTCCTCGGTGAGGTGGACCTGCTGGGCGCCCTCACCGCCTACATCGGCCTGCCGCTGTTCCTGGCCCTGTGGTTCGGCCACAAGCTGGTCACCGGCTCCAAGATGGTGCGCTACGAGGAGGCGGACCTCACCCGCGTGCGCGACTGACCGCAGCGCCGCGCCCTCCGCCGAGTCCCCCGTGGGCTCGCACTTCCCCCAGATCGGATCGGGGGAGATGTGAGCCCACGGGGGACTCGGCACATCGCCCGGGCGTCAGGCACACCGGCGCCTGCAGGGTTGCGCCAGGGGCACCCTGCAGGCCGGCGGCGGCGCCGGTGCAGGCGCAACACGGCGTCATGGATGCGCGAACTCGCCGTGACCTCGTGAGCAGTTGGGGGGACGCCACAGGATCGTGGCGTCCCCCTTTGTACCCACGAGGCGGGTGGATGTGCACTGTCCTGCACGCACCGGCGCGGCGACGTCGCGGAGTTGCAGGCGCGAAGAACATCGCTCTTCATGTTGAGTTCCTGGGTGCGGTGACCACGGTCACTGGTGAGGCCGGTGACGGCCCTGCCAGCATGCAGGCACGGGGTTCTGCACGGACATCAGCCTGGACGTTCGCCGGACAAGCGGATCTTCCGGGGACTGTACGAGCGACTCAAGACTTGGCACTTCGCGTGGCCCGTGGGAGCTGTCGCCCCCCGCGGTCGGAAGCACTGTCCCTTTTCCCGCAGGAGCCCGTCACTCCGTGAACCGCAAACCGCACACGACCGTGGGAGCCCTGAGGACCGAGATGACGTACAAAACGACCCTGCAGGGCCGTCTCTTCCCGCCACCCGACGGACAGAGGGGCGTCCCCTCTGCCACCCGAAGAAGCAACCGGTGACCTACGGCCGGCCAGAAGACCTGTTGGAGGAGACCACATCGTGAGCACGTCACAGATCGCACGGCCAGCTGAACCGCCCACACCGGGGCGCTCGAACGCCCCGCTGTTTCCCGACCACGTGCGGACAACGGCGAGCCGATGGACCGAGCGGCTGGCGCTGCCCTTCCTGGTCCTGCTCCAGGTGCTGCTGTCCTTGCGCCTCAGCAACACGGCGTTCGAGGACGAGGCACTTTACGTGCAGGCCGGCCGGGACCTGCTCGAGCACTGGAGGACCGGTGCCTACGTGGTGGAACTGGGGTCCTACTTCTCGGGCGCGCCGGCAGCCTATCCGGTCCTGGCTGGACTGCTGGACGAGGTCGGCGGACTGGAGCTGGTGCGGGCGTTCAGCCTGGCCTGCATCGTCGTCACGATGCTCTGTGTCCGGGCAATCACTGCGCAGCTGTTCGACCGGACAACCGGCGACCTGGCGGGCTTCGCCTTCGCGGTCACGGGTCCCGTGGTGCTGGTCAGCACCCTGGCGACCTTCGACGCACTCTGCCTGATGCTCCTGGCTGTCGCCCTCTGGCTCGGACTGACCCGGACGTCGGTCACCTCGTCCCTGCTGGCCGGGCTCGCGCTCGCCGGGGCAGCGGTGGTGAAGTACACCGGCGCGGCGTTCATCCCGGTCGTGCTGGGCGTGGCGCTGCTGGCCGCGCGCCGGCAGACCGGGACGAAGGCACTCCTGCGGATGGGGATCGCAGCCCTGGTGACAGTGACCACGCTCATCGTCCTGTACGTCCTGTGGGGCGAGAGAGTGCACGAGGGCATCTTCTTCACCACGACCGGCCGTGAGGCGCTCGATGCTGCCCCGCTCTCGTTGCTGCTCGACTACGTGGTGAAGGACATCGGCCTGCTGGTCGTGCTGGCGCTGCTCGGTGGCGTCTTCGTGACCCAGTCCCTCCGGTCGACCCTCTTCCTCCTGGGTCTTTTCGCCGGTGGTTCCGGGCTGGTGCTGAGCCAGATGTATCTGGGAGAAGCCGTGTCCTTCGAGAAGCACATGGCGTACTCGGCCCTGTTCCTGGCGCCCTTGGCAGGCCGGGCGCTGGCGGCCCTTGCGAAGCCCACGGAGCAGGTGATCCTCCTGGTGATGCTCATGGGCGCGCTGATGGTCTCCGGCGTGACCCGCTCCCACGCCATGTACGAGTGGCCGAACATGGAGCGCGTGCTGGCAGAAGTCGAGGCCCAGGATCTGCGTCCCGGCCAGTACTTCTCCACGCAGTCGTTGACGCTGGGCTACTACACCAAACCGGATCACCCTCAGGTCCAGTGGTCGGGCCACTACGACCTGGCGGCGGCAGATCTCGAGGCCGTGGAGAAAGCCGTGAACGAGCGCACCTACGAGATGATCATCGTGTCGGCGGACAGCTCCGGCAATTCCCGGATCGGCGCGCAGATGGAAGCGATGCGGGAGGCTGCGCTAGACAGCCCCCACTACGAACTCATCGCCGACCCCTTCCCGGTGGAGGGCTGGCTCGACGAGGACTGGTACATCTTCCAGCTGGACCGCTGACGGAGCGAGCCGACCGTGGACCTGCCTCCTGCAGGCCTCGCCCGCAGGAGGCGGGTCCACCACCGAGCGGTAGCGGGAGACCACCACGTCGACGAGCCCGGGCGGGACCTCATGGACCACACCGCTCAAGAGCGACCCCCGCCCCGCATCGGCGATCAGCTCACCCTCGGTCCCGACCGGTCAGCCGCACGGTGTTGCTAAGGTGGCTCGAACATGATGCGAGATCAGCCGCCACGGCAGACCATGTCGACCGGCGCACTGCCCACCCGCCGTTCGTTGCACGTATCGCGTCGCTCCGTCCTGACATGGGCCGCGGCGCTGTCCGTACTCACCGCCTGCGCCGAGCCCAAGTCTCCGAGCACCACGCTGCCCGTCCAGCCCCGGACCCGTCCCCTCGAGCATGGCGTCTACCTGACGGAAGGTCCCGCAGACGAAGCAGCGCTCCGCGCATACGAGGACCTGATCGGGTCCTCACCGCAATGGATCCTGCTCTTCTGCGACTGGACCATCGCTGCGCCACCGCTCCTCGAACTGGATGCAACCTTGGCAGCGGGTGCTGTCCCCGTTCTGACCTGGGAGCCTTGGCATGCTCCACACCCAGGATCTCCTGTGGCGGCCACCGACCAATCACAGTTCAGCCTGGCGCGCATTCTTGCCGGGGACCACGACAACCACATCCGGACATGGGGTGAAGCACTGGCCTCCTGGAACCGCGATGTCGTCCTGCGTTTTGCCCACGAGATGAACGGGAACTGGTACCCCTGGGGATTCGGCGTCCAGGGCAACACGCCGCGCCAGTATGTCCGGGCGTGGCACCACGTGCGCAGCATTTTCGCTGCTGCGGGAGCGTCCAGCGTGCGCTGGTGCTGGGCACCCAACATCCCATGGGCCCCCGACGACACATCAGACCATGCATCCTTCGAGGATTTTTTCCCGGGCCCCGGAGCCGTGGACCTCCTGGGAATCGACGGCTACAACTGGGCGTCCACGAACTCGGGGTGGACCGCGCCCGAAGAACTCTTCGGTGCGGGCCTCAAGGAGCTACGCGACCTCCGGGGTGCGCACCCGATCGTGGTGACGGAGACGGCCAGCTCCGAAGGCCTCGAACCGTGGCAGTCGAAAGCGGAGTGGATCCGCCAACTCTTCGACTATCTGGTGAACCAGCCGGACGTGGAGAGTGCCATCTGGTTCCACACCGACAAGGAACACAACTGGCAGGTCGACTCGTCCCAGGAAGCACTCGCTGCCTACCGAGAGGCAGTCGCATCGTTGCGTCCCTGAGGGAAGAGGCGGCTCGACAGCACCTCGAAGAGGTCGGCTCGAGAGGTGCTGGTGATGTGGGGTGGTACAGGACCACGTTGCGGGGCCCAGCAGAAGTGGCCCCCCTAGCGCAACCGCTCCGTTGACACACTTGGTCACGCACGAAGCACCGAGCGCCGTCCATACCACCATTCGGGGGACAAATTTCGCACTACCCCCACACGACCTGGGCTGATGACGCATCATCATTGCGGCACCCGGCTCGCTCCGGGCCGCGGTCAGCATGCTCGCCGCCGGTACAAATATGTGAGTAATCATAAAAAGCCGAGGTTGTGACAATCTTCACCGTGGCCGAGCACTGCCCTCGCCTGCCACCCTTGCACCTCGGGGGGATTTCATCTGACAGTGCATTCGCGCTCTCAGAGGCACGTCATCCGATCGTCCACGACATCGATGACACCACGCCGAAGGTTCCGGGGGGAACCTTCGCGTCGACCGGCCATGATCAGTGCACGCACGCTCATCGGACTCCGTCACCCTCCTAATCCGCTGTCACCGTTGGACGCGTTAGGACTGATATGACGAGCACTTCGTCCGTCGACATCATTGTGTCGCCACCCGATGATCAAGAGAAGTACAACTACCTCAGGGGCCCACAGCATCGTTGGTTCTTCGTCGCCCATGCAGGCGCATTCGCGGGCCTGGCCGTGAGTCTCGCGGGTTTTGCGACGATGACGTACTGGACATTGATCTTCCTCGTCCCGCTGGCTCTTCTCGCGGTGGAAACACTCGTCGGACTGCGCACTTCGACGTTCCGACGCCGAACGACCGAAGCGGAGCATCGTCGTCGATGCATGAGCTGGCGGCCGGACCGCGTTCCTTCTGTCGACGTCTTCCTGCCCACCGCCGGTGAGCCCTTGGAAATCCTCAACAATACGTACCGCTACGTCGCCCGACTCGAATATCCCGGGCGGGTCGACGTCTACGTGCTGGACGACATGGACCGATCGGAAGTCCGTGCCGCCGCCTCGGCGCATGGCTTCAAGTACATCGCGCGGCCTGGGTCGGAGTTCAAGAAGGCCGGCAATCTGCGTTACGCGTTCGACCGCTCGGACGGCGATCTGATCTTCATTCTCGACGCAGATTTCGTACCGCGCCCGGACGCCTTGACGGAGTTGGCGCCCTACATGGACGATCCGCAGATCGGCATAGTCCAGAGCCCGCAGTACTTCGCAACCCCCTTGTCGAAGAATTGGCTCGAGCGCGGAGCGGGGGCCACGCAGGAGATCTTCTACCGATTCATCCAAGTGAGCCGGGACGCGGTGGATGCGGCGGTCTGCTGCGGCACGTCGGCCCTCTATCGGAGGGCGGCCCTCGAGTGCATCGGAGGTTTCCCGAGGATCGCCCACTCCGAGGACATCTTCACCGGCATCCACATGGACGGCGCGGACTACCGCGTTCGATTCGTGCCGGTCAACGTGACCCAGGGCATCTGCCCCGACGACATCGATGGGTTCATTGCGCAGCAGTACCGCTGGTGCGAGGGATCCATGGAACTTGTCAAGGACTCCGGTTTCCACCGCCAGGAGACGTTGACCCTGCACCAGCGTCTGAGCTTCTGGAGCGGCTTCATCTACTACGTGACCACGGCCATGAACGCTTTGCTCGCTCCGCTGCCAGTGCTGATCATGGCGCTTTTCTTCCCCCAGCACATGCACCCCTGGAACATGTTGCCGCTGTTGGGCACAGCCGTGCTCTGGCTCGTGGTCTACCCGAGACTGATGAACTCGTCGTGGCGCCTCGACGTCCTCCGGGTACAGGCGATCTACAGTTTCGCCCACATCGTCGCCATCATCGACGTCTTCTCCGGCACGGTGTCCGAGTGGGTCCCCTCACATGGCAGGACGAAGGCCGCGCCTCTGGCCGGGCGAGTGCGCCGGCTGATTGTTGCCTACCTCGGCACGACACAGGTACTGGTCATCGCCGCCTTCGTCTGGCGGCTCGGCCAGCCGGAGTTCACGCTGGCAGGATGGTGGGCGGCCGGGCTGTTCCTCCTGGCGAACGTCTACGTTTTCGTTCCCGTGGTCCTCGTGGCTCTTGGAGTCAAGCCCTGGCCGGCCTCTCTCCTTCTGGTTCCCGATGGACAGTCGAGGTCTGACAGCCACGTCGGGCTCGAGAGCCGGCTGGTCAAGGAGAATGCGGCGTGAGCACCTCCACGATCGCCGGGACAGTGGACGCGCCCGTCTGGCGGCTGGCTCTGGCATCCGTACTCCCCACACGCCTCCGCCCACGAGCAGATCGGTGGATCCAACACTTCCCTCTTCTTCTCCTGGTCACTGTCCAGGGGCTGCTGTCCCTCCGACTGGGCAACACGGCGTTCCAGGACGAAGCGCTCTATGTTCTCGCAGGCCAAGAAATCCTTGCGCACTGGCTGACCGGGGCTCCCGTGATCGACTACGGATCCTTCTTCTCGGGAGTTCCGGTGGCCTATCCGGTCCTGGCGGGGCTCCTGCAATATGTCGGGGGCCTCCCCCTGGTCCGTGCGTTCAGCCTGGGCTGCGTCGTGGTGACGATGTTGTGCGTTCGGGACACCTCCAAGTACCTGTACGGCCAGGCGGCCGGCAATCTGGCCGGTTTCACTTTCGCGGTGACGGGTCCGGTCGTGTACACCTCTGCCCTGGCTACCTTCGACGCCCTCTGCCTCTGTCTCCTGTCAGTGGGTATATGGCTCGGAGTGACTCGAAGTTCGCGGAGTTCGGCCGCACTGGCTGGGGTGGCCGTCGCCGCAGCGGCGATCGTCAAGTACACCGGAGCAGCGTTCCTCCCGGTGGTGCTGGCCGCAGTGCTTTTCGGGGATCCGCAGCAGAAGGCCGCGAATCGTCTGCTCCGCACCGTGACCACCGCTCTGGTGGCTGCGGCTGTTCTCGCCGGCCTGTACGCCCTGTGGGGTGAGGAAGTCCGCGAAGGCATCCTCTTCACCACGACCGGACGCGAGGCACTCAGCCCGGCTCCACTGTCACAGCTGCTCGGCTATGTGGCCCAGGACATCGGCCTGTCAGCCGCCCTGGCCGTGCTGGGGGGTCTGCTGGTGGCGCGGTCACTGAGATCGTCGCTCTTCGTCCTTGCGCTTTTCGCCGGCGCTTCCGGTCTGCTGGTGGGTCAACTGCATCTCGGCGAAGCCGTGTCCTTCGAGAAGCACATGGCATATTCGGCGCTCTTCCTTGCCCCGCTGGCGGGCCGGGCGTTGGCCGAACTGGCGAGACCGTCGCTGCGAGGAATTCTGCTGGCGGCCATCATGTGGATCTTGTTGGTCTCCGGGCTGGCCCGCTCCCACACCATGCACTACGAGTGGCCCAATGTGGAACGTGTGGTGTCGCTCATGGCCGAGGACTCGCCTCCCGGCCGGTACCTGTCCACACAATCGCTACCGCTGAGCTTCTACACCCGGGACGAGTTTCCGGACATCCAGTGGGTGGAGCACTACGGCCTGTTCGACAGCGGGCCCGGAGCCATCCGGAATGCCGTGGAGAACCGCGCCTTCGAAATGATCGTGTGGCGCTCGGGCAGCACAGGAAACCCCACCGAGGATGCTCAGCTTGCTGTCCTGCAGGAAGCAGTCATCGGCAGCCCACACTACGACCTCGCGGCCGAGCCTTTCCCCGTTCGGCAGTGGTCAGAGCAGGACTGGTACATCTTCCAGTTGAACCGCTGACGGAGCGAGCCGGCCGTGGACCTGCTTCCTGCAGGCCTCGCCTGCAGGAAGCAGGTCACGCCACCGAGCGGTAGCGGGAGACCACCACGTCGACGAGCTCGGGCGGGACCTCCCCCTCCGGCACGGCCAGCGGCTCGGTGTCCACGTCGGCGCCGGCGGCGCGCGAGAGGTCCAGGAAGTAGCCGGGGGCCAGCAGGTAGTTGGCGACGACGACGCGGCCCCCCTCCGCCAGGCCGGCCCGGGCGGAGACCACCGCTTCTGTCACCCGGGGACGCGCGGCGGCCAGGTAGGACACGGTCACGGGCCGGCCCAGCTCCTCCCCCAGCAGATCCGCCACCGCGGCGCAGTCGACCACCGCGCGGCGGTCCGAGGAACCGGCCGTGGCCAGCACCACGGCGTCGCGCTCCCCCAGCGGGGCGCCGGCGGCCCCGCACGCCTCGTGCACCCGCCGGGCCAGCAGCCGGGCCAGCGCCCGGTCCGGGCCGAGGGCGGCGGAGACCCGGTGGAGCTCGTCGGCGGCCACCGCCTCGGCCACGTCCACGTAGACGTGGTAGCCGGCGGAGAGCAGCAGCGGCACCACCACGGCCGGGCGCCCGGCGTACTCCTCGGTGCGGGCGGCCAGGTCCGGGGCCTGCACGTCCACCCACGTGGGCACCACCTCGGTGCCGGGCAGCTGCGCGGCGACGGCGTCCACGAGACGGTTCACGGCCGTGCGCCCGGCCGGGAACCGGGTGCCGTGGGCGCAGGCCAGCAGGACGGGGGCGTCGGAGGTCGTCATGCTCCCAGCCTATGATCGAGGGGCGGGACGGGCAGGTTCCGTCACGGGACGTCACGGTGCAACGGCGCCGTAACACGGATGTCCCACTCTGGTAGGGGGCCCACCATGGCATGCGTGGTGCCCCGACCCCCGCTCTCCCCCTGGAGGACCCCATGCTCCTGACCGCAGACCTCACCGACGTCCCGGTGCTCGTCCTCGGTGATCCGCACGAGGCCCGCCGCGCCCACCACCGGTACGCCTCGGCCGGCGCCGACGTCCGCGCCGTGGCCGACCCCGCCCGGCTGTCCGCCTCCGACGTCGCCGGGGCCGCTCTCGCCGTGGTCGTCGGCCCCGCCGCCCAGCGCTGGCGGGACGCGCTGCGCGAGGCCGGAGCCCGCGTGCCGGTCGTCCAGGAGCCCTCGGCCCGGACCGGCGGACGGGTGACCCTGGTCGGCGGGGGCCCCGGTGCCGACGACCTGCTCACGGTGCGCGCCGTGACCGCCCTCCAGGACGCCGACGTCGTCTTCGTGGACCGCCTCGCCCCCGCGGGCGCCGTGGCGGCCGCGGCCCCGGGCGCCGAGATCGTCCCGGTGGGCAAGACCCCGGGCCACCACCCGGTCCCGCAGTCCCGGATCCAGGAGCTCATGGTCGAGCACGCCCTGGCCGGCCGGTCCGTGGTGCGGCTCAAGGGCGGCGACCCCTACGTGTTCGGCCGCGGCGGCGAGGAGCTCGCCGCGTGCGCGGCCCACGGCATCCCGGTGGACGTGGTCCCCGGGATCACCAGCGCGGTCTCCGTGCCCGGGGCCGCCGGGATCCCCGTGACCTTCCGCGAGGTCTCCCGGATGTTCACCGTCGCCTCCGGCCACGTCCCGTTCTCCGAGGCCGAGCTCGCCCACTTCGCCGGCCTCGGCGCCTCCGGCGGGACGCTGGTGGTACTCATGGGCGTGGCCACGCTCCCCCACCTCGTGGCCGGCCTCGTCCGCTCCGGCGCGGACCCCGCCACGCCGCTGGCCGTGGTGGAGCGCGGCTTCACCGACCGGCAGCGCTCCACGATCACGACCCTCGCCCGTGCGGTCAAGGACACCGCGGCGGCCGGCTGCGGTTCCCCCGCCGTCGTCGTCATCGGACCCGTGGTGCGGCTCGCGACCGCGGAACGGGACGCGTTCCTCGCCGAGGTGACCGCCCATGGCTGCTGAGGAGCTGCCGCTGGCGGGGCGGGTGGTGGGTGTCACCGCGCACCGCCGCTCCGAGGACCAGATCGCCGCGCTCGAACGGCGCGGCGCCCGGGTGATCCACGCCCCGGCGCTGAAGGTCGAGCCGGTCGGCGAGGACGCCGGGCTCGCGGCGGCCTCGCGGGCGCTGTTCGAGGCCCGCCCGGACCTGGTCCTGCTCACCACCGGCTACGGGCTGCGCCGGTGGCACGACGCCGCCGAGGCCCAGGGCTTCGACGCCGAGCTGCTGCTGTGCCTGCACGAGGCCGCCGTCTACGTGCGCGGGCCGAAGGGCCGCGGCGCGGTGCGCGGGCTGGGTCTCGAGGACGCGGGGATGTCCGCCGACGAGACCACCCAGGGACTCGTGGACCTGGTGCTGGCCGAGCACGACGGCGACCTCTCCGGGCGCACGATCGGCCTGCAGCTGCACGGGATCGCCGACGCCGCCCAGCGGCGTCGGCTCACCGACGCCGGCGCCCGGGTGCTGACCGTGACCCCCTACCGCTGGGCCTCCGCCGACGACGCCGGGCAGGTGCCGGTGCTGGTGCGCGAGGCCGCCGCCGGGCGGGTCGACGCGGTCACGTTCACCGCCGCCCCGGCCGTGGACGCGCTGTTCAGCACCGCAGAGGAGCTCGGGCTGCACGAGGAGCTGCTGGCAGCGTTCCGCCGGGGCATGCTCGCCGCGACCGTCGGCCCCGTCACCGCCGCCCCCCTCGAGGAGCTGGGGCTCTCCCCGCTGGTGCCCGAGCGGTTCCGGATGGGCGCGATGCTCAAGCAGCTCACGGACGCCCTCGCCCGCCCGGCCGATGCGTCCGAGGAGCCCGGTCAGCGCTGACCGTCCCCGGCCGGAGATGCCGGGCAGCAGGACACGGCGGGTGCGGCCGGTAGGCTGGGCGCGACCCGCTCGACCGTCGAAAGGCCGCCCGTGACCACCCCCCAGCTCGCCTCCTACATCGACTCCACGCTGCTCAAGCCCGAGGCGTCGCGGGAGCAGATCGCCGCCCTGTGCGCGGAGGCCAAGCAGTACGGCTTCGCCTCGGTGTGCACCAACCCGCTGTGGGCCGGCTTCGTGCGGGAGCAGCTCGCGGGCAGCGACGTGCTGACGTGCGTCGTCGTCGGCTTCCCCCTGGGCGCGTCCGCCAAGGAGGTCAAGGCCTTCGAGACCGCCACGGCCGTGGCCGCCGGCGCCCAGGAGATCGACATGGTCATCGACATCGCCGCCGCGCGGGCCGGCGAGGCCGAGATCCTCGAGCGGGACATCGCGGCGGTCGCCGAGGCCGCGCACGCGGGCGGGGCCGCGCTGAAGGTCATCATCGAGACGTGCCTGCTGGACGACGAGCAGAAGGTGCTCGCCTGCCGGGCCGCCGTGGCCGCCGGCGCCGACTACGTGAAGACTTCCACCGGCTTCTCGACCGCCGGCGCCACCGTGGAGGACGTCCGGCTCATGCGCGAGACCGTGGGCCCGGACATCGGGGTCAAGGCCTCCGGAGGGATCCGCACCCGCGAGGACGCCCTCGCGCTGATCGAGGCGGGTGCCTCCCGGATCGGCGCCAGCAGCGGTCCCGCGCTCGTCGGCTGAGGACGTCCGCACCGGCCCCCGTCCCGGGACGGGGCGGGGCCCGTCAGCCGCTCCCCGGCCCCGATGACGGGGACGGCGCGGGCAGACGGTGGAGGGCGAGGACGGTGAGGTCGATGGGGTGCCCCTCGGTCACGGCCCACGCCGTGGCCAGGTCCACCGCCTCGTCGGCCCCGATGCCGCCCGGATAGCGCCGGGCGACCGCGTCCAGGCCCCCGGCCGGCTGCGCGTCCGGGCTCAGGCCGAGGAACCCGTCGGTGAGCACCAGCAGGGTCTCCCCCGGGTCCAGCGCGGCCGTGCGCACGTCCCACCCGGAGCCGTAGGCCGGCGACAGCCCCAGGGCCGGCCCCGAGCCGGCCAGCCGTCGCACGCCGCCGTCGGCGCCGAGGACCAGGGCCGCGCCGTACCCCGCCAGGACGTAGACCAGGGTGCCGCCGGCCGCCTCCAGCGTCGCCGCGAAGGCCGTGACGAAGGCCCCGGCGCCGTCGGCCGCGGCCGGCGCCCCTACCGACGACCGCTCGACCGTCCGCTCGACCGGCCGGCGCCGGGGGCGCCCCGGACCCGTGGCCCGCAGCAGCGCGCGCAGACCGGAGGTGACCGCCGCGGACGCGGTCTCGGCGCCGAGGACGTCGGCGGCCTCGAGCTGGACCCGCCCGTCCTCGGCGGCCCAGTCGAAATAGCTCCCGCCGGCGCGCCGGGCCGGTGTGCACCGGCCGGCCAGCTCGTACCCGGGCACCCCCACGGATCCCGCGGGGAGCAGCACCCGCTGCGCGGCCCCGGCGGCCGCGAGCTCGCCGGTGGCGGCCAGCTCCCGCTCCACGAGCTGCCCGAACTGGGCGAGGACCTCCTGCTCGTCCGCGCTGAACGCCCGCGGCACGGCGTCCATGATGCACAGCGACCCGACCCGCTCCCCCGTGCGCGCCCGCAGCGGCTGCCCCGCGTAGAAGCGCATCCCCTGGCGCACCACCGTGGTGTCCACCGCCCGGGTCCCGCGTGCGGTGTCCTCCAGGACCAGGGCACCCGGCTGCTGGACCGTGTAGTGGCACGGCGAGTACCGGAGGGGCACCGAGACCCCGGCATCCAGCCCGGAGGCGGCCTTGACCCACTGCCGGTCCGCGTCGACGAGCGCGATGGCGGCCACGGGCACCTGGAAGACCAGGCGGGCCAGGGACACGATCCGCTCGAAGCGCTCCTCGGGGGCGGTGTCCAGCAGGCCGAGCTCGTGCAGGGCCGCCAGGCGGGCGAGTTCCTGGGCGTCCTGGGCGGGCGGGACGCCGGACGGCCCGCCCACCGGCGGAGTCGCGCCGGGAGAGCCCGTCACGGCGCCGACTCCCCGCCGGCCGGCGACTCCACCGGCGTTCCTGGGCATGCGCTGGACATCCGACCCCCCATGTTGACACCTCTACAAGAGAGTGCCAGCGTAGATCGAAAGCAGTCTTACGATCCAGTTCCGCGGAAGGAATCCCATGTCCGATCAGTACACGATGCAGGATCCCACGAAGCAGTACCCCGGTCCCGACGACAGCTTCGAGCAGCAGCAGGAGGGGCCGGGCCTGCAGCAGCAGATGCGGCCGAAGCCCGACTCCGGTGAGTCCTCCTACCGCGGCTCCGGGCGGCTCGAGGGCCGCAGGGCGGTGGTGACCGGTGCCGACTCCGGCATCGGCCGCGCCACGGCGATCGCCTACGCCCGGGAGGGCGCCGACGTCGTCCTGTCCTACCTCCCGGAGGAGGAGCCGGACGCCCGTGAGGTCGTGGAGCTCGTCGAGGCCGCCGGGCGGCGTGCCGTGGCCGTGCCCGGGGACGTCACCGACAAGGCCTACTGCGAGCAGCTGATCGCCACCGCCGTGGCCGAGCTGGGCGGGATCGACGTCCTGGCCAACATCGCCGGCAAGCAGCAGTACTGCCCGGACATCCTGGAGCTGACCGACGAGCAGTTCGACGAGACCTACAAGACCAACGTCTACGCCATGTTCTGGCTGTGCAAGGCCGCTGTGCCGCACATGCCCCCCGGCGCGGCGATCATCAACACCTCCTCGATCCAGGGCTACCAGCCGGCCCCGATCCTGCTGGACTACGCCTCCACGAAATACGCGATCAACGGCTTCAGCAAGTCCCTGGCCGCCCAGCTGGCGCCCAAGGGCATCCGGGTCAACGTCGTGGCGCCGGGCCCGGTGTGGACGCCGCTGCAGGTCGTGGGCGGACAGCCCCCGGAGAAGCTGCCCGAGTTCGGCGCCTCCGAGTCCCCGCTGGGCAGGCCGGGCCAGCCCGCGGAGATGGCGCCGGCCTACGTGTTCCTGGCCTCCCAGGAGTCCAGCTACGTCAGCGGCGAAACCCTCGCCGCGACCGGCGGGATGCCCACCCCCTGATCGGTCCGCGCGGGCGGGTCCGGCACCGGTCCCGGCTCGCCCGCCCCGCCGCACGGCCCCGCACCGCTTCCCAGCACTGCTTCCCTGACACCGCTTCCCCGACACCGCTTCCCGGCGCTCCGGATCGAGGTCCGGCAGAGGACCGGAGCGCACCCGACCCACCGTCCCCTGTGAGGAGACCCAGCCATGGCACTGTCCTATCCCACCCAGCCCGGTGACATCGACCACCTGATCGCCGACGACCACGCGATCGTCGAGCGCCAGTTCCAGCACCTCGAGGCCGGCCGCGGCGACCGCCGCACCCTCGTGGACCAGATCAGCTTCGAGCTGTCCCTGCACGCCTTCGCCGAGGAGACGGTGATGTACCCCCTCTGGCGCGAGCTCGGGATGGACGAGTTCGACGACGACGCCCGCGAGGAGCACGGCGACATCAAGGAGCTGCTGGTCACCCTCGAGAAGACCGATCCCGGGGAGGCCGAGTTCGAGGCCGCCCTGACCGAGCTGATCTCCGTGACCCGCCACCACGTGGAGGACGAGGAGCAGGAGGAGCTGCCGGCCTTCCGCGCCAAGGTCGGCGCGGAGCGGATGGCCGAGCTGGGCCAGAAGTTCCTGGCCGCCAAGCGCCAGGCTCCCCCGGCTCCGCACCCGCACGCCCCCGACGAGGGCCGGATAGAGAAGGTGGTCGGTGCCGTGGCCAAGCCGGTCGACGCGGCGAAGGCCGCGGTGACGGGCAAGAAGAAGCGCCTGGCCACCGACGCCTCCGGCCTGCTGGACCCCCAGGCCCAGGCGATCGTCGACGCCCACTCCTCGCTGGGCCCGCAGCCCTTCGAGATCCTCGAGCCCGAGCAGGCCCGCGCCCAGCCCGGTCCCGACGACGCCGTCAAGAAGGTCATGGAGGACCAGGGCCTGGAGGGGCCCGAGCCGGTCGGTTCGGTGACCGACCTGAAGATCCCCGACGCCGCCGGCGGCGAGCAGACCCTGCGCGTCTACACCCCCGCCGCTCCCGGTGAGGGCCCGCTGCCGATCATCATGTGGATCCACGGCGGCGGCTGGGTGCTCTTCGACATCGACACCTACGACGCCTTCTGCCGCGGGCTGACCAACAAGACCGGAGCCATCGTGGTCTCCCCCGACTACCGGCGGGCGCCCGAGGCCGTGTTCCCGGCCTCCCACGACGACGTGCTCGCCGCCTGGCGCTGGACCGTGGCCAACGCCGCGCAGATGGGCGGAGACCCGGCCCGGATGGCGATCGGCGGCGAGTCCGTGGGCGGGAACATGGCCCCGGCCACCTGCCTCCAGCTGGCCGAGGCCGGGGAGCCGCTCCCGGCCGCCCAGGTGTGCGTGTACCCGCTGACCACCCCCGAACAGTTCGGGGAGTCCATGGAGGACGCCGCCGACGGCCGCCCGCTCAACCGCGCCCTGCTGTCCTGGATGGCGATGCACGCGTTCGAGGGCGTCCCCGAGGCGGCGCAGGACCGCCGGATCGACCTGCTGAGCTGGCCCCGGGAGTCCCTGGCGCTGATGCCCCCGACGCTGGTGATCACCGACGAGCGGGACGTCCTGCGCAGCCAGGGCCAGCAGTTCGCGGCGAACCTCGAGGCCGCCGGCGTGCCCACCACGGCGACGTACTACGAGGGCGTGATGCACGAGTTCTTCGGCGCCTCCGCTGTGCTCGACAAGGCCGAGGCCGCCCAGCAGGAGGCCGCCGCGCACTTCGCCGCGGCCCTCGGCGGCTCCGCCCGGGGCGCCGGCCTCAGCTGAGCCACCGGCCTCGGCTGAGCCACCGGCACCGGCCGAGGCCCCGGCACCAGTGGCCCGTCCGCCGCGGCCCGCCCGGAACCACCCGGTTCCCGGCGGGCCGCGGCACGCCCGTGTCCTGCCCGCCGACCGCCGGCGGCGAACGACTAGACTGACCGCGAACGTCTCCGCGGCCCCGTCGAGCGGCCGCTCCGAACCGCCAGAAGGGTGCCTCCCATGGACCACCGAGCCCACTCGTCCACCAGCGTTGCCGCGGACGCCTCGACCGGCGGCCGCGGCAACGGCACGCGCTCGCACTCGGGCCAGGGCCGGACCGTCAACAACCTCCTCTTCCTCGCCGCCTGCCTGGCCATCATGGTCGGCAGCTTCTGGGCCTTCGCCAGCTACCCCAACAGCCCGCTGCTGTGGATCGTCGGCCTGGTCCTCTACTCCCTGGCCCTGCTGATCCCCGTGAGCATCCTGCAGAGCAGCACCGCCAAGAAGATCCGCGGCGGCCGCACCCTCGCCATGGCCGTCCCCTCGAGCACCGAGGTGGCCGGTGTGGACATCACCGCGCAGCGCTTCGACGACGGTCCCCGCGACATCGGCGCACGTGACGCCGAGGTCCACTCCGAGCACAAGGACGACAAACTCGGCCGGGCCACCCAGTAGGCCACGACGACGGGCGGCCCCCTTCCCGACCGGGAGGGGGCCGTCCGTTATCGGAACTCCGGTGGGCCAAGGGGTCCGGGCAACCTACTAGAATGGGTTCCGACGTCTCCGCGGCCCCGTGACCGGCCGCCCCGAACCGCCAGAAGGGTGCCATCCATGGCCAACCGAGCCCACTCGTCCACCAGCGTGTCCGCGGACGCCTCGACCGGCGGCGCCAGCGTGCGCTCGCACTCGGGCCAGGGCCGGACCGTCAACAACCTCCTCTTCCTGGCCGCCTGCCTGGCCATCATGGTCGGCAGCTTCTGGGCCTTCGCCAGCTACCCCAACAGCCCGCTGCTGTGGATCGTCGGTCTGCTCCTCTACTCCCTGGCACTGCTGATCCCCGTGAGCGTCCTGCAGAGCAGCACCGCCAAGAAGATCCGCGGCGGCCGCACCCTCGCCATGGACGTCCCCTCGAGCACCGAGGTGGCCGGGGTGGACACCACCGCCGCAGACTTCGGCCAGGGCGCCCGCGACGTCCGCGAGCGCGACGCGCGGACGACGTCCGTGCACCGCGACGACAAGCTCGGCAAGACCGTCGAGTAGGCGCTGCCCGCCTCGCGCAACGACGTCGGCCCCCTCCCGCACCGGGAGGGGGCCGACGTCGTTGCGCAGGGCCGTGCTGCCCGCTCAGGCGGCGGCGGGCTCCCTGGCGAAGACCGCCTCGACCACGCCGCGCGCCCACTCGAGGATCTCGCGGTCGACGAGGTCCTTGCCGCCGATCCGCGCGGTCTTCGGCTTGGGGATGAGCACCTGGGCGGTGTCCGTGCCGGGCACCGCCTTCACCTGGGCGCCGGGGTAGAGGCGGGCGAGGCGCATCTGCCGGGACTCGGGCAGGTCGGCCGGGGCGAAGCGGACCGTGTTGCCCTGCGCCGCGACGTCCGTCAGGCCCGCGGACCGGGCGAGCACCCGGAAGCGGGCGACGTCGAGGAGGTTCTGGACCGGCTCGGGGACGTCGCCGTAGCGGTCCACGAGCTCGTCGGCGACCTCCTGGATCGCCTCCTCCGTCGTGGCGTTGGCGAGGTTGCGGTAGGCCTCCAGGCGCAGCCGCTCCCCCGGGACGTAGTCGTGCGGCAGGTAGGCGTTGACCGGCAGCTCGATCTTCATCTCGGTGGGCCGCTCGTCCTCCTCCCCGCGGTACTCGGCGACGGCCTCGCCCACGAGCCGCAGGTACATGTCGAAGCCCACGCCGGCGATGTGCCCGGACTGCTCCCCGCCCAGCAGGTTGCCGGCCCCGCGGATCTCGAGGTCCTTGACGGCCAGCTGCATGCCTGCGCCGAGCTCGTTGTGCGCGGCGACGGCCTTGAGCCGCTCCAGGGCGGTCTCGGAGAGCGGCTTCTCCGCCTGGTACAGGAAGTAGGCGTAGGCCCGTTCGCGGCCGCGGCCCACGCGCCCGCGCAGCTGGTGCAGCTGGGAGAGCCCGTACCGGTCGGCGCCGTCGACGATGAGCGTGTTGGCGTTGGCGATGTCGAGGCCGGTCTCCACGATCGTGGTGCAGACCAGGACGTCGAACTTCTTCTCCCAGAAGTCCACGATGATCTGCTCCAGCCGGGACTCGGACATCTGCCCGTGGGCCACGGCGATCCGCGCCTCGGGCACGAGCTCGGCGATCTCCTTGGCCGTGCGCTCGATCGAGGACACCCGGTTGTGGATGTAGAAGACCTGGCCCTCGCGCATGAGCTCGCGCCGGACCGCCGCGGAGACCTGCTTGTCCGTGTAGGCGCCCACGTAGGTCAGCACGGGGTGCCGCTCCTCCGGCGGGGTGGCCAGGGTGGAGGTCTCGCGGATCCCGGTCAGGGACATCTCGAGGGTGCGCGGGATCGGGGTCGCGGACATCGCCAGGACGTCCACGTTCGTCCGCATGGCCTTGAGCTTCTCCTTGTGCTCCACGCCGAAGCGCTGCTCCTCGTCGATGACCACGAGGCCCAGGTCCTTGAACTGCACCTCCTTGGACAGCAGCCGGTGGGTGCCGATCACCACGTCGACGGATCCGTCCTTGAGCCCGGCGAGCGCCTCCTTGGTCTCCTTGGCGGTTTGGAACCGGGAGAGGGCGGCCAGGTGCACCGGGAAGCCGGAGAAGCGCTCGCTGAACGTCTCGGCGTGCTGCTGGGCGAGCAGCGTGGTGGGCACGAGCACCGCCACCTGCTTGCCGTCCTGCACGGCCTTGAAGGCGGCGCGCACGGCGACCTCGGTCTTGCCGTAGCCCACGTCCCCGGAGATCAGCCGGTCCATGGGCACCTCCCGCTCCATGTCCGCCTTGACCTCGTCGATGGTGGTCAGCTGGTCGGGGGTCTCGACGTAGGGGAACGCCTCCTCCAGCTCCCGCTGCCACGGGGTGTCGTCCCCGAAGGCGTGGCCCCGGGAGGCCATCCGTGCGGAGTAGAGGCGGATGAGCTCGTTGGCGATGTCCTTGACGGCCCGCTTGGCGGCGCGCTTGGTCTTGTTCCAGTCCGCCCCGCCCATCCTGGACAGGGTCGGCGCCTCGCCGCCCACGTAGTTGGTGACCTGGTCGAGCTGGTCGGTGGGCACGAACAGGCGGTCCCGCGGGCCGTTGCGCTTGGACGCCGCGTACTCGAGCACCAGGTACTCGCGCACGGGCTTCGGCTGCCCCGGCTTGGTCATGGCCCCGGTGATGGGCCGCTG
The DNA here is from genome assembly GCF_001580365.1 of Kocuria turfanensis. Classification (NCBI taxonomy): domain Bacteria; kingdom Bacillati; phylum Actinomycetota; class Actinomycetes; order Micrococcales; family Micrococcaceae; genus Kocuria; species Kocuria turfanensis. The sequence continues at coordinate 3,532,308 of NZ_CP014480.1, read as the reverse complement.
GATGAGCTCCACGAACTGTCCGATGCCGTGCTGCTCGTGCACCACGAAGTCGCCCGGGGACAGCGAGAGCGGGTCCACGGCGTTGCGCTTGCGCCGCACGGGCAGCCGGCGCATGTCCTTGGTGGTGTACGGGCTGGCCCGGCCGAGCAGGTCCGCCTCGGTGAGCAGCACGATCCGCGGGCCGTCGAGGGCGAAGCCCTTGCCGGCCACCGCGGTGGTGAGCTCCACGACCCCGGGCTGCGGCTCCTCCACCAGCGAGTCCCGGCGGGACGCGGGGATGCCGGCGTCGTGCAGCAGCTCCGCGATCCGGGCCAGGGGTCCGGGGCCCTCGGTGACGGCGACGACGCGCCAGCCGTCGGCCACCCGTCCCTGGAGGAACTCCAGCATGGCCTCGACGTCGCCGTGGAAGCCGTGCGGGTCGCGGGCGGCCACCGTGAGGGTGTCGGCGTCGGAGTCGAGCAGCGCGATGTCCTCCGCCGCGGTGTCCGCGTCCACGTCCTGCCCGGCCACGGCGTTGACGTTGAGGGCGGTGACCGACCACCAGCCGAGCCCGGCGTCGAGGGCGGTGGAGCGGGCCTCGGCGAGGGTCTGGAAGGACCCGGAGGCCAGCGTGCGGCCCTCGTCGTCGCCCGTCTGCGCGGCGTGCTCGGCGGAGGTGATGTCGATGGGCGCGGACCGGCCGTCGGAGGCGGAGTCCCACGCGGCGAGGAGGAACTCCTCGTTGGTGGCCACGAGGTCGTGCGCCCGGGTCCGGACCTTCTCCGGCTCCATGACCACCACGAGCGAGCCCGGCGGCAGCAGGGAGAGCACGGGGACCATGCCGTCCACGAGCAGGGGCGCGAGGGACTCCATGCCCTCCACGTAGATGCCGCCGGCGATCCGCTCGAGCATCGACTCGGCGCCGGGCAGCGCGTTGCGCAGCGTCGCGGCCCGGGACATCACCGAGGGCGTGATCAGCACCTCCCGGCACGGCGGGGCCACGAGCCGGTCGGGGTGGTCCGTGCCGGTCAGGGTCCGCTGGTCCGCGACGGCGAACCAGCGCAGCTCGTCCACCTCGTCCCCGAAGAACTCGATGCGCACGGGGTGGTCCTCGACCGGGGAGAAGACGTCGATGATCCCGCCGCGCACGGCGAACTCCCCCCGGCGGGTCACCATGTCCACGCGGGCGTAGGCGGCCTGGGACAGGGCGGTGACGGCGGCGTCGAAGTCGAGCTCCTCCCCGCGGGCGAAGCGCACCGGGGTCATCTCGCCCAGGCCCTCGACGACGGGCTGCAGCACGGAGCGGACCGGGGCCGTGAGCACCCGCAGCGGGCGCTCGGGGTCCTTGCCGGCCAGCCGGCGCAGCACGTCCAGGCGGCGGCCCACGGTGTCCGAGCGGGGTGAGAGCCGCTCGTGCGGCAGCGTCTCCCAGGCCGGGAACTCGGCGATCTCCCCGGCGGGCAAGTAGGCGCCCAGGGCCGCGGCGAGGTCCTCGGACTCGCGGCCGGTGGCGGTGACGGCGAGCAGCACCGGCGCCCGGTCGCCGGCCGCTCCCGGGGCGTCCAGGGCCCCGCGCAGCTGGGCCGTGAGCACCGCGCGCATCCCGTCCGGGGCGCTGATCACGGTCTCGGGGCTGCGCTCCCCCGGCGGGAGGGCGGCCTGGGCGCGGAGGTTGGCGAAGGAGCGCTCCGCCCCGAGGGCGGCGAGCAGTCCGGACAAGGTCATGGGTGCACAGTCTCCTGGGACGCTGTGGGAAGTGCTGGCGGGGCAAAAGGGCTGCAGCAGCCGACGTTCGCGGGTTCCAGCTTACTCCCGGGCCCCGACAGCGCCCGAGGCCCGGAGGCCCGCCCACGAACGGGACCCGACGTCCACCACGTACCGACTTCACACTTCTTCACAAGTGCGAAATCCGCGGAAGGCCACGCCGGGCTCGCAGCTCGAGCTCCTGCCCCCACCACGGCGTCCACACGGCCTCGACGGCGGCCGATTCCCGGCACCAGCCGGCCCCTCCGGGCCCCTGAACGGGCGTCGCACGCGCCTCGGACGAACAGCGCAGAACACCGGGACATCCGCTCGGGCGCGCCTCACGAAAACCTGCCCACCCGCACAACGCCGAGCGCCGGTCAAGGGCGCAGAACGGGGGACAAACGGGAGAATCGAGCGCCGAGGGCTGCCCCGCGTTTTCATATATTTCCCTGACCAGGGGCGACGCTGCGTCTGCCGACCGTGCGCCCCTCTGTGGCCGCGCGTTGTGAATCCCATCACCGAGGTTGCTCCGGCATCCAGTGCGCGGAAATGACTTAGCTTTTGCACATCAGCCAGCTTCCGGGGGGAGGCTGCCGAGGCCGGGGAACATCGCGCATTCCTGGTCACGTCCCGAGCAACCGAGCCGGCCGCATCAGCTTCCACAGTGCTGCCGACGCCTCACGAACTCGTTCCGCACGTCAGGGGGAACCACCATGTCTGCATCGATCACCGGGAACTGGATTCTCCGATGCTCCCGCCGGCCCACGCCGGCCGGCGGAGGACGACGAGACGATCCGGCACGACGCCCGGTCCATGGTGCACCGGGGAGTCGCTCCGCCACGGCCGCAGCCGCGTCGTCCTGCTCGCTGGGGCTCCGGGCAGCACGGCGCCGGCACTGAGCGTCATCCGGTCGCCGCGCGCCCGGCCCATCACACAAGTACGTCATTCAGCAACCCTTGGGGGGGACCGATGGATGCTGTCCTGTACGCAGGTCTGTTTTCCTTGCTCGTCATCTTCGTCGCCGTGGCGCTGTTCGCCATTGCGGCGTCCACGCTCTACCTGAACACCTATGCCTGGTGGGATCCGCACACTCAGCAACGGACGCTCTACGGCGGTCTGCGGGCCCAGGATGCCCACTCGTTCTCGCTGATCATGCCGTGCCGCCACGAGCAGGAGACGGTCATGCGGGCCACTCTCGGGGCTCTGCTCGGGCAGTCGCACCGGCAGCTCGAGGTCATCATCTCGGTGGGCCACGACGACCCGGACACGGTGGCCGTCGCCCAGCGCCTCGCCGCGGAGCACCCGGACCGGGTGCGCGTGAGCGTGGACGAGAACGTGCCCAAGAACAAGCCCCGGCAGCTCAACACGGCCCTGGCCATGTGCCGCAACGACATCGTGGGCGTGTTCGACGCCGAGTCCATCGCCGCCCCGGACCTGCTGCGCAACATCGACAGCTGCTTCGTGAACCGCAACGCGGACGTCGTCCAGGGCGCCGTCCAGCTGATGAACTTCAAGGACACCTGGTACTCCCTGCGCAACTGCCTGGAGTACTTCACCTGGTTCCGCTCCCGCCTGCACGCCCACGCCAGCCGGGGCTTCATCCCCCTCGGCGGCAACACCGTGTTCGTGCGCCGCGACCTGCTGCTGCAGGTCGGGGGCTGGGACGCCGGCTGCCTGGCCGAGGACTGCGACCTGGGGGTGCGGCTCTCCACCCTCGGACGGGAGATCGTGGTGGCCTACTCCCCGGAACTGGTCACCCGGGAGGAGACCCCGGACAGCCTCAAGGGCCTGGTGAAGCAGCGCACCCGCTGGTCCCTGGGATTCATGCAGGTGCTGGCCAAGGGCGACTGGAAGCGGCTGCCCACCCGCCGCCGCCGGTTCATGGCCTGGTGGACGCTGATGCAGCAGCACTTCATGGCCTTCGCCGGGGTGGTCATCCCCTTCGCGATCATCGCGGCGGTGTGGGGCGGGTTCCCGGTCGCCGTCACGCTGATCGCGTTCCTGCCCCTGATCCCCACCGTCGCCACCATCGCCTTCGACGTGTGCATGCTCCACGAGTTCGGCCGTGACCACCGGGTCAGGATCAGCGCCTACGACTACGTGCGGCTCGTGGTGGGCACGCCGTTCTACCAGATGGTGCTGGCCTTCGCCGCGGTCCGCGCCCTGGTGAAGTTCCACCGCGGAGACTTCCGCTGGGAGAAGACCGCCCACTCGGGCGCGCACCTGACCGACGTACACCTGGCCGGAAAGCTGGTGGCAGCATGAACACGATCACCGCACCTCTGCGGGCACCGAAGTCCCACGCCCCGACCGCAGGATCCTCGCCGGCCGAGCCCGAGCACCGCGGGTTCCTGCGCGGCATCCCTGAAGCTTGGTACGACCGGGTGATCCTCGCGGTCCTGGGAACGACCGCGGCCGTGCTGAGCGTGTGGAACGTGAACGGCGCGACCGGCTACCAGGACGACGAGGGCACCTACACCACCCAGGCATTCAGCGTGCTGGGGGGCGAGCTGGCCCCCTACGCCTACGGCTACGACCACCCGCCGCTGGGCTGGGTCATGCTCGGTGCCCTCGTCTGGATCCCGGACCTGCTGGGCCTCGGCGGCGGCACCGACATCGGTGCCGCCCGATATGCCATGGCCCCGTTCTTCGTGGCCACCGCGCTGCTGGTCTACCTGATCGCCCGGCGGCTGCGGATCCGCCGGCCCGTCGCCGCGCTGACCGTGCTCCTCCTGGTCCTCTCCCCGCTCTCCCTGACCATCGGCCGCCAGGTGTACCTGGACAACATCGGGACCCCCTGGCTGCTGCTGGCCTTCTACCTGGCCCTGTCCCACCGGGACGCCCTGTGGCACCACGTCGGCGCCGGCGCGTTCTTCGCCGTCGCCGTCCTGTCCAAGGAGACCCTGGCGATCTTCGGTCCCGCCCTGATGGTCGCCCTGCTCAACCGGCCCTCCTGGTCCAACCGGGCGTTCTCCCTCGTGGGCTTCCTGACCGTGGGGGGACTGGTGCTCGGCTTCTATCCGCTACTGGCCCTGCTGCGCGCCGAGCTGGTGTCCGGTCCGGACCACCTGTCCCTGCAGGACGGACTGGCGTACCAGTTCCTGAACCGCTCGGGCTCGGGCTCGGCCTGGGAGGCCGGTTCCGGTCGCGCCGAGCTGCTGGAGGGCTGGCTGTACTTCGACACGTACCTCATCACGGCCGGCATCATCGCCGCGCTGATCTGTCTGGCCCGGCGCAGGACGGTGTGGATCCCGGTCGCGATCGCCAGCTTCTCCGTGCCGGTGGTGATAGGCAACGGCTACCTGCCGGCCATGTACATCATCGGTGTGGTGCCGTTCCTGGCGCTGGCCGTCGGCGCCGGGCTCAACGCGCTGCTGGACGCGCTCGAGCAGCTCACCACGACGCTCCCGGCGGGCCGGCGCACAGCGTTCCGGCTCCTGGCCGCGGGAGGTGTCGCCGTCGTGCTGCTCCAGACGGCCGTTCCGCACTGGTGGTCCCAGGACAGGGACCTGCTCGGCCGGCAGGTCAACGGCGACTGGGCGTCCGCCCTGGAGTGGGTCGAGGAGAACGTCCCGCGCGACGAGACCGTCCTGGTGCCCTACTCCCTGTGGCAGGACCTGAACCCGGACGGCACGAGGAGCCCCTGGACCGTGGTGGCGACCGAGAAGGCCGATCTCGACCCCCAGTTCCTGCTCGAGCACCCGGAGGGCTGGACGGCGATCGACTGGGTCGTCCAGGGCCCGGACACGGACACGAACATCGAGATCCACGACCTCACCATGGCCGGCGAGGCCCTGGAGAACTCCGTGCCGGTGCAGACCTTCGGCGAGTGGAGCGTGCACCGCGTGCGGACCGGCTAGGCCCCGGAGCGGGCAGGAACCAGGGGTCCCGCCACCCGGGCGGGTACACTGGCCGGTGCCCTCGTCCTCCGGCACCTGTACCGCGCGCACGTGGTCCACCGTCCGGCTCCTCCGCCGCCCTCCCCGCGGCCTCCGTCCCCCTGCTGCGTGCCGAGCCCCTTCGCAATGTCCAGCCGCAACCGATGGGAGTGCTCCGTGCCTGCCGAGCACCAGCCGACACCACGGCCCACCGGCCAGGGACCGGTCGAGCCCGCCCACCGCGCCTCTCCGGCCGCGGGCCTGCCCCGGCCGATCATGACCCGCCGCGGTGTCCTGTCAACAGCGGCCCATCTGGGCGTCGGGGCGCTGCTGGCCGGCTGCGCGACGGACGGCGCAGATGCCACGGTGGACTTCGCGGCTGCCCGCGACGGCTCCGAACTGAGCGAGGTCTCCTTCGGATCGTGCATCTCCACCTACTCCGGGGACGGGGAGAACGTCAACATCGTCAAGGGCTCCGCCGCCGACTCCGCCGCCTGGCGCGCCACGCTGGGCGGGCTGGGTCCGCTGGTCTGGCGCATCCCGCTCGCCTGGCACGGCGGCAGCCCGGGATCGTCCGCCGGGGGCGCGCGCTCCTACGGTGACGCCGGCGACTACGTCTCGGCGATCAGGTCCATCGGCGGCACCCCCGTGGTGGTCGTCGGCGGCACCACCGGGGACAACGACATCCTCGCCGACGACGCCGCCGCGCTCGTCCGCTACTTCAACGACGACGGCGGGCGGCACGGCGGCCCCGTCGACCACTGGATCATCGGCAACGAGCCGGACAACGGAGGGGACGCGGCGTTCGGCATGGCCGCCTACATCCACGGCGGCAAGGGCGGCTCCGGGTTCAGCACCATCGTGGGCGCGATGCGCGCGGCCACGAGCCGGACGCTGGAGATCGCCGGCCCCTCGCTGGTCAGCTACGCCTCCTGGAACAAGGACCTCTACGACGCCTTCCTCGACGCCTGCGGCCACGACGTGGACGTCGTCGACTTCCACCTGTACGAGGGCGCGGACCTCCCCCGCTACTCGGACGCGGTCACGGGGCTCCAGCAGGCCGTCGCCTCCCGGCCCCACACGGCCGGACGGGTGGGGGTGCAGCTGGGTGAGTACAACTGGATGTGGCGCTACGAGGAGCCCCACCACGGAGCCGGCCAGTTCTACACCTCCCGGAACACCGTGGCCGGGGCCTGCACCATCGGCCGCCTCGTGGAGCAGGGCGGCCGGGCCTACCAGTACTCCGACAACAACGGGCCGCTCGGGCTGATCACCCCCGGCGGCGCGAACAACGGCGCGCCCGCCAGCCACCGGCTGCCGACCCCTGCCTACTACGGCCTCAAGATGTGGACCGGCGGCGACCTGTTCCGCCGGCCCACCGGGTCCATGGCCGCGTGCACCACTGCACTGCCGGAGGTGGAGCTGTTCGCCTCCACCGGGCAGAAGAACGTCGTCCTCGTCAACAAGTCGCTGAGCCGGGCCCACGACGTCGTGCTCGCCGTCCGCGGCGTCCCTGCCTCGGGGAGCTACGAGGTGTGGCAGACCGTGCGCGGTATGGACCCCTCCGACAGCGCAGGAGCCCAGTGGCAGGATCCCGTCCGGGTCGACTCCGGCTCCTACCGGAACGGGCGGATCGCGTTCCCGTCCCCCGCGACGACGGTCACGACGGTCCTGATCGACGGATGAGGGGAGCCGGTACGAGGTGCTCGGTCCCCACCCCGGCCCCGGAGCCCGCCTACCATGGGAGCACGCATCCGCCCCTACCGAGGAGCCCCATGGCCGTCACCGCCTCCACCACCGTCCCCGCCACTGTCGAGCAGGTCGTCGCGACCTTCGCCGACGAGGCCTTCGTCCGCCACGTGGCCGGCAAGGCCGGCGCCACCCTGGAGTCCTTCGAGCGCTTGGGCGAGACCACCGGGGCGTTCACCGTCACCACGGTCCGCGCCATGCCCGCGGACCGGTTGCCGGACGTCGCCCAGCGGTTCGTCGGGCCCGCCCTGCACGTGACTCAGACGGACGCCTACGAGGCCCCAGCCGCGGACGGCTCCCGCGTGGTGCGCAGCGACATCAAGGTCGCGTCCCTGCCGGTCTCGGGCAGCGCCCACCAGACCCTGCGCCCGCAGGGCGAGCAGACCGAGGTGCACGTGGACTGCACCGTGGAGGCGAACATCCCGTTCGTCGGCAAGCAGGTCGCCGCCGCCGCGGAGCCCTACGTCAGCAAGGCCCTGTCCCTGCAGTCCCGGGAGGCGGAGGCCTGGCTCGCGAGCCGCTGAGCCGTCGGCCTCGCTGAGCCACAGGCCTCGCTGAGCTACGGCGCCGGGCGGCCGGGAAGCGCGATCGTCATCATCGCATTCGTCTACACCGACGACCTCAGGGTGCTGTACCTGCTCCTGGCGCTCGTCCCGCTGGGGCTGTTCGCGTTCCTGGCCCAAAGGTTCCCGGAGTTCTTCATGGAGCACCACTGGGCCGCCTGGGTCGTCCTGCTGCCCATCGGCATCGTCACCTGGCTGTTCGTGCTCGAGGCTGGCATCCACGCCACCATCGCCGGGGTGCTGCTGGGCTTCGCGGTGCCGGTGAAGAAGGTCACCCCACGGGTGATCCGGCAGGAGGACCCCGAGCTGGGCCTTGCCCCGGCCCCGGAGCACCGCTTCCGGCCGCTGTCCAACGGCCTGGCCATTCCCGTGTTCGCGTTCTTCGCCGCCGGCGTGGCCGTGGGCGGGCTGGGCGGTGTGCTGGCGTCCCTGTCCGACCCCGTGGCGATCGGCATCGTCGTCGGCCTGGTGCTCGGCAAGCTGATCGGCATCTTCAGCGCGGCCTGGCTGATGGACCGCTTCACCCCGGCCGCGAAGGACGACGACTACACCTGGCTGGACCTCGGCGGCCTGGCCATGGTCGCCGGCATCGGCTTCACCGTCTCCGTCCTCGTGGCGGAGCTCAGCTTCGGCCTGCGCAGCCCGCACGACGAGCACGCCAAGGTCGGCATCCTGACCGGCTCGGCGATCGCCGCGGTGGTCGGGGGTCACTGCTGGCCGTGCGCAACACCCACTACAAGAGGCTGCGCCTGGAAGGTGGGGTCGTCGACAAGATGGACGCCCTCTCCTGATGTCTCAGGCACGAGGAGCGCGGCCCGACGGGCATGAGCCGCCCGCCGGAGGGTTCCGGCGGGCGGCTCGATGCTTCGGGGACCGGCCACCCCGGTCGGCCGTTGCCGAGCTCTGCGCTCCGTCCGAGGTCGGGTTCTGCCACGACCAGACTTGGGACCGTTCCTGGGTGGCCTCGAGTGCCCGTCCCCACACCCGGCTACAGGCACTCCGTGCTCTTGCCTGCTGGCTCGAGATGTCTCCACCGGATGAACAAAATGTAAAGACTTCGACATCTTGCGCACCCCTCGCCGGGGCCGCCGATCTGCCGAGCTGCTGCCAGAAGACCATCCCTCCCCACCACTGCCCGCCGGACAGGGGCGGAGCCTTCGCCTTCAGCCCGGCAGAGCCTGCAACACAGCGTCATGGAGCATTTTCACCAGATCCGCTCCTGTGGGCTTTTCAACCGACAAGCGGCAACGACTCGTCCCCACTTGTGGTGGATCGTTCCGCGCAGTTGCATCGTGCGGCGCAACCAGACCTCCGCAGCACCAGCTTTTTGCTTTAGACAACGCATGCAGAGTCACAGTCACAGCGGATTGTGAACTGCAGATGTCCGTCTACCGCCCCTCCGCGCCCATCTGTCAACCTGTGCCCACGGGCCCGCCCGAAGGGGACGAACCAGCCGATCCGCCGGGGGACGGATCCGGTGCGGTTCATCGGGGCCTCCCTTGATCCGACCACTCTGCTCCGTCCTGACCCACCGCCGCGCCCGTTGGATCGCCGCACTCCGCTGTGCACATCGTTCCCGGACGATGCCGACCCCTGTTGCTCACCCGTCTCACGATTGGATCCACCATGCGTGCACCGCTCACCGGCGCAGCCGGCTCTCCCGGCTCCCATCTCTGGAAACCGCCGGTGGAGCGTTGCGACGTCGTGCTCCGCGCCGGCCGTCCGCTCCTGCGCCGGCTGTTCGGCATCCGCTGCCGAACCGACCGGGCCGGCCGGTCCCGCCACCGGGCCACCACCGTGGCCGGGCCGTCCTGGAGCTCGGCGGCCTGCCGACGGTGACAGGAGACCGGCCACCGGCCCAGGTGGTGCGGCACCGGCGCTGTGGGTGTTCGGGGCCGCCTCGGATCTCGGCGGCCAGCTCTTCGGCCCGGCCTCTGTCTCCGGCGCTCGGCCACCTCTCCGCCAAGCATCCCGTCGTCTGCACGTCCTTCAGCACCTCGTAGGGGAAACCGATGCATGCTCTCTTGTTCTCCGCACTGATCATCTTCATCGCCCTGGCGCTGTTCACGATCGCTGCGTCCACGCTGTACCTCAACACCTACGCCTGGTGGGATCCCAAGACTCAGGAGCGCACCTTCTACGGCGGCGTGCTGGCCGAGGAGCAGTACTCCTTCTCCTTGATCATGCCGTGCCGCCACGAGCACGAGATGGTCATGCGGGCAACTCTCGGAGCTCTGCTGGACCAGAGTCACCGGCAGGTGGAGATCATCATCTCCGTCGGCCACGACGACCCGGACACGGTGGCCGTCGCCCAGCGCCTCGCCGCGGAGCACCCGGACCGGGTGCGCGTGAGCGTGGACGACAACGTGCCCAAGAACAAGCCGCGGCAGCTCAACACAGCCCTGGCCATGTGCCGCAACGACATCGTCGGGGTGTTCGACGCCGAGTCCATCGCGGCCCCGGAGCTGTTGCGCAACATCGACAGCTGCTTCGTGGGCCGCAACGCGGACGTCGTCCAGGGCGCCGTCCAGCTCATCAACTTCAAGGACACCTGGTACTCCCTGCGCAACTGCATGGAGTACTTCACCTGGTTCCGCTCCCGCCTGCACGCCCACGCCAGCCGGGGCTTCATCCCGCTCGGCGGCAACACCGTGTTCATCAAGCGGCACCTCCTCAACGAGGTCGGCGGGTGGGACCCCGGGTGCCTGGCGGAGGACTGCGACCTCGGGGTGCGGCTGTCGACCCTGGGGCGGGAGATCGTCGTCGCCTACTCCCCGCACCTGGTCACCCGGGAGGAGACCCCCGACTCGATCCGGAACCTGGTCCGGCAGCGCACCCGCTGGTCCCTGGGGTTCATGCAGGTGCTGGCCAAGGGCGACTGGAAGCAGCTGCCCACCCGCCGGCGGCGGGCGCTGGCCTGGTGGACACTCATGCAGCAGCACTTCATGGCGTTCGCCGGCGTGGTCATTCCGATCGCCATCATCGCGGCGGTGTGGGGTGACTTCCCGCTGGCCGTCACGCTGTTCGCCTTCCTGCCGCTGATCCCCACCGTGGCCACCATGGCCCTGGACGTCTGCATGCTGCACGAGTTCGGCCGCGACCACCACTTCGAGGTCAGCGCCTACGACTACGTGCGGCTCGTGGTCAGCACGCCCTTCTACCAGATGGTGCTGGCCTTCGCCGCCGTCCGCGCACTGGTCAAGTTCCGTCTCGGGGACTTCCGCTGGGAGAAGACCTCCCACTCGGGGGCGCACCTGGACTACGTGCAGCAGGCCGGAAAGCTGGCACAGGCATGAACGCCGTCATCGCGCCCGAAGAGGCACTCCCGGCGCGGAGATCCCAGACCTCTCCTCGTGGAAGCAGGAACGTCCCCCAGCAGTGGGGCGGATTGCTGCGCAACCGGACGAGCGAGTGGCACGACCGGGTGGCCCTGGCGGTGCTGGGGACGGCCGCAGCGGTGCTGAGCGTCTGGAACCTCAACACAGCCCCCGCATACCGCGACGACGAAGGAACCTACACCGCCCAGGTCTTCAGCGTCTACGAGGGCACCTTGGCCCCCTACACCTACGGGTACGAGGATCCGCCCCTGGGCTGGATGCAGCTGGGAGCCCTGGCCTGGCTGCCGAACGTCCTGGGTCTCGGCGACGGCACCTACATCGGCGCCACCCGTTACGCCATCGCCCCGTTCTTCGTGGCCACCGCGCTGCTGGTCTACCTGGTCGCGCGCCGGCTGGGCGTCCGCGTGCCCTTCGCGGCGCTGGCCGTGGCCTTCTTCGTCCTCTCCCCACTCTCACTGGTGTTCGGACGCCAGGTCTACCTGGACAACGTCGGCATGCCCTGGCTGCTGCTGGGCTTCTGGATGGCGTTGTCCCCCCGCACCGCCCTCTGGCACCACATCGGTGCCGGGGTCTTCTTCGCCGTCGCGGTGCTGTCCAACGAGACCCTGGTCCTCTTCGGACCGGCGCTGGTGGTGGCCCTGCTCAACCGGCCGGCCTGGGCCAACCGCGTCTTCTCCGTCGTGGGATTCGTAGTGGTGGGCGGGATCGCGATCATCTTCTACCCGCTCATGGCGTTGTTGCGCGGCGAGCTGCTGACCGGACCCGGTCACGTGTCCCTGCAGGACGCGCTGGTGTACCAGTTCGTGACCCGCTCGGGATCCGGCTCGCTGTGGGAAGCAGGGTCCGACCGGGCCGAGCTCGTGAACGGCTGGTTGTACTACGACCAGTTCTTCATCGCGGCCGGTCTGACAGCCGGCCTGCTCTGTCTGCTCCAGCGCGGGACGGTCTGGATCCCGGTCGCCGTGGCGTCCTTCGTCGCACCGGTGGCGATCGGTGCGGGGTACCTGCCCCCCATGTTCATCATCGGTGTCCTTCCCTTCCTGGCCCTGGCCATCGGCGTGGGGTTCGACACCCTGTGGAGCTGGTGGAAGGCCTACACGCCCACGCTCGGCACTAAGGAGCGGGCATGGACCAACGGCTACGCCGTGGCGTGCGCAGTACTGGGCGTCGTCGTGGTGTCGAGCCTCCAGTGGTTCGGACCGGGCCGGGCCCAGCTGACACAGGAAGCCAATGCGGAGTGGGCCACGGCGCTGGCATGGGTCCAGGACAACGTGCCCGAGGACGACACCATCCTGGTGCCCTACGTCATGTGGCAGGACCTCAGCTCCCACGGCAGGGAGGACCCCTGGACCGTGGTCCCCACCGAGAAGGCCGATCTGGACCCCGAGTTCCTGAGCGAACATCCGGAGGGCGCGGCCGCGATCGACTGGGTGGTCGTGGGCCCGAACACGGACGAGACCATCGAGAGCCTCGGCCTGACCATTGCCGGCCAGGCCCTGGACAACTCCGAGACCGTGCAGACCATCGGTAGCTGGAGCGTGCACCGCGTCCAGCGCGAATAGGTCCGGCAACCAGAGCCAGGAAGTGCTCACCCGCTCGGCAGCGGCGGCAACATCAGAGGGGAAGACCACCATGGAACTGTCTGTCATCGTGCCCACCTACAACGAGGCACCGAACGTCGCCGAACTCGTCCGCCGGGCCGAAGCGGCCTGCACGGGGATCAACGCGGAGATCGTGTTCGTGGACGACTCCCGGGACCACACCCCAGACGTCATCCGGGAGACGGCGTCCCGCAGTGCCGTCCCGGTGCGCCTGATCCACCGCGACGTCCCGGTGGGTGGCCTGGGCGGCGCGGTGATCGAAGGCGTCCGCTCCAGCAGGGCCGTGTACTGCCTGGTCATGGACGGGGATCTCCAGCACCCGCCGGAACTGATCCCTGCGATCCTGGCGCGCCTGCGCGACGCCGCCGCCGATGTGGTCGTCGCCTCGAGATACTGCGGCAACGGGGGCAGCGCCGGCGGACTGGCCAACGGGGTGCGGAGGCTCGTCTCCTCCAGCTCCACCCTGGTGAGCCGGAGCCTCTTCCCCGTCCGGCTGAAGGACTGCAGCGACCCCATGACCGGCTTCTTCGGCTTCCGGCGTTCGGCCGTCGAGGTCGAGCGGCTCAAGCCCACGGGCTTCAAGATCCTGCTGGAGATGCTCGCCCGGCACCGGCTCCGGGTGGCCGAGGTGCCCTTCGTCTTCGGTGAGCGATTCGCCGGTGAGTCGAAGGCGTCGTTCAAGGAGGGCGTGCGCTTCATCCGTCAGCTGGCCGGTCTGCGTTTCGGCCGAATCGCCAGTTTCGGTGTGGTGGGCGGCCTCGGGGCGGTGCTCAACCTCCTCATCATGGGCGTGCTCATCATGCTGGGGGTCCACTACGTCCTCGCGGCCGTGATCGCGGCGGAAACCACCATCCTGACCAACTTCCTGATGCAGGAGCGCATGGTCTTCCAGGCGGACCGGGCCACCGCCCATCCGCTGCGTCGCCGGTTCCTGCAGTCCTTCAGCTTCAACAACGTCGACGCGGCAGCACGCCTCCCGCTGCTCTGGGTACTGGTGGAGTTCGCGGGGGTGGGGAGTCTGACCGCACAGGCCGGGACCCTCGTGGCCGCTTTCCTGCTCCGGTACCTCTACCACTCGCGAGTGGTGTACGGTACGGCGCCCCCGGCCACGGTGGTCGGCGCCGATGCCGTCCAACGGCCGGTGACCGGACTGATCGGCGTCTTCAGGCGCCAGCCGGTAGGCCTGCCTCCGGCCTAGGGCCCGCTGCCGCCCGCGCCGGTCCGCCTCCGGCGCAGGACGTCCTGCGGGGAGAACCCCCGCCAGGAGCGCACCTGACCTCTGATACAGCAAGCCGGAAAGCTGGTCCCCGAGCATGAACCCCACCCTGGCGCCCACGAAGGCACCGTCGGAACGGCCCACGTCCCCCGCACGGCGTATCCGATCCGCGCCGACGTCCCGATCGGCTCCTGCACGGGGAGGCAGCGCCGGGCAGGGTCCGTCCTGGTTCCTGCACGGCCGTTCCGAGCAGTGGTACGACCGGGTGGCGCTCGTCGCCCTGGGGATCACCGCGGTGGTGCTGGGCGTGTGGAACCTCAACGGCGCGGCCATCTACATGGACGACGAGGGAACCTACACCGCCCAGGCGTTCAGCGTGCTCGAGGGCCGTCTCGCTCCGTACACCTACCGGTACGACCATCCGCCCGTGGGCTGGATCCAGCTGGGAGCCCTGGCGTGGATCCCGCAGCTGCTGGGTGTCGGTGACGGCACCGTGATCGGCGCCACCCGGTATGCCATGGTCCCCTTCTTCGTGGCCACCGCGCTGCTGATCTACCTGATCGCCCGCCGGCTGGAGCTCCGTCGCCCGTTTGCGGTGCTGGCCGTGGTCCTGTTCGTCCTCTCCCCGCTCTCGCTGGTCTACGGTCGTCAGATCTTCCTGGACAACATCGGGGTGCCGTGGCTGCTGCTGGCCTTCTGGATGGTGATGTCCCCCCGGGCAGCCCTGTGGCACCACATCTGGGCCGGTGCCTTCTTCGCCGTCGCCGTGCTGTCCAAGGAAACGCTGGCCGTCTTCGGACCGGCGTTGCTGGTCGCCCTGCTGAACAGGCCCACGTGGTCCAACCGGGCCTTCTCCGTCATGGGATTCCTGGTGGTGGGCGGTACGGTCCTCAACTTCTATCCGCTCATGGCCATCCTCTCGGGCGAGCTGTGGTCCCGTTCGGATCACGTGTCCTTGCAGGACGCCTTCGTGTTCCAGTTCCTGAGCCGAGCAGGATCCGGATCCCTGTGGGACCCGGCTTCCGTTCGTGCCGAGCGGCTGCAGAGCTGGCTGTACTACGACCAGTACCTCATCACCGCCGGTGTGGTGGCGGGAATCGTGTGCCTGCTGCAGCGCCGGACGGTCTGGATCCCGGTGGCCCTTGCGACCTTCGCCGTCCCCGTGGTCGTCGGTCAGGGTTACCTCCCCGGCATGTACATCATCGGGGCGCTGCCCTTCCTGGCCCTGGCCGTCGGCGCCGGGCTCGAGACGCTGTGGGAGCGGTTGGAGAAGTACACGGCGACACTTGCCGCGCAGGGGCAGGTCTGGGCTCGGAGAGCGGGCGTGGCGTGC
This sequence comes from Kocuria turfanensis, assembly GCF_001580365.1. Classification (NCBI taxonomy): domain Bacteria; kingdom Bacillati; phylum Actinomycetota; class Actinomycetes; order Micrococcales; family Micrococcaceae; genus Kocuria; species Kocuria turfanensis. The sequence continues at coordinate 3,516,905 of NZ_CP014480.1, read as the reverse complement.
ATCGTCGTCGGGCTCCTGCCGGTGGCACATACGCAGTGGTTCGAGCAGGACCGGCGCCTGCTCACCCGGCAGGTCAACACCGACTGGGCCTCCGCGCTGGAGTGGGTCCAGGGCAACGTCCCGAAGGAGGACACCGTTCTGGTGCCCTACGTCATGTGGCAGGACCTGATCGCCACCGACGGCAGGAACGACCCGTGGTCCGTGGTGGCCACCGAGAAGGCGGACCTGGATCCCCAGTTCCTGGTCGAGCACCCGGGCGGCTGGAAAGAGATCGAGTGGGTCGTCGTGGGACCCTCCACGGACGAGACCATCGACGGCCTCGACCTCGGCACGGTCCGCCAAGCCCTGGACCACTCCGTGCCGGTGCACACCGTCGGCGAGTGGAGCGTGCACCACGTCCAACGGGACTGAGGGCAGGGGCCCGGAGGACCGGCGCTACGACGACGGACAGACGGTGCGGGCGTCGGCTCCCCGCCGGACGAGCGCTGCACGGCCGGACCCGTCGCCCTGTCGTGGAAGCGAATTTCGAGACCTTTGTCCATTGCTTCCCCGAAGTGCTGCCATCCACACTGTGGCAGGGGCTCCTGATCGATCCGCAATCGGTCTGCTGCCCCCGGTGCGCCCCCACGCCCCGTCACCTCAGAGGAACCCCCCATGCTCGGACGACCGTCCTTTCCCCGGCCACGGGCGAGAGTCGCCTCGGCCGCAGTGCTTGCTGTTGCGCTCGGCCTCGCCGTTCTCCCAGCGGAGGCGGGCATCCTGAGTGGCATGGGACTGCGCGACGACCGGCCGAGCCACGTGCAGGAGGCGCTGCGGCAGTCGGCCCAGCTCGAGGCCTCCGGCGACCACGCATCTGCGGAGGCCCTGCGCGCGCTGGCGTCGACCCCGCAGGCGGAGTGGATGACCACGGGCACGCCCGGGCAGGTGCGGCAGCAGGTCCGCCGGGCGATGGAACGCGCGCAGAGCACGGACCTGCCACCGGTGCTGGTCGCCTACAACCTGCCGTTCCGGGACTGCTCCCAGTACTCGTCCGGAGGTTCCTCCGGCGTGGCGGAGTACAAGGCCTGGATCGACGGCTTCGCCGAGGGCATCCGGGGCGAGGCCGTGGTGGTCCTGGAGCCGGACAGCCTGGGTCTCATCCCCTGGTACACCGGTGCCCACGGCGAACCGGATGCGTGTCGGCCCGCCGGGGCCGATCCCGCGACGGCGGCGGAGGACCGGTTCGAGATGCTCTCCTACGCCGTGGACGCCCTCACGACCCTGCCGGACACCCGCGTGTACCTCGACGGGACCAACAGCGGCTGGCTCGCCGTCGGCGACGCCGCGGACAGGCTCGTGCGGGCCGGTGTGGAGCGCGCCGACGGCTTCGCCCTGAACGTCTCCAACTTCGAGACCACCGAGAAGCAGCTCAGGTACGGGACCTGGATCTCGAAGTGCATCCACTACGGCACCGCCGTCGACCCGGGTGACTTCGCCGGGTGCGGGAGCCAGTACTACCCCGCCACCGCGGACGACGTGTCCACCTGGGGACGGACGGACGCCTGGTACGCCGAGCACGTCGACAGCGCGCGGAACGGCCCTTCGGGTCCCGGGGACCTCGCCCGCTTCGTGGTCGACACCAGCCGCAACGGGCAGGGCCCCTGGACGCCGGAGCAGTCCTTCCCGGACCCGCAGCCGTGGTGCAATCCTCCGGGGCGGGGACTGGGCTCGCCGCCCTCGACGGACACGGGCCACGAGCTGGCCGACGCCTTCCTGTGGGTCAAGATCCCCGGGGAGTCCGACGGCGAGTGCCATCGCGGGCGGGGCTCGGAAGTGCCCGATCCCGCGTGGGGCAGGGTCGCACCGCCGGCCGGAGCCTGGTTCCCCGAGCAGGCGCTGGATCTGGTCGAGAACGCGGACCCGCCGCTGCGGCGCTGACCCGGGAGGAGCTCGAAGGCACGGAGAACGCAGATTCGCGGCCGCTCGGTTGGCGAATGCAACACACGGTCACGAAAGCTCCGTGGACCGAGAAAAACTGTGCCCTGTTCTGGGGACGTCGTTGCCGATGCCATCCCCCGATCGGCCCACACGCCCGATGGCTAAAGCAACCATTCACTATGGCAATAACGCGTTTTTCCGCACGCCGACAGGGCCACGAACGCATGCTTTTTCACAGGGTGCCCCAGATATGTGCGAACGCTTTGATTAGCAATCGACCGATCTCCTTGAGAACCTGGGTTCACCGGATCGTCGGGGGAACGGCGCGCAGAACGCGCCGGCGGCGAATCGGGACATCGACAGCATTGCCCGGCGCGGTGGCTCGGCATGGCGGCGCACCGCGCCGTCAGCGCCGGAGCTTCGCGACGTGACCACCGAGTCCACGTCGTGAGCCGACGGGGCGATGCGGCGGTCGATCCGTCACTCAGGGGGAGTTGCTGTGCATGCATCGATCGATCGGACGAGGAACCGCACTCCGGGTGCCGCCTCGTCCGTTGCCGTGAACCGCTCCATCAGCTCGCGCGTCCCGGGTTCGGGGGAATCCGCGCACGAGTCCTGAGGGTCGCCGACCGGCGACCTCCGGAGGGCTGCAGCGCGGCCCTCCCCAGATCATTCATGTCATCAGCACCTCCGGGGGGAGAGAACCATGCTTGCTGTCCTGCTGTCCTTACTGGTCGTGATGATCGCGCTCGTGCTTTTCGCGATTGCCACGTCCACGCTGTACCTCAACACCTACGCCTGGTGGGATCCCAAGACGCAGGAGCGCACCTTCTACGGCGGTGTGCTGGGCGAGGAGCAGCACTCCTTCTCGCTGATCATGCCGTGCCGCCACGAGGAGGAGCCCGTGATGCGGGCGACGCTGGGGGCGCTGCTGAACCAGACGCACCGGGCTGTCGAGGTGATCATCTCCGTGGGTCACGACGACCCGGGGACCGTGGCCATCGCCCAGCGTCTCGCCGCGGAGCACCCGGACAGCGTCCGGGTGAGCGTGGAGGGCAGCGCCGTGAAGAACAAGCCCCTCCAGCTCAACGCGGCACTGATGATGTGCCGCAACGACATCGTGGGTGTGTTCGACGCCGAGTCCATCGCCGCCCCGGACCTGCTGCGCAACATCGACAGCTGCTTCGTGGGCCGCAATGCGGACGTCGTCCAGGGCGCCGTCCAGCTCATCAACTTCAAGGACACCTGGTACTCCCTGCGCAACTGCCTGGAGTACTTCACCTGGTTCCGCTCCCGCCTGCACGCCCACGCCAACAAGGGGTTCATCCCGCTGGGCGGCAACACCGTGTTCATCAAGCGGCACCTCCTCAACCAGGTCGGCGGCTGGGACACCGACTGCCTCGCGGAGGACTGCGACCTCGGGGTGCGGCTCTCCACCCTGGGCCGGCAGATCGTCGTCGCCTACTCCCCGGACCTCGTCACCCGTGAGGAGACCCCGGACAGCCTCAAGGGCCTGGTGAAGCAGCGCACCCGCTGGTCGCTGGGATTCATGCAGGTGTACGCCAAGGGCGACTGGAAGCAGCTGCCCACCCGCCGCCGCCGTGCGCTGGCCTGGTGGACACTGATGCAGCAGCACTTCATGGCCTTCGCCGGGCTGGTGATCCCCATCGCCATCATCGTCGCGGTGTGGGGCGACTTCCCGATGGCCGTGACCCTCATCGCGTTCCTGCCCCTGATCCCGACGCTCGCCACCATCGCCTTCGACGTGTGCATGCTCCACGAGTTCGGCCGCGACCACCACTTCCGGGTCAGCGCCTACGACTACGTGCGCCTCGTGGTCAGCACCCCCTTCTACCAGCTGGTGCTGGCCTTCGCCGCCGTCCGCGCGCTGGTCAAGTTCTACCGCAGGGACTTCCGCTGGGAGAAGACCTCCCACTCGGGGGCCCACCTCACCTACGTGCAGCACACCGGAGAGGTCGTCGGGGCATGAGCCGGACCATGACCGTCGTGGCGGCGGAGCCCGCGACCGCCCCCTCGGTGCTCTCGCAGCACGTGACGGGCCCCGGGAAGTGGGGCCGCATGCGGGACGGCGTGCGCCGGATCCCGCACGACCGTGCGGTCCTCGCGGTCCTCGCGGTCCTCCTCGTGGCACTGGCCGTGCTGAGCGTGTGGAACATCACCGAGTCCTCGGCCTTCCAGGACGACGAGGGCACCTACACCTCCCAGGCCTTCAGCGTGCTGGAGGACGGGAGGCTGGCCCCCTACACCTACTGGTACGATCACCCTCCCCTGGGCTGGATCCAGCTGGCGTTCCTGGTGTGGCTGCCCCAGCTGCTCGGGCTGGGCGGCGACACGCACATCGGCGCGGCCCGCATGGTCATCGCCCCGTTCTTCGTCGCCACCGCCACCCTGATCTACCTGATCGCCCGCCGGATGGAGGTGCGCCGCCCGCTGGCCGTCGTGGCCGCGGCGCTGTTCGCGCTCTCCCCCCTGGCGCTGACGATCGGCCGGCAGGTCTACCTGGACAACATCGGCGTGACGTGGCTGCTCCTGGCGTACTACCTGGTGCTCTCACCGCGCAACGCCCTGTGGCACCACATCGGCGCCGGAATCTTCTTCGCCGTGGCGGTGCTGTCCAAGGAGACCCTCGCCATCTTCGGCCCCTCGCTGCTGCTCGCCCTGCTGAACCGTCCCACCTGGACCAACCGTGCGTTCTCCGTGGTCGGCTTCCTGGTCGTCGGGGGCGCAGCACTCGCGCTGTACCCGCTCATGGCCCTGCTCCGGGGAGAGTTCTTCTCCGGAGGCGGGCACGTGTCCCTGCAGGACGCGCTGGTGTACCAGTTCCTCACCCGCTCGGGCTCCGGATCGATCTGGGAGGCCGGCTCGAGCAGGGCCGAGCTCCTGCAGGGCTGGCTGTTCTACGACCGCCCGCTCGTCGTGGTGGGTCTGGTGGCCGCCGTGCTCTGCCTCGTGCAGCGCCGGAGCATGTGGATCCCGGTCGGCATCGCCTTCTTCTCCGTGCCCATCGTCACGGGCGAGGGCTACCTGCCGGCCATGTACATCATCGGCATCCTGCCCTTCCTCGCCCTGGCCGTCTGCTGCGCCCTCAACATGGCCTGGGGATGGCTGGAGCGGGTCGCGGACCAGCAGACACCGTCCGTGCGGCGCGCGGTGCGCGCGGCGGGGGCGGTGACGCTCGCCTTCGTCATCCTGGTGACGGTCGCCCCCCAGTGGGTGGGCCAGAACAGGACCCTGCTGACCCACGAGACCAACCAGGACTGGTCCTCCGCCCTGGCGTGGGTCGAGGAGAACATCCCTCGCGACGACACGGTCCTGGCACCGTACGCGATGTGGCAGGACCTCAGCGCCAGTGGCTGGTCCGACGCCTGGAGCGTCGTGGCCACCGAGAAGGCGGACCTGGACCCCGAGTTCCTGAACCAGCACCCGGAGGGGGCGGACGCCATCGACTGGGTCGTCGTGGGTCCCTTCGTCGAGTCGAACATCGACCAGCTCGGCCTCACCACGGCCGGGGAAGCGCTCGAGAACTCGGTCCCGGTGCAGACCTTCGGCGGGTGGAGCATCCACCGCGTGCTGAACGACTAGATCCGCTCCGGCTCCACACCGACCGCCGCACGCAGCCACATCGTCCAGGGGGAGAACACCACCATGGAACTGACCGTCATCGTGCCCACGTACAACGAGGCACCGAACATCGCCGAACTCGTCCGCCGGGCCGAAGCGGCCTGCTCGGGCGTCGACGCCGAGATCGTCTTCGTGGACGACTCCCGGGACCACACGCCCGACGTCATCCGGACCACCGCCGCCCGGAGCACCGTCCCGGTGCGCCTGATCCACCGCGACGACCCCGTGGGCGGCCTGGGCGGCGCCGTGATCGAGGGCGTCCGCTCCAGCCAGGCGGTGTACTGCCTGGTCATGGACGGGGACCTCCAGCACCCGCCGGAGATGATCCCCGTCGTCCTGGACCGCCTCCGGGCGTCCGACGCCGAGGTCGTCGTCGCCTCGCGGTACGGCGGCAACGGCGGCGACGCCGGCGGACTCGCGAACGGCACGCGGCGACTCGTCTCCTCCGGTGCCACGCTGCTGTCCCGGACCCTGTTCCCGCGCCGCCTCGAGCACTGCAGCGATCCCATGACGGGCTTCTTCGGCTTCCGGCGCTCGGCCGTGGAGGTCGAGCAGCTCCGGCCCACGGGCTTCAAGATTCTGCTGGAGATCCTCTGCCGCCACCGGCTCCGCGTGCTGGAGGTGCCGTTCGTCTTCGGCGCGCGCTTCGCCGGGGAGTCCAAGGCCACGCTGACGGAGGGACTCCGGTTCCTGCGCCAGCTGGCCGGCCTGCGCTTCGGCAGGATCGCGAGCTTCGGCATGGTGGGCGGGATCGGCGCGGTGCTCAACCTCCTGATCATGGGCGCGCTCGTGGCCCTGGGCGTCCACTACGTCGTCGCGGCGATCGTGGCCGCGGAGATCACCATCCTGACCAACTTCCTGATGCAGGAGCGGATGGTGTTCCGCGCCGAGCGGCAGGGGGCGGGCAGCCTGCGCCGCCGGTTCCTGCACTCCGCGGGCTTCAACAACGTCGACGCGGCCGCCCGCCTTCCCCTCCTGTGGCTGCTCGTGGAGTTCGCGGGCGTGCCCAGTCTGCTGGCCCAGGCGGGCACGCTCGTGGGGGCCTTCCTCCTGCGGTACCTCTACCACTCGCGCGTGGTCTACGCCGACGTCTCCGCTGCGGCGCAGCCGGTGCCCGTCCGGGTCCCGGCGACCGGTCGTCGCCGTGCGGGCGTCCGGCCCGGGGCCTTCGAGCACCCGTCCGGCGGCGGGCGCTCCGCGCTCCTCCTCGACGGGACCGCGTCCTGATGGCCACGCAGACACCGGTCCGCGCCGGAAGGCTCATGTCGCTCGTCTCCACCCGGCCCGAGCGGATTCCGCTGCGTCTGCCCGTGAACCGCTCCCTTCCGGGCTTCGACGGCATCGCCGTGCTGGTGCTCGGCGTGGTCGCCGCCGTGCTCGGCGCGTGGAACCTGACGGGCGCCTCGCCCTACATGGACGACGAGGGCACCTACACCGCGCAGGCCTTCAGCGTGCTCAGGGGCGATCTGGCACCGTACACCTACCAGTACGACCATCCTCCGCTGGGCTGGATCCAGCTGGGCGTCCTGGCCTGGATCCCCCAGGCACTGGGCCTGGGCGACGGCACGTACGTGGGCGCCACGCGGTTCGCGATGATCCCGTTCTTCGTGGCCACGGTCGTCCTGACCTACCTGATCGCCCGGCGGATGCGGGTCCAGGCGCCCCTGGCGGTGCTGGCGGCCGCCCTGGTGCTGCTGTCCCCGCTGTCGCTGACCCTGGGGCGGCAGATCTACCTCGACAACATCGCGCTCCCCTGGCTGCTGCTCGCCTTCTACCTGGCCCTGAACGAGCGCAAGGCCCTGTGGCACCACATCGGCGCCGGCGTCTTCTTCGCCCTGGCCGTGCTCTCGAAGGAGACCATGGCCGTCTTCGGCCCGGCCCTGCTGGTGGCCCTCGTCAACCGGCCCACCTGGTCCAACCGCTCCTTCTCCGTGGTGGGCTTCCTTGTGGTCGGTGGACTGGTCCTCACCTTCTACCCGCTCATGGCCCTGCTCAACTGGGAGCTGCTGGCCGCCCCGGGCCGCGTGTCCCTCCAGGAGGCGGTGGCCCTCCAGCTGATGGGGCGCACCGGCTCCGGTGCGGTCTGGGCGGACGGCTCCGACCGCGCCGTCCTCCTGCAGGGCTGGCTGCACTACGACCAGTACCTCCTCGTCGGCGGTGTCCTGGCAGGGCTCGTGTGCGCGACCCGCCGCAGCAGCGCGTGGCTGCCGGTGGCAGTCGTGATCTTCTCCCTGCCCGTGCTCCTTCCCGACGGATATCTTCCGGCGATGTACGTCATCGGCATCGTGCCCTTCCTGGCGCTGTCCGTGGGGGTCGCCCTCCAGATGCTGTGGGGCTCGCTGGTGCGCACGACGCCCCCCTGGCGGTGCCGGGCCGGTGCGGCAGTGCGGGGCACCGCCGTGGCGGCGCTCGTGGGGACCGTGGCGCTGGCCCTCGCGCCGCAGTGGATCGCGCAGGACCGCGTCCTGCTCACCCAGGAGGCGAACACCGACTGGGCCTCGACCCTCGCCTGGGTCCAGGAGAACGTGCCGGCCGAGGACACCGCCCTGGTCCCCTACGCCCTGTGGCAGGACCTCAACGCGGGCGACCGTGAGGACCCGTGGGAGATGGTGGCGATCGAGAAGGCCGACCTCGACCCGCAGTTCCGCGTGGAGCACCCGGGCGGGTGGAAGGACGTCGAGTGGGTCGTCCTCGGCCCCGCGACGGAGCGCACCGTCCAGGACCTCGGCCTCGACACCGCGCAGCGGGCGCTGGACAACGCCGTGCCGGTGAAGAGCTTCGGCGACTGGACCGTGCACCGCGTCCAGGGCTGACGCCCGAGGGGTCTCGCGGCGCGACCCGCCCCGCGGACTGCACCCGGGCGTCCCGTCCGCACGGCACCGCACAGCACAGCACGACACACCAGGAAGCCCCGCGAATCCGAACGGTTCGCGGGGCTTCCTCGTGCTGCGGAGCGGTCGGTCGCCCCGGCCTGCCGGTTCCCGGTGCCGTCCTCGTCCGTGTCCAGGCCCGGCGGGCCCGCCCCGGCCCGCGACGCCGTCCGCCGGAGGGGGTGCACCCCGGCACGGTGCCGGTGGTGCGCAACGGAGCTGTCCGTTCCAGCCCGCCTCCTCCATGTCCTCGAGGTGCTCGGTGAGGCAGCCGTCGGCAGCGGTGCCCGCCTCGCCGCACCCCTCGTCCGGTTGCCGGCGGGACGCCTCCGGCAGCACGACCGCACAGCAGGAAGCCCCGCGAACCGGAACGGTTCGCGGGGCTTCCTCGTTCTGCGGAGCGGTCAGTCGCCTGCGCTGCAGGCAGTGCCGTCCTCGTCGGCGTCCAGGCCCTGCGGGTCCACCCCGGCCTGCCGGACCACGATGCCGTCCGGGAAGAAGGTGCGCACCTCCTCACAGTCCCAGTGGTGCGGCATGGAGCTCACGTCCTGGCCCGCCTTCTCCATGTCCCGGACGTGCTTGGCCAGGCTGGGCGGGACCGTGGGCAGGCACTGGCCCGCCTCGCCGTACTCCGCGAGGCAGCCGCCCGGGGCGAGGTCCGCGTCGTGCACCTTGTCGGGTGCCACGTCGGCGCGCTGGGTCAGGCCCTTCGTCCGGTCCAGCGCTTCGCCCGACCGGCCCCGCGCCCCCTCGCCGTTCTCCGGCTTCTGGCCCGCGGCTCGTTCCAGACCGTGGGCCGGGGGCTCCTTCGCCCGCGGCGACGACGGCTCCCGAGCCGCCACCGCCGCCAGGCTGCCGGCCGACTCCCGGGCCGCACCCTGCCCTGGAGACGTCGGCGGCGTCCGGTCACCGGCATCGGTCTCGGCACGGGCGTCGGCCTTCGGGGCCGCGGCCTTCTCGTCCGCCGCCCCCGCGCCCTGGCCCGTGCCCCGGCCCGGAGCGTCGGCAGGGCCTGCTCCCGGCGCCGGGCTCGGACTGCGGTCCGCGGCCACGGTCGGCGGCAGGCCGCCCGGCCCGTCCGGCTCCGCGGCGACCACCGTGGCGCCGACCGCCAGCGGCACCACCAGGGCCGCTCCGGCCAGCACCGCCAGCCGGCCACCTCTGCGCTTCTGTGCACTCATGAGATCCACACCCACTTCGCTTCGCTGGGAACGCCCTTGGCGTCGAGCACCGTCAGCATGTAGGGACCGGGGGGCAGCAGGTTGGGGTTGTCCGGCACCTGCACCGTCCTGGTGTTCCCTTCTCCTGCCAGGGGCAGGTCGACGAGCCGGGCATTGGTATCGGTCTGGTGCGTGGCGGACATCGGCGCCATCAGGGACGCGGAGACCACCTCGCCCTCCACGCCGAGTTCGAGGACGTCCCCGTACCCGGCCGACTCCGGAGCCTGCACGACCTGCGGCCTGGCGCCCTGGAACAGGTACGGCGGGCTGTAGACGGAGATCCGGAAGTCGAAGGAGTTGTCAGCAGGGTTCGAGCCGAACACCGCCACGCGGCCGTCGGGCAGCAGGATGGAGGACGAGTGGTAGTTGCGTCCCACGGGGTCCGGGTTGATGGACGTCCAGCTGTTGGCGTCCGGGTCGTACAGAGCGGCGGTGAGCACGTCACCGCTGCGGTTGTACTGGGCCCCGTTGGCCGCCAGGACCGTCCGGTCGGGCAGGTTCACCAGGTTCACGTACGCCTTGCCCGGACCGGGCAGGTCGGGCCCCGGCACGTACGCCGGGGACTCCTGGTTGAGGTCGATGATGTCCACGAGGTTCGTCGCCGGCAGGTTGGTGTCCGTGTTCCCGCCGCCGACGATCATGACCCGCTGGTCCTGGGCCGGCCCGATGAACACGGAGCCCGCCTGGTCCCGCAGGTCCTTCTCCCGCAGCCCGGGAACGTCCCAGATCGCCGCGTCCTGCCAGTCGTAGATGGAGGCACCCGTGCCCGGCAGCCCGTTGCCGAAGGTGTGGCCGCCGCTGTAGAACATCTTGCCGTCGTCCAGCAGGTACATGTGCGGGTAGGTCCCCCAGTAGCTCCAGGTCTGGGGAACGCTGTTCTGCGGCAGCCAGCTCATCGAGGAGTGGTCGAACATCTCGGTGAGCACGGTGCCCTCGGCCTTCTCGTCGAGGCCACCGGCAGCCCAGATGTTCCCGTTCCCGAGCTTGGTCAGCGACGGGTACCAGTGCGCACCGGCCATGTCGCTGGTCTTGTGGAACGTGTTGTCCGCGGGGTCGAAGTAGTAGCTCTGCTTGGACCCCTTGAACGTGTTGGGGCCCGCGTCCTGCTCCGGGAAGGCCATCGTGCCGCCCGCGAGCAGCACCTTGCCGTCGGGGAGCGTGACGTGACCGGCGCAGAACATGTCGTACGGCACCGGGATCTCGGTGAACCCGTTCGTGTCCGGATCCCAGACCACCGCGCGGAAGGTGCCGGCGGCGAACTGGTTGCCGTCGTTGCCGGACCCGGCGATGAGCAGCAGCCGCCCGTCGTGCAGCAGGGTGGTGTGGATGGCCCGGATGGGCAGCTCAGTCTCGAGGACGTCCCACTGACCGGCGAGCTCGGCCGACTGGGGCGCAGGCTGCGCCTCGGTCTCCACGGGCTGCAGGGAGTAGTTCGTGGTCTTCAGCTGGCCGTCGCCGGAGAGGGAGATCCCGAAGGACACCCGGTCCACGCCCGCGGGCAGGTCCTTGATCCGGGCCTGGGCGGTGGTCCACTCCGGGCTGGGCGGGAGCATCTTCAGGTCCGTGTGGTACTTCCACCCCTCCGCCGTGTGCACGAACACGGTCACGGAGTTGCGGTCGCTGGTGGACTTGTAGTCGATGGACAGGTCGTAGTCCGTCCCCTCGGCCACGGTGGGCGCGCACCCGTCCGTCTCGGCCTGCAACAGCTTGGCGTCACCGGAGGCGTAGCCGCTGACCTGCAGGGAGTAGGACCGGGCGCCCGTGGGCGACCCCGCCGGCACGTCGGTGTCGAGCTCCTGCTGGAGCGTCCTGTCCCCCCAGCCCGCGGGCAGGAAGCAGGTCGGGACGCCCTCGCCCGTGGCCAGGGCCCCGTTGACGACCAGCTCACCGTCGGCCGGCGCCGGCGGTGGCGCTTCCACCGGCACCGGCTGCAGCGAGTAGTTGGTCGTCTTCAGCTCCCCGTCGCCGGAGAGGGAGATCCCGAAGGACACCCGGTCCACGCCCTCGGGGAGGTTCTCGAGCCGGGCCTGGGCGGTGGTCCACTCCGCGCTGGCCGGAAGCATCTTCAGGTCCGTGTGGTACTGCCACCCGGTCGCCGTGTGCACGAACACGGTCAGCGAGTTGCGGTCGCTGGTGGACTTGTAGTCGATGGACAGGTCGTAGCTCTGCCCCGCCGTGACCGCAGGGGCGCACCCGTCCGCCTCGGCCTGCAGCAGCTTGGCGTCACCGGAGACGTGGCCGCTGACCTGCAAGGAGTAGGAGCGGGCACCCGCAGGAGAACCCGCCGGCACGTCGGTGGACAGGCCTTCCTGCACCGCCCGCTCGCCCCAGCCGGCCGAGAAGAAGCAGCTGGGAGTTCCCGTCCCCTCCGCGAGGGAACCGTTCACCACCAGTTCCTCGGTTCCAGCCGCGGTGGTCTCGGCCGCCGGCATGACCGGCGGCATGACGGCGAGCGCCCCGGTGAATCCGGTCGACGTCAGCGCGACGGCGGAGCCGGAGATCACCGAGGCGGCGAGCCACACGGAGCGGGAGGCCCCCGCGTTCCTCCGGTACGGGCCCCGCAGGCCCTTGTTCTGAGCGCGTCCGCCGTGCGGCAGGAGGAGTGGTTCCCCTCCGCGACCCACGGACGGACGTACGAATTTCCGTTGCATCCGGAATCCCCCGATTCCCTTGACGACAAGACCCGGGCGTGCACAGGATGCCCCCGCGCCCAGGATCATGAAACGGCCACAATGGCCTGTGCGAATGCTACTTCACTTCCGGGAACGTGAGCCAGCGCCATACGTTATGCGTCGTCGCCGGCACGGGAGGACGTCCGGCGCGGCCCGGCTACGGGCGGGAGGCCGTGAGACGCAGGGCCTGGACGAGCAGCAGCGTCATGGTCAGCAGCTTCACGGCGATCCGCACCAGCGCGACCGCCTCGCCCTCGGGGCCGACGACCAGACCGGGCCTGGCGACACCCAGCAGCACGTAGCCCACGGCGACGAGCACGAACGGCACCACGGTGACCAGCAGCCTCCAGGAAGCGGACTGTGCGGCCGGCGCGCTCCGGCGGTGCAGACGGATGAGCCCGTCCACCAGCAGGAGTCCGGACACGGCCCAGAAGAGCAGACCGCCGAGCTCCTGGGCCGTGGTCGCGCCCAGCGAGGGCACCAGCCGGTCCAGGGCGAGGCGGGCGCCCACCCGCTCGTGGATCCGGAACTGGTCGTCGGCGAGCAGGAGCAGGAGGATGCCGCCCCACGCGGCGAGCACGCGGCGCGCCGGGCCGCGCAGACCTGCCCTCAGGAGCAGGACGGCCGCGGCCCCGAGCTGCAGGAGCCCGAAGAACTCGACGAGGGAGCCGTCCTGGCCGCCGTTCCACAGCGCGGCGCGGCGGAAGGGGAAGAACCAGCTGCCGTCCGGGTCGAGCACGGAGGCGCTGCGGTGCAGGACGTGGGCGATCAGGAGCAGCGCGTCGACCACCATGGCCACGGCCGCGACGCGCACGGGCCAGGACTCAGCGGGTTCCCGCGGCCACGGCTCGCGGGCGGGCGTCACCGCGCGTGGAACTTCTGCTGCGCCTCGAGCAGCCCGTGGTCGAGGAGGTGCTCGACCGCGTCGGCGGCGTCGTCGAGCAGGAAGGGCAGCTCCTTGGCCTCGGTGGAGGAGAAGGGCTTGAGCACGTAGGAGGCGGCGTCCATCCGGCCGGGCGGCCGGCCCACACCCACGCGCACCCGGTGGTAGTCCTTCGTGGACAGGGCCTTGGACATGTCCCGCAGGCCGTTGTGCCCGCCCTCTCCCCCGCCGATCTTGAGCTTGAGCGCGGCGAAGGGGATGTCGATCTCGTCGTGCACGGCGACGATCCTCTCGGGGGCGATGTCGTAGAACTTCGCCAGCCCGGCCACGGGCCCGCCGGAGGTGTTCATGTAGGTCATCGGCTTGGCCAGGACCAGCCGCGGCCCGCCGGGGCGCAGCCGCGTCTCGAGCACCTGGGCGCGGGCCTTGTGCGCCTTGAAGCCGCCGCCGAGCCGGGAGGCCAGCTCGTCGAGGACCATCTGTCCCACGTTGTGCCGCGTGCGGGCGTACTCGGGGCCGGGGTTGCCCAGGCCCACCACCAGCCATGCGTCGGACATCGGTGCCTCCAGAAAATTGGGGTCGGGAAGTCGGAACGGTGCGGTCATGCGAAGTGCGGGGCGGCCGGCAGGCCGCCCCGCACTTGCGGGATCACGAGGATCGGTCGAGCAGTGGAGCTCAGGCCTCGTTCTCGGGGACGACGTCGCCCTCGGGGGCCTCGGCGGCCTCGTCGGCGGCCTCGGCACCCTCCTCCGGGGTCTCGCCCAGGTCCTCGGCCTGCGGGGCGGAGACGTTGACCACGAGCAGCTCGGGGTCGGAGACCATGGTCACGCCCTCGGGCAGGCGGACGTCGGCGGCGTAGACGTGGTCGCCCACGCCGTGGCCGTCGAGGTTGATGGTCACGTGCTCGGGCGTGTTCAGGGCGTCGGCCTCGACGGTGAGGGTGTTCTCCTCGACGTTGTGCACGGCGCCGACCTCGACCTCGCCGATCACGTGCACGGGGATCTCGACCTCGACCTTCTCGCCGCGGCGCACGGCGAGCAGGTCGATGTGCAGGATCTCCGGGCGGGTGGCGTGACGCTGGACGTCCTTGACCATCACGAGCTCGGTGCTGCCGTCGAGCTGGAGCTCGAGCACGGCGTTGCGGTTGCGCACGGCCAGCATGGTCTCGTGGCCGGGGATGATCACGTGCTTGGGCTCGGCGCCGTGGCCGTAGACGACCGCGGGGATCTGGTCCTTGGTGCGGATGCGGCGGGCGTAGCCCTTGCCGAAGTCGCTGCGGGTCTCGGCGGGGATGCGGATGGTGTCGGCCATGGGGAACTCCTCGGAATCGGGTCTGTGGTCATTTCGGCCAGGCGATACCGGCCGCAGACCCTCCCCCAGCGTCCTGGGCGGGACGTCCTTCCGGACGCCGCCACCGCGCGGGGCGGGAACGTTCAACCAGCCGTCGTCGATCACGGGACACAGGGGTCCCCTCGCCTTGGCAACCGCACCAGGGTAGCACGCGGCCCCGGATGGACCGCCCGCGCCGCCGGGGGCCTCACGCACCGACCGGCGTGCCCGCCCCTCGCCGGGCGACCTTGGCCGCCAGGAGATAGGCGAGCAGCCACGGCTCGACGACGTAGCGGTGTCCCAGCCGCCGCGGCTGCGTCACCAGCCGGTAGGCCCACTCCAGGCCCAGCGGCCCGAGCCAGCGCGGCGGCGGCTTCTGGATGCCGGCGTACTCGTCGATCCCGCCGCCCACGGCCGCGTAGATCGCCGGGGGCAGCTCCGCCCAGCGCCGGCTCAGGAACTCCTCCTGCAGCGGCATGCCCAGGCCCACGATCACGAAGTCCGGCCGGTACTCCTGGAGCTCCTGCACGATGCGCTTCTCCAGCATGGGGTGCCAGCCCTCGCCCGCCCAGCCCCGGACCTCGCCGGAGCCGGCCCCCGCACGCAGCAGCTGCACCGTGCGCGCGTTGCCCGCAGGAGTGGCTCCGACGACGGCGACGCGCCGCACCGGGGTGCGACCCATCAGACCGGGCAGCCAGTCCAGGGTGCCGAGCCGGTGCCGCTTGGCGCTGAGCGGCCGGCCGGAGCGCCACTTCGCCAGCTTCAGGACCGGGAAGCCGTCCGTGAGGACCACGTCGGCCTGCTCGTAGAAGGCGCGGAACGTGGCGTTGACCTCCCAGGTGTAGAGACTGTGCAGGTTGTGGGCCAGGACGGCGGCCTTGCGGCCCTCCTGCCAGGTCGCCGAGATCCACCGGTGCAGCTCGTCGGCGTCCATGGGCGTGACCTTGACTCCACTGACCGGGATTTCGATCGGGCCCGTGCTCTCGGCGCGGGACTGGTGCTTCAACATGCGTGCTCCCCCTGTGCGACGCCGGTGCGGCGCCTCGCTCTCACGCCGGGCCCGGTGACCGGGCCGGCGGCTGTCGACAGGGAGCACCGGCCGTGATGCGGCGGGATCCCCCCGGATCCCGCCGGCGCACCGGCGCCCCCTGGAGTGCACGTCCCGCAGTCCCGAGCCCGTGGGTCCGCAGTCGTGCACGTGCGTTTACATGCGCAAAGCCTACGGCTTACCGCACCCCTGGAGCTGCGGGACGGTGTCCCCAGTTAAGGGACTGTTTGCATGAATGTGCGCTTGTAAACTCGGGGACGGGGTCGGGACCGCGCCGGGGGGCGCAGGGGAGAGTTCCGACCCCCGCACACTCGGGGGGAGTGAGTCTTTCGTGCTCAAGAGGAACATGACCGTGCGGCCGGCCGCCTGGCGGGACACGCACATCCGGAACCTGCGCCAGGTGGACGCGGCCGCCCTGGCCGCCACGCTCCTGCTGACGCAGCTGGTGCGCTTCGGCCTCGAGCAGGAGCAGCTGCTCCTCGGCGGGCTCACCGTGCCGTACTGGCTGGTGGGTGCCGCGCTCGGTGTCGCGTGGTGGGCCTGGCTGGAGCTGCGCGGCGCCCGCGACGTCCGGCTGATCGGCTACCCGGTCGACGAGAACCGGCAGGTCGTCACCGCCACCCTGGTGCTCTTCGGGGCCATGGCCATCCTCTCCTACGTGTTCAACGTGCCGATGGCCCGCAGCTACGTGGTGCTGGCCCTGCCGCTGGGCATCCTGCTCCTGCTGGCCGGGCGCGGCCTGGTCCGGAGGGGGCTGACGCGCCGGCGGCTGTCCGGGCAGGCGATGGCCCGCACCCTCGTGGTGGGCCGCGTGCCCGGGGTCGTGGAGATGCTCAAGACGCTGCAGGAGCACCCGGCCGCGGGCCTGGACCCGGTGGCGGTCTACGCCCCGTCGTCGGGCACGGCCCTGCCCCGGCACCTGGCCCGGGTGCGGATGCCGCAGAACATGCTGGCGGCCGGCGAGCGCCCCTCGGTGGAGGGAATCGTGGCCGCGTGCCGGGAGCACCGGATCGAGACCCTGGTGCTGGCCGCCTCCGCGCCGCTGAGCTCGGAGGAGGTGCGGCACCTGTCCTGGCACCTGGCCGACGCGCACATCCGCCTGGTGCTGGACACCGGGCTCACCGACATCGCCGGGCCGCGCATCCACACCCAGCAGCTGGCGGGCCTGCCGCTGATCCACGTCTCCACGCCGCGGCTGAGCCGGTCCCGGCGGATGCTCAAGCGCCTGGTGGACGTGGTGGGGGCCGCCGCCGCGCTGGTGCTCCTCTCCCCCGTGCTGCTCGTGCTGGCCGCGATCGTCAAGAACCACGACGGCGGGCCCGTGCTCTTCGCCCAGGAGCGCACCGGCCGGGACGGCACCACGTTCAAGATGCTGAAGTTCCGCTCCATGTACGCCGACGCCGAGGAGCGCAAGGCCGAGCTGATGGCCGCCAACGACGCCAAGGGCGGGGTGCTGTTCTTCATGGAGAACGACCCCCGGGTGACCGGACCGGGGCGGTGGATGCGCCAGTACAGCCTCGACGAGCTGCCCCAGTTCCTCAACGTGCTGCGCGGGGAGATGTCGCTGGTCGGCCCCCGGCCGCCGCTGCCGAGCGAGGTCGCCCAGTACGAGGACTACGTCCACCGCCGGCTGCGGGTCAAGCCGGGCATCACCGGGCTGTGGCAGGTCTCCGGGCGCGACGACCTGGAGTGGGAGCAGGCCGTGCGCCTGGACCTCTACTACGTGGAGAACTGGTCCCCGGTCCAGGACTTCGTGATCCTGCTGCGCACCGTCAAGACCGTGCTCGCCAAGGAGGGCGCCCACTAGCCGGACGGTGTCAGGCCTGTACGGTCCAGGCGAGCACGTCCTCGGCGTCCGGCGTCCAGAGCCGGGGTTCCCCGTGGTGGTGCAGGACGTCGGTGAGCCACCACGTGGCGTCGGGGTCCCAGCCGGCCAGCACGGTTTGGCCTCCGGGGACCGGCAGCGCCCGGCCGTTGGTGGCGAGGTAGCCGGCCACGCTCAGGTGTACCCCGTCGTAGTCCGCGGCCACCGCCGGCCAGTCCGGGAGGAACCACCGGCCGGTCACCCCAGTGATGGTCGGCCAGTCCAGGCCCTTGGACGCGGTGAGCTCCAGCGGGTAGGCGGAGACCAGACGCACCCAGTCCTCCGGGCCGGTGATCTCGTACACCCGCGCCCGGCTGTCCACGGCGACCGGCCAGATGCGGGCCGGCTCCGGACCGAAGCTGTCCTCCACCGCCACCAGGCCCAGCGCCTCCAGACCCGGGGCGGGTCCGGTGGTGGACAGCAGCGCCGAGACGCTGGGGGTCGACCACCACTCTCCGCTGTCCGGCGGCTGCCGGGAACTCGTGGCCGCGCGGCACTGGGCCTCCATGTCCAGGGCGGCGGCGCGCCACCGCGCGAGTTCGCCGGCCGCTCCGCGCCACAGCGGCGGGCCGTCCCGGGACATGCCGGTGAACTGCACCCAGCGCTGCTGCAGCCGGGCGACCGGCCGGGACCACCAGCCCAGTGACGGGGACGCGCTCAGGGCCTGCGCGACGGGCGCGAGGGCGGCCTGGAGCTCGGGGCCGGCCAGGGCCCGGTCGATCTCGTCGGGCGGCTGCCAGTACCGGGCGGCGTCGACGGCCTGGACCAGGGCGCGCAGCACGGCCCGGGCGTCGGCGGCGAGCGCCGGCGCGTCCACCCGGGCGAGCTCCTGGCTCGCGGCGCGGAGCCGCGCCGGGGTTGGGCGCTCCTGCAGCTGCCAGGCCCAGCCGGGGGTGTCCTGGTCCGCGGGCACGGTCAGTTCCCAGCACAGGCGCCGCCCGCGCGGGCCGACCAGCAGCTGCTCGCTCGTGACGGTCATGAGGCGGAGCTTAGGCGTTCCCCCGGGAGGACGGCGCGCGGCACGAGTACCGCCCGATCATTCGAGCGAGTACGGCCGCTCCTGCACCTTCGGCGACCCCGTCTCGCTGTTCGATGCGCCCTCGTCGGCTCGGGGAGCGACGCAGCGGTCGGCCCCACATCCGGCGGCGCATCGTTCAAGCGGCGGGGAACAGGGGCGTGCCGGGCTCGCACGAACCGGGCTCGAGCAGCTCGGCCCGGGCCGCGGCGTACTCGGCGACCACGGGCAGCAGGTCCACGCCGTGGAACCCGGTGATCCACCCGTGGTCGAGCTCCGCCTCGTGCTCGGTGTCCAGCAGGCAGACCGGTACCAGCTCCACCGGCACCTGGTAGTCCGTCCACCGGTAGGTGTGCCCGGGCCGGCGCCGGCCCTCGGTCAGGGACTCCAGCACCACCGGCAGGCCGGGGTCGTGACCGGCCGGCAGCTGGTAGGAGAACAATCGGGCCCACTCCACCGCCCCGGCGGGCGTCTCGGCAGTGAGGATGCTGAGGGTCACGGTCATCGTGCGGGGTCCTTCCGGGACGCTGCGTGGACCGGCCGGTCAGCCGCCCTCCTCCAGCCTCCGTGAGCCGCGTAACAGGGGCGTGTCCCCCACCTGCCAGCTTCCCGTGCCTTCCGTACTACACCGCCCCTGGCTACGGTGAGGCAGGAGCACCACGGGACAGGACCGGGAAAGGACCCCTCATGGCCGACTATCCGCACCTGCAGAACACCGTGCTGGACACGACGGACGTCCGCGGGCTGGCCGAGTTCTACCGGCAGCTGCTGGGCCTGCAGTACCGGCCCGGGGACGAGCCGCCGGTAGACGGCGCCGACGAGCTCGAGTGGCTGGTGCTCACCGACGCGCACGGGACGCGGCAGCTGGCCTTCCAGGCCGTCCCGGCACTGCCGCGGGTGACGTGGCCCGATGCCTCCGGAGTGGCCCAGCAGCTGCACCTGGACCTGACCGTCCCGGACCGGGACGCGCTCGATCACCAGCGGGAGCGCGCCCTGGAGCTGGGCGCCGAGCAGCTGCTCGACCGCACGGACGACCCCGACGAACCGCTCTACGTGTTCGCCGATCCCGCCGGGCACCCGTTCTGCCTCTTCGTGGCCTAGGACCCCGCCGAATCCGGGCCCGCCGACGGCCGCGCCCGGACCGCCTGACCGGCGAGCACGAACAGTGCCAGGAGCAGGACCATCCCGGCGTAGCCGACCGCGGTGGGCACCAGGCCGACCCGGCCCGCCAGCGCGCCGGCGGCGACCGCCGGAATACTGTTGGCCAGGTAGCTCACCACGTAGATCGCCGAGAGCAGGCCCGCCCGCTCGCGCGGGGCGGCCTGGGGCAGCAGCGTGCGCAGCACGCCGAGGAAGCCGGCGCCGAAGCCGACCCCCGCCACCACCGTCGCGGCGAAGTACAGCCCCACGGACCCGGTGAGCAGTCCGGCCACGGTGGCGGCCATGCCCACCACCAGGGCGCTCATGCCGAGGACCAGGACGCGGGAGGCCCGGACCGATCCGAGCAGCAGCGTGGTCAGCCCGCCGGTGCCGGTCAGTGCCGCCACGAGCAGGCCGGTGAGGACCACGGAGTCCGCCCCGGTCATCGAGCGGACCACGCTGGGCCCCAGGGACAGGACCAGGCCGCCCAGGGACCAGGTGGCCGCCGCGGCCGGCAGCACCCACAGCGCGGAGCGCCGCACCGCCGGCGGGAACTGGACCCGCGGCCGCAGCGAGGCCAGGACGCCGGGCCTCCGCGCGACGGTCTCCGGGCCCAGCGCCGTGGCCACCACCTGCAGCACGAGCAGGACCAGCAGCACCACGTAGATCGAGTGCACCGCACCGGGCGCCGCGGCGACGATCAGGCTCGAGGCCACCGCCCCGGCGGCCAGGCCGAGCGTGGGCCCTGCCCCGTTGAGCACGGTGCCCAGCCCCGGACGGGCGGGCGGTTCCAGCTCGATGAGGTAGGCGCCCAGCGCTCCCATCGCGGTGCCGGTGGCCACGCCCTGCACCAGACGCGCCGCCACGAGCGCCGCCTCGCTGCCGGCCAGGGCGAACACCAGCATCGAGACGATCTCCAGGCCCAGGCAGGCGAGCACCACCGGGCGGCGCCCGAGGTGGTCGGACAGCGAGCCCACCGTCAGCAGGGCGGTGAGCAGGGCGAGGACGTAGGCGGCGAAGACCACCGTGATCACCACCGGCGGGAAGCCCCACAGCTCCTGGTACAGCGGATACAGCGGACTCGGCGCGCTGGAGGCGGCCATGAGCACCACCAGCACGGACGCCTGCACCCAGAAGGCGACAGAGGCGGGCAGCCCTCGACGACGGCGCGACGGGGCGGCGGACACGGAGGGCATGCAGGCCTTTCACGGCAGGAGGGCGGCGTGGGACACGCGAGAGCGCCAAGGATTTGCGAGGAGCTCAGGATAGTCCTCCCGAGCGCGAGGTCCTGACGGCCATGGTCCCGGGCGGATCCGACCGGGCCGCCTGGACGAAGGTCTACACCCGACCACTCTCCGCATAGGGACAAGGCCCTGACAATAGACGTTTGTCCGGTCCCGAGGGGACCATGTGGGGACAAAAACCCCCTGCCACATGCATTGTCATCCGGATACGCTCGTACCCAACCCACCCGCTCCGTATCCCCCTCGACGGACAAGCGAGAATCCGATGACCCCCACCCCCCTGTTCACCGACGCCCAGCGCTACCTGCACTCCGGCTCCCCCGCCGGCCTCACCGTCACCCGGTTCGAGATCGTCGACGACGTCGCCGAGCTCACCGTCGCCTTCACCCCGGAGGCCCTGGAGCGCGTGCTGCGCTCGCAGCTGGAGGCCGTGGAGGCCCCCGCCGACTGGGACTGCCCGCAGGCTCCCACGGAGGCCGGCTCCCCCACGTGGGCCTACGCCCTGGAACTGTCCCGGGTGTTCAACGAGCACTACTTCAGCCACGTGCTGCTGGAGCGCCACGAGGCCGGCTTCGAGGCCCTGCTCGCCGCGCACGGGCACGAGGGCACCCCCGTGGTCGCCAAGCCGGACTACACCCCCGCGTCCCTGCTCCCGATCCTGCGCCGCCTGAAGACCGAGCACCTGAGCCGCTCAGGAGACCGCTGGTCGGCACGCGCCGCCTGAGCTGAAAACCCATGGCGTCCCCCTGTTGGGGGACGCCGGACGGCCCTCGCTCCCGCGGGGGTCGTTCCCCCTGCCCGACGACGTGATCCCCGTCACCACTAGGGACAACGTCGCTCCGCGGATTCTCGGCAGCACTCAATGTAAATGCATACACGCTTCGTCATAGAGCTCTATTCATCGATTTGCGCCCCTAAACTTGGGGACAAGTGCAATGCAGCGCGCGGTCCACCGTCGCTCCCCGGGCCGGGAGTCGACTTCCTCAGGTGGCCGCGCGCTTTTTTGGGGAGGGAGCACCATCATGCTCAAGGCCAGCCAGGTCGCCCACACCACTGCCGACCACCACATCGAGGATCCGGTCGACCAGCTCCGGCGGGTCGACGCCGAGCGCACGCCCGCGTCCGAGACCGGGTGGCGCTCCGCGTACCTCACCCGGCTGCGCTGGGCTGACGCAACCGCCCTGATGGTCACCCTCCTGGGTACCCACCTGGTGCGGTTCCAACTGGAGCACGCCGGACTGCACCTGGGCCCGCTCTCGGTCCCGTACTGGATCGTCGGCATCGCGCTCGCCGCCTTCTGGTGGATGCACCTCGGACTGCGCGGCGCCCGCGACGTACGACTCATCGGCCACGGCCTCGAGGAGACCCGGCAGGTGGTCAGCTCCAGCCTGATTCTCTTCGGCGCGATCGCCATCATCTCCTTCGGCTTCGAGATCCCCACCGCCCGCAGCTACGTCCTCATCGCCCTGCCGCTGGGCATCGGCCTGCTCATGCTGGGCCGATTCCTCGTCCGGCACCGCCTGGTGAAGGCCCGCTACCGCGGCGAGGCCCTGTCCCGGACCATGGTGGTCGGCCGGCTGGGTGGGGCCACCGATCTCATCAAGTCCCTGCGCCAGCACCCCACCTCCGGGCTCGACGCCGCCGCCGTCTACGTGCCGGAGACCCGGCAGCCGATGCCGGCCGAGCTGCAGCGCATCAAGCTGCCCACCAACGCCCTCCCCGCGGGCGAACGGCCCTCCGTGCCGGGCATCATGGCGGCCTGCCAGGAGCACGACATCGAGACCGTGGTGCTGTCCTCCAACGTGCCGCTGAGCACCACGGAGATCCGCCACCTCAGCTGGGCCCTGGCCGACGCCCACATCCGCCTGGTCATGGACACCGGACTCACCGACATCGCCGGCCCCCGGATCCACATGCAGCAGGTGGCCGGCCTGCCCCTCATCCATGTGGCCACCCCGCGGCTGAGCCGCAGCCGGGCACTGACCAAGCGCTTCATGGACGTCGTCGGCTCCGCGGCGGCGCTGCTGGCTCTCTCCCCCGTCCTGCTCGCCCTGACGCTGATCGTCAAGGCGCACGACAGGGGCCCGGCCTTCTTCGCGCAGGAGCGCATCGGCCAGGACGGCTCCCGCTTCCGGATGCTGAAGTTCCGCAGCATGCGCACCGACGCCGAAGAGGTCTTGCAACGCCTCAAGGAGCGGAACGAGGGCGCCGGGCTGCTGTTCAAGATGAAGGACGACCCCCGCGTCACCGGCCCCGGCACGTGGATGCGCCGCTACAGCCTGGACGAGCTCCCTCAGTTCTTCAACGTCCTCAAGGGCGACATGTCCTTGGTGGGCCCCCGTCCTCCGCTCCCCACCGAGGTGGAGCAGTACGAGGACTACGTCCACCGCCGGCTGCGCGTGAAGCCCGGCATCACCGGCCTCTGGCAGGTGTCCGGCCGGTCCAACCTGGATTGGGAACAGTCGGTGCGTCTCGACCTCTACTACGTGGAGAACTGGTCGCCCGTCCAGGACATGCTGATTCTAGGACGCACTCTCAAGGCCGTCTTAGCCAAAGAGGGCGCCTACTAAGGCGCCGTAGCCTGTGCCCATTGGACGTTGTTCCGGACCACTTGGCAGGATTGTCGGTGTCCGAGCAATTCGAAGTGACGCACACCCCATCTATTCCATTGACGCCTATCCCCGTTTCCATCCGACCCATGACATCCACCCATATAAAGTAAGTGTGAACTCAAACACCATCTATTCGACGACTGGCCAAGGAAACCGCAGGACGATGAATACCAATGACGCATGGCAAGTCACGATCCCTTTTCTGCAAGCTGGCGTTCCAAGTACACCGAACACACGCTCTGCCTCTAGTGAAGGTAAACTCGACGACTATTATCAGGCCATGTTTGTGACGTTTGCCTCGTTAGCGCGTTTCAATCCAGATACTCAGCTCACCCTAGCGAGTAACCGACTGCTACCCGGGCGGTACCGAGATATGTACGCGTCAATAGGTGTTCACACGCAAATCGTGCCTTACACACGACACATTCCTCCACACATACCCCCAGCGTTCGTCGCGTCACTGTACTACTTAGATGTGATTCGGGAATTACGGGGTGACCAAAACGTGGTGCTTGACCCGGACATACTATGTGTGGACAAGCTCGACTTCATAGACAAACTTGCACAGAACCAGCTAGGTGGAATCCTGCTTGATTACGACCCCGTCCGCAGGGTCAACGGACTCAGTCAAGCGCAAGCATCTCACTTGCACTCCAAATTGGGGCTGCCCCTCCAAGTACCCGATTACTATGGAGGTGAAATCTATGTGCTGCCCTCTGCTCTGCTGCCAGAAATAAGCGGATACGCCGAGTCAGCCTGGCAGTACACCTTGGAGCAAAGCGATGGAAAAAATCCGTGCTTCTACACCGAAGAGCACATTATGAATTTCGTTCTGGCACACTTTTCCGTAGTAGATTTGAAGCGGTCCATCCGGCGTGTTTGGACCACTCACAGGCACCGAACAGTAACCGGGGATGAAAGCAATCTGTCCCTATGGCATCTGCCGGCCGAGAAGGGACGTGGATTTCGCAAGACGTTTCCATTCGCGTTGGATACCGAAAGCTGGTTCTGGCAGACAGAGCGTCAAGACTTCGTCAGGCGCTCCGCCTCTATTATGGGCATCGACCACCGATGTCTTAGCAGATGGATCCCTGACCAACTGGGAAACTTGGCCAACGTATTCCTCGGCGCTAAGCAGTAAGGCACTAATACCGAAATAAGCACTCTCCTGGATCCAACCACATCAATCGGAAGAACAAACCAATCTTGATCATCGTCTCGAACGCTGGCACGCATCCGGAACCCGCACATCTCACAGCTGGCCTGGCATCAAGTGGAACCCGGATCACATACATGACCAGTGCGTCATGGGCCTCCGACTCTAAATTAATGGTCAGGGCCGACAGCACAACAGCTCGAAAATTAAGGTTTGCCGCCCAGATTAGGCGACGAAAACTGCCGCTTCCCATCGAGGCCGCTGATGTCAAGGTGACCACCCCCGCCTTGGATGCGCTGTTTCAAATCCTGATGAAAGCGGACCTAAACAGCAGAGACCTGGTGCTGGCGCAGCGCAATCAGCGTCATCGCAGGAAAGTCGCCGCGGCGGTAACTAATGCTGACGGTCTTAACGCCATTATCGCCCAGTATCATTCCGGCCTTGAGCCGTTCCAGGCGGCCGCTGAACGCACGACGAAAATACTGATGTATCCAATAGCCCACCACAGCTGGATGCAGGAAACCATGCGGACGGAAGCGGAAAGTAATCCGGGATGGGCGCATTTCCTTCAGGGTTACAGAATGCCGTTGTGGAAACAAACACTCCTGGACGCGGAAATTCAGCTCGCGGACAAAATTATGGTCCCTAGTTCGTTCGTAAGGTCCACTTTCATGCACGCGGGAGTTGACGCCGAGAAACTCGTGGTTCAGAACCTGGGGGTAGATCTGCCGCCCACAGACACGCCGTCAATGGACCGCTCGCAGCATTCATCTCGTAAAACCACCTTCCTCTTCGCCGGTCAGGTCAACCAGCGGAAGGGAATTGGGTACATCTTGGACGCCTTTGCGCAGATGGAGACCAAGGACACGGAACTGCTGATTGCAGGACACGCCAGCGCCGAGATGCGCGACCGGCTGTCCAGGTATGCCCGCGTCACCTACCTAGGCACGATGCCGCGTCAGGAGTTATTTGCCGTGATGGCACAGGCAGATGCGCTGCTATTGCCCAGTTTTGCCGAAGGATTCCCCTTGACGGCTCTCGAAGCCATGGCCAACCAGTGCGTACCTATCGTGAGCCAGTTTACATTCGCCTCGGACGTCATTCGGGATGGAGAGAACGGTTTCGTGGTGGACGCAGGCTCCGTTGAGCAGCTGGTGCAGCGTATGACCGACGTCGTAGACGATCAAAAGCAGACCCGAGCCATCAAACTGAACGCCCAACAGACAGCAAGGGAGTACTCTTGGTCGGCCTATGAAAAAAACTCGGCTAGTGCAGTTCAGCGTTTAATCCGCGAAGGCGGCGCCGGATTGCGCGATTAGAAAGGCATCTTCCATCTTGTCTCATCTTTCGCAGTTTTATGCCCTGATTCGTGACTGGACACGTGTCATTTCGGACGCCCGACAGGACAGCCAGCGATCTGGGGGAAGCCGCTATGTGTATGTAATGATGCTGCTCTACAGAGCCCAGCATGAGTTCCAGACAGAAAATTCCAGCCGTGGCTGTGTCGCTATATGCCAGATCATGCAGAACGTCCTCGTGTACTATCCACGTCACATCGAATTGCCCTTCTCCACGGTCGTCGGCGTTGGTTTGAGACTCCCACACCCCAAAAACATCACTGTTAACAGTTCGGCGAGGATTGGAACCTCATGCACCATCTATCACAACGTGACTATCGGAGCCCTTGAAGGTGATGCAAACGCCGCTCCGACCATTCAAGACGACGTCATTATCGGTACGGGAGCTGTCGTCCTCGGCCCGGTGACGATCGGCTCAGGCGCACAGGTTGGGGCGAATGCCGTCGTGACCCGCGACGTACCGGCTGGCGCCACCGTGATAGGTACCAATCACCTTTTGCGGAAATAGGACGGCCTATGTTGCAGGCCAGAAAATTCTTCAGTGGCAAAAATGCCACGCTTTTACTGGACCAGGTGGTATGCAGTGCGAGCAATGCAGCTGCTGTTATGGTGGCCGCGTTCTTTCTTTCCGGCGACCAGCTCAACCACTATGTGACGGTTCAATTGATTGGCACTTCACTAATCGGCTTTCAACGGTCTATTTTTTTGGATCCCTCCTTGGTGATCACCGGGAATGGAACTGCGAATGTGGCATACGGCAAGTGGCTCTGGCGTTCCTTAGGACCATGCACAGTCGTAGCGCTGAGCATTGCCTACCTGCTTGAGATATCCTTCTTCAGTCCCCTAACCGTGCTATCAATCCTTTTTCCCCTGGTGCAAGATTGTCTTCGGTATCGGAGCCTGGCGCACGGGGCATATGCTCGCACACTGGTTTCGGACGGCGTCTGGTTGATCGCTCTCCTCCTGGGCACGATACTTTATCGGCCGGACTCTCCTGAGGTCATGCTGGCCCTGTGGGGAATGAGCGCAGCCATGTCTGTGCCCGCATTGCTCTTTCGTCTACCTTCGGCTCGGCAAAAGTCACTAAGGGCACCACTGGCATTGGGCAGGTACCAAGTCGCTGAGTGGACCATCGCCAGCCTGACTTCGGTTGCACCGTTACTTGTGGTTCAAGCTGTGTTGCCTGTGGGTAGTGTTGCGGCGTTTCGACTGGCGCAAACGGCCATGGGCCCTCTCAACACACTGAACAACTTCGTGATGGTGCGTTTCCTCCTGGGGAGTTCTACCCTGCAAAGCCATGACCGTCTTGGGATGCAGCGGGTTGTGCGACACTCCTCCTTGGCAATTTCATCTGTAACTTTAGTTTATGGCGCACTGGCCTGTTTGGGGTTCTACCTGGCGCAGCCGTGGCTTGATCCGACCATCGTGACACAGGTGGCATACGCGGTTCCGGTCACCGTGCTGGCCGCCGTGCTAATGAGTCCCTGCACTCCTTACCTTGGACTTGCCCGTTCGTTGTCGCTCCAGCGACTTACAATCACGCCACGTTTCGTAGTTCTAGTCTTTAACGTCCTTGCCACGGCCGCTGGTTTCTGGCTCTGGAACCATTACCGCTTCGACCCTCTGGTGGTCACTATCCTTGTCACGTCAATGGCATCTCTCGTGACTTACAGGCTAATGTACAAACGGACGCTTAGTCGGGCCGCGCGCTCGAAGTGCCCCTGAGACAATTCACTACGGTTTTACTAAGGTGCGACACGCCAGATGCGTGTCATTGACATGATGGTTGTTATGACATTTGCGCCTCGCACCGGAGTCTGCGGCGTTTTTGTTCGTCTTGGAGACATGCGCTACCGCAGTTTGGCGGGTTATATATCTGAGGTATCAGCATCACCCGCGGCTTAGAAGCTACCTTGACCTTAGGTGAACCGGGGTTTTTGGGAGCGGCTTGGAACCTTTTGCTGTTCTCGTTCATCTTTCTGGTCTCGGCAACCTCCACATCGATAGATGACAGGTTGGGTGTTATGTCGCGGGGATCACGGCGGGTTTTGTCATGGTCTCGTGCTCAGTGGGGTCAACCGCCCGAGCCAGGCCTGCCTTCAGGGCCGGGAATAGGTCCGCTCGGTCCCAGCGACCATCGCTATGCGCTGTTCGTTGCGGGTCGCCGCGAAACGGCGCCTGAGAACGTTCCTTTGTAGCGGGGCGAGGAAAGTTGTCATGGCCTCCATGTCCCCGGTCGCACTCTCCTTGGATTAGCCCGCATCAGCAAAACTTCTTTTGACTTGGCAGAAGCCAGGGTAGGAAGCTCGGCGTGTCGAGTTAGCGGGGTCCCACCGTCGGTCCGCGATCAGGTCGTCGTACTGAGGTTGGACGGCAACCGTGGGGTGCACGACGTCGCCCTGGAACTGAGCATCAATTCACGAGACGCTGCGGAACTGAATGACGTCGGCTCTCCGGAATCGTGTAGCCAGCTCAGCTGTCTTTAGCATTGATGAGCCGTTCGAACTGGCCAGGCTGCATTGGACAGTCGCCGAACGCAAGATGCACAAGGGACTGCCGCACGAATAGGTGACACCCGATCTGGCTTGCCCGCTGGGCGGCCTGAAAGGATGTTGCTCTGCCCGCTCCCTATCCCCAAGAATTCCGTGACGACGTCGTACGCCTGCCCCGCACTCGTGAAGACGGCGTGACACCGGCGCAGATGACCAAGGGCTTCGGCATCCACGATATGACGCTGTCGAAGTGGATGCGCCAAGCCGAGGTCGAGGACGGCGAGAAGCCCGGCATGACAAGAGCCGACTCCGCGGAAAACCGTGAGCTGAAGAAGCGGATCCGCCTCCTCGAGCAGGAGAACGAGGTCCTACGCCGGGCAGCGGCCTACCTCTCGCAGGCGAACTTGCCGGGAAAAGGCTCCACCCGCTCGTGAGTGAGCTGGCCGCCGACGGGATCTCCGTCGCTGTGACGTGCCGGATGCTCAAGCTCTCCCGCCAGCCCTACTACCGGTGGCTGGCGGGCGAACGCCCTGTTCGACGCCCAACAGGATGACCCCAAATTTGGTTACTGCTTTCTGGCCGATGAGGCCAAGGACGCCGGCGAGGTTATGTATGAGCGCAGCGTGTGGCCGATCTGCCAGGACAACCGCTGGTGGTCGCCGTTCGGGAAGAAACGGGCGAAAAACGGCAAGAATCCCGGGCCACCGGTCCATGACGACCTGGTGGAGCGCGACTTCACCGCCGTCGGGCCGAACCAGCTGTGGTTGACCGACATCACCGAGCACCAGACCGCCGAAGGCAAGCCGTACCCGTGCGCGACTAACGATGTCTCCTCCGGACGGATGGTGGGCTATTCCATCGACTCGCGGATGAAGTCCAGCCTGGCGGTGCAGGCACTGCACGACGTGGGCACGCGCCGCGGTGATGTGGCCTGCTGCATCGTGCATTCGGACCGCTGGTCGCAATTTCGTGCTCGGAGTTTCGTGCACGCTTCGAACCGGCACGGACTGGTTGGCTCGATGGGCAAGATGGGTACAGCCGGGGACAACGCCGCGATCGAGAGCTTCTTCGCCCTGCTTCAGAAAAACGTCCTCGACTGGCGGTCCTGGGCGAGCCGGGACGAGCTGCGGATCGCGGTTGTCACCTGGACTGAGCGGACCTATCACCGGCGCCGCCGGCAAGTCCGTCTGGGGCGGCTGACCCCATCGAGCACGAGACCATGATGAAGCCCGCCGTGACCCTCGCGGCATGAGACCCCACCTAACACCTAACGGCGCGGCAGTCCCCCGGACCGCACCCCACCCGGCGAGCACCGCGATGAACCACCAGCCGACGACCCTGACCCACAGGGGGAAGTGCCCGTAGAAGAGCACGGGGGCCAGCTGTTGGGCTCGATGACCACGCCGAGGCCGATATGCCCCGAGAGTGCGGGGCACAGCAACAGCAGCCACCCCCTGATGCCGAGGTCGCGGGCAAGCTTTCGATGGGGCGACATAGAGCCTCCAATGTGAAGAGCCACCCCGCAGGGTGGCTCGTGATCGTGTGGTGTACATGAACAGCCAGGAACGAGATCTGCTTGCGGCACGTAAAGTCCAAGGGCGAGGCCATGCCAACATTTACACTTGCTTAATACACCCCCCCGGTACTGCACCCCCCGAGCGGAGCACCTATGAAGCAATCCTCGCTGCCCATCCGCAGGGCCCTCAATGAGATCGAGCCGGAGTAGATCACCATGATGATGAACTGCCCCTCGACCCCGCAGCGCATACACCTGCTCGCTATAGCCCGCACGTTGCTCTACGCGGGGCTGTTCATGGTGTCACTGCTGGTGATCCGCATCGGTGGCGAGATCACCGTCGGGGACGTGCTGCTCATCGGCGCGTTCCTCGTGACCGCCGCCGACGTTGCCTTAAATGGGCGTCCCATCAAGTTCGGCAACGGTGGGGTGGCCGCATTCGCGTTGCTTTTCGTGGGGGGAGTGCTGACCAGTTTCGTGGCCGCCAACCCCTCCGGCAGTGCGACCGTGGCGGCCAGGGTCGCACTGCTGGCATTCCTAATTCCGTGGGCGATGACCGTGCTGCTCGACACCCGGCGGAGGCTCGCCACGGGGCTCAGTTTCCTGGCCGCGGGCGCGGCAACTTGCGGCGCCGGCTCAATTGTCCAGCTGCTTGTGGGCGACATCATCCCCGGTTCACAAACAACCACAGGCGGCCGGTTCCCGGGTTTCGCAGTGCACGTCAGTGACACAGGTGGGGTCGTCTGTCTCGCCGTGGTCTACGGCGCCGGCCTGCTGTTCTCCCGAGGTACCGTGCGGCGGCTCGCCGGTGTGCTTTCCCTCGCGCTCGGCCTCGTCGGGCTGATCCTTTCGGGCAGCGTGTCCGGGATGATCGCCGCCGTCGTTGGGATCTTCGCCCTGCTCATCTGGCACCGTCTGCACCTGGGCAAGATCCTCGCCCTGGGCGCACTCATGGTGGCCGGTGCCTCATGGGCGATCTCCGCGATGGCGGTTCAGGACAACGCCCTCACCCCCGTCGAGCGGATCAAGCAGGCCACCGGACTGACCGGTGGTGACGCCGGGCTCAACACGAGTGCGACCCGGTGGGAAAGCATCGTCGCCGGGTGGGAGGGCTTCATCCAAAACCTGTTCCTCGGGGCCGGGTTGGAACCCGCCGCCGCCGTCACAGCTGTGGATCTACCGGCGCACAACTTTTTCGTGGCGGCGCTCTACCAGGGCGGGATGATCTTCACCCTTGGCCTGGTGATCACCCTGGTGCGGCTCGTGTGGCGTGGCCTGCGGTCGGCCTGGCAGCGCGGTGTCCCGGCAGCTGCGGCAGCTGGGATGGTCACCGCGTTGGTGTTCGCGATGACCGCCCCCAGCTTCTTCAACCGCTACTTCTGGTTGCCGATCGCCCTGGCCGCGGTGGCGTATCAGGTAGAGCGCACCCAGACCCGGCCGGTTAGGCGAAGTTCGGTCGCCGCCTCGACCGCTCCGGCGTTGGTTGGCTAGACGGTAAGTAGTGACCACCCGGGTTCGCCGGGGGTTGCGGGCCGGGGCCTCACGCACACAGATTCGTGGGTTATCGAGCAGAGGCCGCCTGCTCGGCCTATCCGACATGTGTGAGAGGCCGCGGTGTTTACAGAGCGTGCGAGCGTAGGCCCGGATGTGCACGCACGATCGGTCGCAGCCGCAGCGATCGACGGTGCCACCGGCGAACTGATCCAGGCGAGACTGACCCCTAATCACGACCACATCCGCAGTTGGATCGGGGACCTGCCAGGGCCGGTGGCGGTGGCCTACGAGGCCGGCCCCACCGGGTTCGGGCTGTCCCGGATTTTGAATGACAACGGGATCTGGTGCGTGGTCGCGGCTCCGTCGAAGCTGCAGCGTACTTCCGGGGAGCGGATCAAGACCGATGCACGGGATGCAGTGCACCCGGCCCGGCTGCTGCGCCTGGACGAGATCACCACGGTGACGGTTCCCGGGGTGGAGCAAGAAGCCGCCCGGGACCTGGTGCGGGCCAGGGAGGACTGCCACGGGGACCTGATGCGAGCCCGCCACCGAGTGTCGAAGCTGCTGCTGCGCCACGGCGTCGTTTACACCGACGGGGCGGCCTGGACGGGCGCTCACCACGCCTGGCTGGCCCGCCAGCACCTGGGAACACCGGCGACCCCGATGGCCTTCGACGCCGAGCACGAGACCGTGCTGGCGACTTTGGGCCGCCGCGACCGGCTGGATGCGACGATCACCGCGATGGCCGTCGACACCCAGTTCACCCCGGGTCGTGCACAGGGTGCGCTGCGTGCGCGGGATATCCGTCCTCACCGGCTTCACCCTGGCCGTCAAGATCGGTGACTGGCACCGCTTCACCGGCAACACCCACGCCCGCCGACTGCTGGTCGAAGCCGCCTGGCACCACCGCCCCGCCTACAGGATCGGGGCCACCATGCGCATCCGGTGGGACAAGGCCCCGGTCGCGGCCCGGGCTTGCGGGGACGCCGGCAACCAGCGGCTGCACGAGCGCTGGGTGCGGATACTCGAGCGCAAGAAGCGCCCCACGGTCGCCAATGTGGCCATCGCCCGGGATCTGGCCGAGTGGTGCTGGTCGCTGGCGGTGATGGGGGACTGATCGGCCGCCCTTAAGCTGGTCCCTTGACGCTTGATCCGCAGGCAGCGCGTGGAACGATCCGCGAAACAACAATGAGCAGCACCACGACCGCTGTCGTGGTGCGACGCTCGATCCTAGACAAGCGGTCCGCTCCAGCCGAACACCGTCCAGTGGTACACAACCCGCGCATATCAGTCTGACCGCGCGTCGCCACCGACACGCTCCCCAGTCAGCACCGGCCGGGCCAAAAAAGGCCCCGTCCGGAAGCCATCCGAACGGCGCCTCACCCTGCCCTCTTGACAGGAACTCCCTACATATCAGTTATTGCTGGGCATGAGGTTTGAACCGTCACGGGTTTGATGCCGCTTCCTTTCGATGAAGGATGAGGACATGCCCAAGAAGTACGACGCCGAGTTCAAGGCCCGAGCGGTGCGCATGGTGCGCGAGCACCAGCAGGACTATCCGTCGCTGACGGTGGCCTGTCAGCAGATCGGTCAGCAGCTGGATCTGGGGCGGGAGACGCTGCGCAACTGGGTCCGTCAGGCCGAGATCGACTCCGGGGACCGGGATGGAGTCACCACGGCCGAGGCCGAAGAGATCAAGCGGCTCAAGGCCGAGAACAAACGGTTGCGCGAGGCCAACGAGATCCTGCGCAAGGCCTCGATTTTCTTCGCGGGGGAGCTCGACCCCCGCAATCGTTGATCGCCGGGTTCATCGACCAGATGAGGTCCGAAGGCTACGCGGTCGAGTCGATCTGCGCGGCCCTGCGCGAGCAGGGCGTGCCGATCGCCGCGAGAACCTACCGCTCCTGGAAGCAACCCGGTCGGCAGCCTGCCGCGCGCACGGTCAGCGACGCGATCGTCATGGATGTGCTGCTGGCCACCGTGGGCACCCCGGAGGGCCTCTACGGCCGGCGGAAGATGACCGCCTACCTGCGCCGGTGTGGGCTGGCGGTGGCCCACTGCACGGTGGATCGACTGATGCGCTCCCTCG
This sequence comes from Kocuria turfanensis, assembly GCF_001580365.1. NCBI lineage: Bacteria > Bacillati > Actinomycetota > Actinomycetes > Micrococcales > Micrococcaceae > Kocuria > Kocuria turfanensis. Next base: position 3,483,344 of record NZ_CP014480.1, on the reverse strand, counting down.
GGCTGGCCGGGGTGGTCCGAGGCCGGCGGGTGCGCACCACGATCCCGGCCAAGGATGGGACGCGGGCGTCGGATCTGCTCAACCGCAACTTCACCGCCGCGGCCCCGAACACCGTGTGGGTCGCCGACTTCACCTACGTGCGCACCTGGGCCGGATTCGTCTACGTCGCCTTCATCGTCGATGTCTTCGCCCAGCGCATCGTGTCCTGGAACGCCGCCACCACCCGCACGACGGATCTGGTGCTCACCTGCCTGCGAATGGGCCGGTGGGACCGCACCCGTCAGGGCCTGGTGCTGCCGGAGGGGCTGATCCATCACCACGACGCCGGGTCCCAGTACACGGCGCTGCGCTTCACCGAGCATCTGGCCCTGGAGGGGATGGCCCCGTCGATCGGTTCGGTCGGGGACGCCTACGACAACTGCCTCATGGAGTCGATCATCGGCCTCTACAAGACCGAGTGCATCCGCCCGGGCCCGTTCGTGAAGGCACCACTGAAAACTGTCAGCGACGTCGAGTACTCCACGCTGGCCTGGGTGGACTGGTACAACACCCGCAGGCTGCACTCCAGCCTCGGCAACGTCCCGCCTGCCGAGTTCGAGGCCGCCCACTACGATCAGATCACTGCGCCCCAGCCGGCGGCGCAGCCCGTATAAAGACGGCAGAGAAGCCGTGACGGTTCAGGATGACCCGCGGCACCCACCCCGGCGGATCCATGCGGGGCGGCCGGGGTACATGGTTCATCTGGACATAAACAAGGTCGGACGGATTCCCAACGGCGGCGGTTAGCGCGCCCACGGCCGCAGATCCACCGCCGCGAAGGCGGCCTAGCGTGGGCCCGGGGCGAAGGTCGGCTACACCTATCTGCACTCAGCCGTGAACGGCTTCTCGAGATTGGCCTACACCGAGGCCCTCGAGGACGAGCGGGCCACCACCACGATCGGGTTCTTCTGCCGGACGAGAGCCTTCTTTGCTACCCACGGCATCTCTCGGTTGCACCGGATCGTGACCGACAACGGCGCCAACTACCGGGCCAAGGACTTCACCCGGTGCGTGGAAGCCCTTGCTGGCCGGCACCAGGGCATCAAGCCATACACACCGCGGCACAACGGCAAGGTGGAGCGGTACAACCGGCTGCTGGCCGAGGAGGTGCTCTACGCCCGCCACTACGTCAGCGAGCAGGCCCGCCGGGAGGCGATCGAGGTCTGGGTGAATCATTTCAACTACTATCGGCCGCATACCGCCGGCGGTGATCAGCTCCCGGCCTCACGTACCCCGGACCGCGCCAATAACGTCATGCTTTCTTACATCTAGGTCCTTCAGGTCCACACTCACAGATGCAGCATGCAGATGCACAGCGACGGCAGTCAGTAGCTCTGCGGGGGTACAAGATCCGGGAAATCGTCCTTGTGCAACACGAATACTCCGCCGGTGTTAGGCAAAAATTAGGACGTGCCCCGAAGAAGCGCCACAACGCCCTCGGTATAACGGCGAGTCATCTCGTCGAGCGTTGGGTGTTCCCAGGGACTCGCTGACTCGTCAACTGGCGCCTGTCGCGCTATCCGCAAAACCATATCCGCGTATGCGCGCGGGTCGTTTGCAGACGTCAGGCGGGAAACCCCTTCAACGAGATACTCGCTCTCGGGTGCGTGCCACGGCCAATCTGTTGTAAGAATTGGCCGACGGGCCACTAAAGCGTCCACGGCGACCAAGCCGATGCGTCCTGGCATTAAGATCGCCCGGCTGTAAACTAGGGCATCCGCCTTGCGGCGGGTATCCACCGGTCCGAGGTCCACCACCTGGCCGCGCTTGACCGCAGGATCCAGCAACTTACGCTCTGCGCCGGCACCACCCACTAAAAGCCGGATCCTAGGATCCTCCCCCCACAAGATGTCTAAGGCGTCGGCGAGGAAGGCAATGCGCTTACTGGAGTCCAGGCCGCCGACGAATGAAAATGTGTGCCGGCGCTGACCCCCTCCAAGGAAGGCGATACGGTCGACCGTACATTGCGTTGTTTCACACGCGTGTTGCAATGCCGCGGTGTCCACGGTGTTCATGACGGTGGTCACCTTTTCCTCCGGCACACCTCGACTCACCGCATCCGCCGCGCCGCCGGGGGTATAAGCAAATATATGATCCGCTAATCTCATTTGAAGTGTCTCAAGCCCTAGGTCCACGGGGTGTCCCGGGGCTACGTATGGCCGGACGTGTCCCCAAAGTCCGACGCGCACTCCGGTAGCACGAGCCATGAGCAAGCACTGATACACCGGAATCGACGATCCCTCCAGTCCCAGAATCACAGCATCAGTGTGCAGCCACGGAGTTGGTCGGATGCTGAAGTCGACGGAGCGCCTGCCGACGGTCAACGTTTTTTGCTGAATGGGTATCAGCCAGTCAGGCCGAACCGAATCTCCCCGGCCGGCCTGATCGCCTCGAGGTACACCAGCGGCCACAATGCAGTCCACTCCCTGGCTGGTCAGCACTTGGCGGAGCCGCTCAAAAAATGGCACGCGATATGTGGGCACGTAGGGCTGGACAATGACCACTCGCCGAGTCATGCCGGCGACTCCTTCAGCTTGTAAGCAGTGGTGTAGATTGAGAGAAGTTTTGCGGCCACCGATGGCATCGAATAAGTCTTCTTGACGGCTCTGCGAGCGTGATAACCCATTTCGAGGCGTAACTCAGGATCCGCCAGCAGCCGTGCCAATGCACGCTCCACGTCCTCCGGATCGTCACTGCAGACAATGCCCGCGCTCTGTTCCTGCACCATGGGGGCGAGTCCACACGTGTCCGTGACTATCACCGGGAGGCCTAATGACATGGCTTCGAGCACAGCCATGGGGAAGGGCTCGTCTGTGGAAGGCAGGACGTAGACAGCGGCCTTCCGCATGCGCTCAAGTGTCTTTTCGGGCGCCACTGAGCCTGACCATGTGATTCTGCCAATGCCGTTTTGCCGTTGCAGTGCGGCGTGGACGGCCTTACCTTCTCCCTCATCCGCCCCAACGAGGGAGAAACGCGCAGTGGGAAAGACGGTGCTTAGGGCGCCAGCCGCTCGGACGAAAACCAGGGGCCGCTTCCGAGGATGCAGCCGCGCAAGATAAAGGGCTTCTGGCGCGACATGCGGTCCTTGGGCATGCTCTGTCGCCGGGGACTCCGGCAGTGGCACACCATTGGGCAGGTGGGCGAGGCGGAGGTTTGCTCCCGCCACATCGATCAGGTCTGCCTGTTCTCGATCCGTCAGATACATGACACATCGTGCGGCGCGGAGGACCGGCCGTGTGAGTATTCGATCCAGGGGTACGCCCAAGACATTGTCGGTGTGGTCGATCATACCGTGGGTCTGGACGACGAGCGGTTTTTTCGCCAGTAAAGCAATGGCTGCTACTGGAAGGGTTACCAGGTCACGCGCAAGATGTACGTGAATTACATCAACGTTGCGCATTGCGCCTCGAAACCAATTGAGAAGACTCGGTGAGGTGAGGCCGGCAAACCCGGACTTCGGTATCACTCTGCGAGCCGGGAAGAGATGCACCGGAAAGCCGTCGAATGCGTCCGGCAACGGACCCTCAAAACCACCTGCTGCAGCAGCAACCACCACCTCGTGACCCATTTCGCTGAGCGCCTTAGCTTGATTGATGGCCACACGCACTGGGCCGCCGTAGGCGCCGTCCGGGCTGATGTAGGTGACGACCTGGAGGATCCTCACGACTGTGCTGCCTCGGGTCGGCCTCTGAAACGTTGTCCTTTGATTTCGGTCGCCGGAGGACCTATGACGAGGTTTGGATCGACGTTCTGGTTCACCAGCGTCAGCGGCTGCACCAGCGCCGACCGACCCACCGTCACTCCTCCGGTGACCACGCAGCGCGAGGTGACCCAGGCGCCGTCGTCGATGGTCACCGGCCGGGTGATGAGGCCCATGTCCTTGCGGTGGGCGTGGCTGCCGGTGGTGATGAACGTTTCCTGCGACACGACCGCGTCGTGGCCGATGGTGACCTGATCCTGGTTGTGGATCCACACGCCCTCGCCGATCCAAGAGCGGTCTCCGATCTCCAGGTTCCAGGGGAACTTGATGCGGGTGCGGGGCCGGATGATGACGCCGTCTCCGATCTTCGCGCCGAAGGCCCTCAGGGCCTTTGCGCGGAGACCAGAACTGATCTGCCACGGGTTCGTGACGAGGACGAGTTCCGTGGCGGACCACAGGTAGATCATCCACTTCGGTCGGTTCCAGGCCTCGCCCTCGCCGGGGGCCTGGGAGAGGTCGATGACCGGGACGTCGGTGTCGGCAGAGCTGCGCTCGGCGGGGGGTGCCATGAATACCTCTGCGTGTGGGGGGGCGGGGAGGTCATGTGAGCTGAACCACGGGGCGACGTGGGGCGTCTTCCCGGAGCTGAATGCGCTCACATGTATCGTTCGATTTATACCCCATCCCCCTCGGCGGGCCGCTGATCCCCCTCGGCGTTGCTCCCAGTGTGACGAAAGCACCCCCATGCCCCCACGTCTGACGATCATCGGCATCAACTACTCTCCCGAGTCCAGTGGCAACGCGCCCTACACCACGGCCCTCGCCGAAGGCATGGCCGAACTGGGCTGGGACGTCAAGGTCATCACCGGGTTCCCGCACTACCCGCAGTGGCGGGTCTATGACGGCTACGAGGGACGCAAGTTGGAGGCGAAGCAGGGCCGCGTCGATGTCCTACGGCTACGCCACTACGTCCCCGCGGAGCCGAAGCTGCTCAACCGTCTGCTGATGGAGGTGCATTTCGGCGTCCGTGCTGCCCTGGCGGACTGGGGCCGGCCGGACGTCGTCCTCTTCGTCAATCCGGGGTTGTTCTCCTCGGGAGTGGCGGCCCTCCGCGCGAAGCTCGGCCGGCGCCGTCCCGGGACAGCGATCTGGATCCAGGATCTCTACTCCCGCGGGCTCGAAGAGGTGCACACCTCGGCCGCTGCGCTGGCCCCCGTCATGCGGAAGGTCGAGGGGCTGGTTCTCCGGGCAATGGACCGGGTGATCGTCATCCACGACCGGTTCCGCCGCCACGCGGTCAACGAACTGGGCGTCGCTCCCGAGCGGGCGCTCATCCACCGCAACTGGTCTCATATCACGCCACAGCACGCCATCGACACGGCCTCGGTCCGAGCCGAGCGGGGATGGTCCGAGGACGAGGTGGTCGTCCTGCATGCCGGCAACATGGGTGTGAAGCAGTATTTGGAGAACGTGGTGGACGCCGCCCGGCTCGCCGACGAGCGGGGATCGCAGGTGCGGTTCGTTCTGCTCGGCGCGGGCAACCAGCTGCAACGCCTCAAGGGCCTCGCGGAGGGCGTTGAACGCCTGGAGTTCGTCGACCCCCTGCCCGACGAGGAGTACACCGCCGCGCTGGCGGCCGCGGACGTCCTGCTCGTGAACGAGAAGCCCGAGCTTCGGGAGATGTGCGTGCCGAGCAAGCTGACGTCCTACTTCGCCACCGGGCGCCCTGTCCTGGCTGCGGTGGACGACGAGAGCTCCTCCGCCGGCGAGGTCGAGTCCTCCGGCGCGGGAAGGGTCATCTCCTCCGGAGATCCCGCAGGGTTGCTGGAGGCAGCGCAGGCGCTCGGTGCCGACCGGACGGCAGCCTCGGAGATCGGCGGTCGCGGTCCCGCGTACGTGGCGGAGCATCTCGCCGCGGACGCAGCCATGCGCCGATGGGACGATGTGCTCCGTACTTTGACGCAACATGTCCGCCGCTGATCACCGGCTTTGCCAATTGATTCACTAGCATAAAGCTGTCCCCCCAACGGCCCACGTCTCATCCCCCCGAAGGACGATCATGCACGCCACCCCCAAGAAGGCCTTCATCACGGGCATCACCGGTCAGGACGGTTCCTACCTGGCGGAGCTGCTGCTCGCCAAGGGGTACGAGGTCCACGGCCTGATCCGGAGGGCCTCCACGTTCAACACCCACCGGATCGACCACCTCTACTCGGACCCGCACGAAACCGACGCGCGCCTGTTCCTGCACTACGGGGATCTGTCCGACGGCTCCCGGCTGGTGACGCTGATGGCGCAGATCCGCCCGGACGAGGTCTACAACCTCGCCGCCCAGTCCCACGTGAAGGTCTCCTTCGAGGAGCCCGAGCACACCGGGGACACCACGGGGCTGGGCACCATCCGCCTGCTCGAGGCGATGCGCCTGGCCAACGTGGACGCCCGCTACTACCAGGCCTCCACCTCCGAGCTGTACGGGGCGACCCCGCCGCCGCAGTCGGAGACCACCCCGTTCTACCCCCGCTCCCCCTACGGGGCGGCAAAGATCTACTCCTACTGGATCACCAAGAACTACCGCGAGGCCTACGACATGTTCGCGGTCAACGGGATCCTGTTCAACCACGAGTCCCCCCGCCGCGGCGAGACCTTCGTGACGCGGAAGATCACCCGGGCCGTGGCCGCGATCAAGGCCGGGCAGCAGGAGAAGCTCTACATGGGCAACCTCCAAGCCATCCGCGACTGGGGCTACGCCGCCGAGTACGTCGAGGGCATGTGGCGGATGCTGCAGGCCGACGAGCCCGAAGACTTCGTCCTGGCCACCGGCACCCCCTGCACCGTGCGGGAGTTCCTGGAGATCTCCTTCGACCACGCCGGGCTGGACTGGCGCGAGCACGTCGAGTTCGACGAGCGCTACCTGCGCCCCACCGAGGTCGACGCCCTGATCGGGGACCCCGCCAAGGCCAAGGACAAGCTCGGCTGGGAGGCCACCATCAAGGCCCCCGAACTGGCCCGCCTCATGGTGGATGCGGACATCGCCATGCTGGAGAACGACGCCTGGGTCGACTCCGTCGAACTCGCCTCCTGGGCCAAGTGACGGGAGAACCCACCGTGACCGCACAGACCACCGAAGAAACCACCGAGCAGGCCGCGGACACGACGACGTCGTTCGTCCCCGGCCCGCTGGAGCGCACCGCACCGTTCTACGTGGCCGGCCACCGCGGGCTGGTCGGCTCCGCGATCTGGCGCAAGCTGCAGGCCGAGGGGTTCACCGACCTGATCGGCCGCACCTCCGCCGAGCTGGACCTGAAGGACCGCGAGGCGGTGTTCGCTTTCTTCGCCGAGGCCAAGCCGCGCTACGTGGTGCTGGCCGCGGCGAAGGTCGGCGGGATCCTGGCCAACAACACCTACCCCGTCGACTTCCTCTCCGACAATCTGCGGATCCAGGTCAACGTCCTCGACGCCGCCCTGGCCCACGGAGTGGAGCGGGTGCTCTTCCTCGGGTCCTCATGCATCTACCCGAAGCTGGCCGACCAGCCGCTGAAGGAGGAGTACCTGCTCACCGGGCACCTGGAGCCCACCAACGACGCCTACGCGATCGCCAAGATCGCCGGGATCCTGCAGATCCAGGCCGTGCGCCGCCAGTACGGGCTGCCCTGGATCTCCGCGATGCCCACCAACCTCTACGGGCCCGGGGACAACTTCTCCCCCACCGGCTCCCACGTGCTGCCGGCCATGATCCGCCGCTACGAGGAGGCCCGGATCGCTGGGGCCGAGTCGGTCACCAACTGGGGCACCGGCACCCCGCTGCGGGAATTCCTGCACGTGGACGACATGGCCGACGCCTGCCTGCACCTGCTCGAGCACTACGACGGTGCTGAGCACGTCAACGTGGGCACCGGCACCGACGTCACCATCAAGGACCTCGCCCACCTGGTGGCCGCCGCCGTCGGGTACGAGGGCCGCATCGAATGGGACACCACCAAACCCGACGGCACCCCGCGCAAGCTCATGGACGTCTCCAAACTGGCCGCAGCCGGCTGGACCGCCCGGATCCCCCTCGAGGAGGGCCTGCGCACCACCGTCGACTGGTACCGCCAGCACCAGGACGGTATCCGCGAGTGACCGTCACGCAGCCCCCGACCCCCGAGCCGATCCCGAGGAGAACCATGGAGCACCTTGACGCAGAGCGCGAAGCCCCGGCGCTCGATGCCCGGGATCTCCTGCGTCTGGTGCGCACCCACTGGCGGGCCATCACGCTGATCACCCTGCTCTGCACGCTCCTGGCCCTGGGCTGGACGCTCATCCAACCGAAGATCTACTCGGCCACCGCGTCCGGGCTGGTCGTGGCGACCGGTGAGCAGGACCTGGCCAGCGCGCTGGCCGGGAACAACCTGGCGCAGTCCAAGGCCGTCTCGTACGAGTCCTTGGCGACGGCACGGCCCGTCGCTGTCACGGTGATCGACGAGCTCGGTTTGGACGCCACGCCCGAGGAGCTGCTTCCGCGCATCGCCACGGAGGTCCCGGTGGACACGCCGGAGATTCGCATCACGGCCGATGCGCAGGACCCGACGGAGGCTGCCGATCTGGCGAATGCCTGGGTCGTGGCCCTCTCCGAGCAGGCGCGGGCGGTCGAGAGCCAGGGCGACGAGGACGCCATCAACCGCGTGGCCGTCCAGCCGCTGAGCAACGCCTCGCTGCCGCCGACGCCGTCCTCGCCGAACCTCAAGCTCAACCTGGCTCTCGGCCTCGTGGGCGGTCTGGGGCTGGGGCTGCTCTACGCCTTCGCCCGGTACAAGATGGACCGGCGGATCAAGTCGGTCGAGGAGATCCGGGACGGCTTCGGCGTCGCGGTCCTCGGTGTGATCCCCACGGACGAGCGGCTGGTCGATCACCGCGAGATCATCGAGACCGGCTACTCCGGCGGGCGCGGCCACCACGAGTTCTCCGAGGCCCTGCGCGAGCTGCGCACCAACCTCAGCTTCGTCTCGGTGGACAACCCGCCGAAGATGATCGTGGTCACCTCCTCCCTGCCGGGTGAGGGCAAGTCTTCGATCACCGCCAACCTGGCGGTGGCCATCGCCTCGACCGGGCGCAACGTCGTCGTCGTCGACGGCGACCTCCGCCGCCCGGTGATGACCGACCTGTTCGGCCTCGTCCCCGGCGTGGGCGTCACGGACGTGCTGACCGGGCAGGTCCAGGTGGACGAGGTGCTGCAGACCTACGACAAGTTCCCGAACCTGCAGGTGCTCGGCGCCGGCCGCACCGCCCCGAACCCTACCGAGCTGCTGTCCTCGAAGGCCATGCACAACATGCTGGAGACCCTCGCCGAGGACGCCCTGGTCCTGGTGGACGCTCCCCCGCTGCTGCCGGTCACCGACGCCGCGCTGCTCACCGCCTCGGCGGACGGGGCGATCATCGTGGCCACCGCGCAGAAGACCACCACGGACGAGTTGTCCAAGGCCCTGGAGAACCTGCACCAGGTCCACGGGCACGTGCTCGGCGTGGTGCTCAACCGCGTGCCCACCACCGGTGCGGACGCCGGGTACTACGGGTATTACGGCAAGTCCTACTACGCGAGCTCGGACGAGCAGACGGCGCCCACGACCGGTGCGCAGCCGATCGTTGCGGCTCCGGCTGCCGCTCCGGCGGCGCCGTGGAAGGAGCCCACGGCCCCGGCGGCCGAGGACGCCGCCCCGGCTCCGCAGGCCGAACAGACCAAGAACGAGGACTCCCCCGAGCACGAGACCTTCGGGATCGAGGCGTGGGGCCGGTCCGGTTCGTCCTCCGGGTCCACCTCCACGGGCCACTGAGCCCGACCGGTTTCCGGCTGTTCCGTCCACGAGGCGCCTTCCTGCGGGAAGGCGCCTCGTGCGCGTTGCGGCTCCTGCGATCTGATTCCGGTGCTGCGTCTACCCGGGTTCGTTCATCGCCGCGATCTGGATGAGGTTGCCGCAGGTGTCGTCGAGCACCGCGGTGGTCACCGGGCCCATCTGCGCCGGCTCCTGCACGAAGCGCACCCCGAGTCCGATGAGCCGCTCGTACTCGGCCTGCACGTCCTGGACGGCGAAGCTGTTGAACGGGATGCCGTCGGCCACCAGCGCCTCCTTGAACGGGCGGACGGCCGGGTGCTCGGAGGGCTCCAGCAGCAGCTCCACGCCGTCCGGGACCTCGGGTGAGACCACGGTGAGCCAGCGGAAGGGTCCGGCCGGCACGTCGGTCTTGAGCTGGAAGCCTAGCTTGGTGGTGTAGAAGTCCAGGGCCTTCTGCTGGTCGTCCACGAAGATGCTGGCGGTGGTGATTCTCATGGCGTGTCCTTCGGTGGGGGCGGCAGGGCGTCCAGCCACTGCCGCAGGTCGGTGAGCGGGGTGGTGTCCAGGTGGTGCACCGTGGTGCGGCCCCGGACGGTGCTGGTCACCAGGCCGGCCTCGCGCAGCACGGCCAGGTGCTTGGTCACGGCCTGGCGGGTCAGGGACAGGCCGTGGCCGGTGGTCAGGCGCACGGTCAGCTCGAAGAGGCTCTGGTCGTTGCGCGCGGCCAGTTCCTCGAGCAGGATCCGCCGCGCGGGGTGCGCCAGCGCCTGGAAGAGGATGTCCACGCGACCAGAATAGGCAACTCCTGGGTTGCTGGTCCAGCATGGCCGGACTGTGACGATCTGCCGCGCGGCGGTGCTCTGCTCACAGCAGAGGACCCGCCCGCCGGCGCCGGGACGGACCTAGCATGGATCCATGAGCGACGTGATCGAGCCCACACCGGCCTATCTCCCGGCGCCCGCGCCGCGGGATCGGACGGCGCCGCGAGCGCCCGTGGACCCGCTGTGGAGGTCTGTGCTGGGGATGTTCCTGCGCCGCCATCGCCTGGAACAGGGGCTGACCCTGGCGCAGGTGGCGCGCACCTCCGGGGTATCCACGCAGTACCTCTCGGAGATCGAGCGCGGGGTGAAGGACCCGTCCTCGGAGATCATCGCCGCGGTGGTCGGGGCGCTGGGGCTGAACCTGCTCGACCTCACCGCCGGGACCACCGGGGTGCTGCGGGACGCGGCCCCGGCCGCCCGGGCAGCGCCGGGCGGGCCGGTGTGCCTGGCCGGTCCTGTGGCCCTGGCCGTCTGAGCGGCCGCACCCGCGGCACCGCTGCCCCGGCTCACCGGGCCCGGACCTCCCGCGGGGTCACCACCCGGTCGGCCACCCCGTAGGCCACGGCCTCCTCGGCGGTGAGCACGAGGTCCCGGTCGGTGTCCTCGCGGATCTGCTTCGGGGTGCGCCCGGTGTGCCGGGCCAGGACCTGCTCCAGCTGCGCGCGGGTGCGGGCGATCTCCTCGGCCTCGAGGATGAGGTCCGGGATGGTGCCCTGGCCCTGGGCGGCGGGCTGGTGCAGCACCACCCGGGCGTGCGGCAGCACCGAGCGGCGTCCCGGGGCGCCGGCGGCCAGCAGCACCGCGGCCGCCGAGGCGGCCTGGCCCACGCAGGTGGTCTCCACGGGGGCGCCCACGTACTGGATGGCGTCGTAGACGGCGAGCATCGCGGTGGTGGAGCCGCCCGGGGAGTTGATGTAGAAGCCGATCGGCTGGTCGGAGCCGTAGGAGTCGAGGTAGAGCAGCTGGGCGATCAGGACGTTGGCGACCCCGTCGTCGATCTCGGTGCCGAGGTAGACGATCCGCTCGGCCAGCAGCCGGCTGAAGACGTCCATGCTGCGCTCCCCGTTGGGCGTGCGCTCGACGACGTAGGGCACGGTGTAGGTGCTCATGACCGCACCCCCGCGGCGACGGGCGTCGCGGGGGACGCGGCGGCGCGGGGCCGGACGTCGTCGAGCCCGGCGATGACCCGGTCCACGAACCCATAGGCGCGGGCCTGCTCGGCGGTGAACCAGCGGTCGCGCTGGGAGTCGGCCGTGATCCGCTCGACCGGCTGGCCGGTGTGCTCGGCGATGAGCCCGAGCACGGTGTCCCGGGTGTGGCGCAGGTCCTCGGCCTGGATGGCGATGTCGACGGCGGTGCCGCCGATCCCGGCCGAGCCCTGGTGCAGCAGGATCCGCGCGTGCGGCAGGGCGTAGCGCTTGCCCGGGGTGCCGGCCGAGAGCAGGAACTGCCCGGCGCTGCAGGCCAGCCCCATGGCCAGCGTGGAGACGTCGTTGGGGATGATCCGCATGACGTCCATGATCGCGAGCATCGCCGGGACGGAGCCGCCCGGGGAGTTGATCCACAGGCTGATGTCCCGCCGCGGGTCCTGGGCGGAGAGCAGCAGCAGCTGGGTGCACAACCGGTTGCCGGTGGCCTGGTCCAGCTCGGCGCCCAGCACGATGATGCGCTGCTCCAGCAGCCGGGAGGCCAGTTCGTCGTCGATCGGGGTTCTGGGTGGTGCGGTGGTGGTGTTCATGGCCCCAGCGTGGACCCGGTCCGTGCGGGGCGGAACCCGTTTCTGCTGTGCGCGGCTCCGCCCTGAGCGGCTCCGCTGTGAGCGGTGTTCCTCCGCGGAGCTGCCCGGCGGATCGCCTGGCGACGACACGGGATGTCGCCTCCCGGCGGACCCCGCCGGCGGACCCCGTGGCTACCCTGGGAGCATGCCCAGCACCGCGCTCGCCCGCGCCCGGGGCCGGCCGGCCGGGACCGCCGATCCCCGGCTGGTGGACGGCGTGCTCGCCGCGGCGATGGGCGCGGTCGTGGCCGTGGTGGTCGCCGCGGACCTGGAGGGCACCGGCCGCGCCGGCCCGCTCGCGTACCTGTTCGCGGCCGGGTTCGGCGCCCTGCTCCTGGCCCGGCGGCGGGCGTCCCGGCTGGTGCTGGCCCTGACCGTGCTCGGCATTTTCGGCTACTACGTGTTCCAGCTCCCGCCGATCGGCATCGCCCTGCCCGCGGTGGCCGCCCTGTTCTCCGCCGCGGAGCAGGACCGCACCCGCGCGGCGGTGCTCGCCGGGGCGGTGCTGGTGTCCGTGGCGGCGTTCTTCCGGGTGGACGAGGGCCTGCCGGTCGCCTACCTGCTCAGCTACGACCTGCTGACCGACGTCGCCCTGGTGGCCGCCGCCATCGCCCTGGGCGTCGGGGTGCGCTCGCGGCGCGAGCTGCGCGCCCACGAGGAGCACCTGCGCGCCCTCACCGCGGCGGCCGAGCGGCGGGAGGCCGAGCGGCGCCTGCAGGCCGAGCGGGTGGGCATCGCCCGGGACCTGCACGACACCGTCGGGCACAGCCTGGCCGTGATCGCGGTGCACAGCAACGTGGCCGCCGAGGCCATCGGGCGCGACGACGGCGCCGCCGCCCGCGCCGTCGAGCAGATCCGCGCGGCCGCCTCCGCCACGCTGCAGGAGCTGCGCGGCACCGTGAAGCTGCTGCGCTCCCCCACCGCGGCCCCGGCCGACCGGTCGACCGTCGGCCTGGCCGGGCTGCCGGACCTGGTGCGCCGGGCCCGGGAAGCCGGGGTCCAGGTCAGCACGGAGCTCGACGCCGAGCCCGGCCGGCTGGACGCCGCCGTCGAGGCGGCCGCCTACCGGGTGGTCCAGGAGTCGCTCACCAACGTCCTGCGCCACGCCGGCGCCGGGCACGCGACCGTAGCCCTGCGGCTCCGGGACGGGACGCTGCACGTGACCGTCGCCGATGACGGCCGCGGCGCCGCGCCCTCTCCGGCTGACGAGGTGGCTCCGGGCGCGGGCGCGGGTCCGGGCGCGAGCACAGGCCCGGGCACGGCTCGGGGTGCGAGCGCAGGTCCGGGTGCCCGTGCGGGACGTGATCCCGACGCGGCCGCGGACGAGGTCACCGATCCGGGCTCGGCGTTGCCGCCGGGCGGGCGGGGGCTGGCCGGGATGGCGGAGCGCGTGGGCCTGCTCGGCGGCACGCTCACGGCCGGTCCCGGGGAGGAGGGCGGGTTCGTGGTGCGGGCCGCCCTGCCGGCGAGGCTGGTCCCGTGATCCGGGTGGTGGTCGTGGACGACCAGGAGCTGGTGCGCACCGGGCTGCGCGCCCTGGCCGAGCACGACGGCGACATCACGGTCGTCGGAGAGGCCGCCACCGGCCGGACCGGGGTGGCCCGGGTGCGCGAGCTGCACCCGGACGTGGTGCTCATGGACATCCGGATGCCGCAGATGGACGGGCTGGAGGCCACCCGCGTCATCGTGGCCGACCTGGCGCTGCACGACGTCGCCGTGGTGGTGCTGACCACCTTCGACGAGGACGAGCACGTCTTCGAGGCGATCCGCTCCGGGGCCGCCGGATATCTGCTCAAGGACATCTCCGCGGCCGATCTGCGCCGGGCGATCCGGGTGGTCGCGGGCGGGGAGGCCCTGCTCGCCCCCGCCGTGACCCGTACTGTGCTCAGCAGCATCGCCGCCCGGCCGGCCGCGGTCCTGGACGCGGCACCGCTGGACCGGCTGAGCGAGCGGGAGCGGGAGGTGCTGCAGCAGGTCGGCCGGGGGCTGTCCAACGCCGAGATCGCCCAGGCCCTCTTCCTCTCCCCCGCCACGGCCCGCACCTACGTCTCCCGGCTGCTGCACAAGCTCGGCGCCCGGGACCGCGCCCAGCTGGTGGTCATCGCCTACGAGACCGGGCTCGTCACCCCCGGCATCTGACCCCGCCCCGCCGACCCCGCACGGAAGGACTGCCGTGGACGAGCTGCACCGGATCGCCGCCGCCTTCCCGGACCTGCGCTGGTCGCAGGCCCGGCGCATCACGGAGGGCTGGGACCACGTCGTCGTCCTCCTCGACGACGCCCGGGTGTTCCGCTTCCCGCTCGAGGCGCCCTACGCGGACGGCCTCGGCCGGGAGATCGAGGTCCTCGACCACCTCGCCGGATACCTCGCCGACCGCTCCACCCCACGTGCCGCCAAACGCTCCGGCGATCATGCCGCTGATCGGTCCGCCGATCGGGCCGCTGACGGCTTCGCCGGACCGCTGCCGGTGCGGATCCCGCGCTACGACCGGGTGGCGCCCGACGGCTCGTTCGCCGGCTATCCGATCGTGCCGGGCCGGACGCTGACCCCGCAGCTGATGGCCGCCCTGCCGGCCGCGCAGCGGGAGACCCTCAGCGCACAACTGGCGGAGTTCCTCTCCGCCCTGCACACCGCCCCGGTCACCGGGACGCCGCTGGAACGGGTGCCGCCGTCCTTCCTGGCCGAGGACCAACAGGAGATCCGCGAGGGGGTCGCCACCCACCTGCCGGCCGTGCTGGCGCCGGGAGAGCTGGCCGAGGTCGAGGGGATCCTCGCCGACGTCGACGACCTGCTGGCCGCCGAGCTGCCGGCGGTGTTCATCCACAACGACGTCTACAGCCGGCACCTGCTCTGGGACGAGGCCGCCGGTCGGCTGGGGGTCATCGACTTCAGCGACATGTGCCTCGGGGACCCGGCCGTGGACTTCGCCGAGCTGCACGAGTACGGCCACGCCTTCGTCCGCGCGGTCTACGAGCGCTACACCGGGCCGAAGGACCCCGGGTTCCTGGACCGGGCGTGGACCTATCAGCGCTGGGTCGGGGTGTACATGCTCACCGACCACTTCGAGGTCGGCAAGACCACCTGGTCCGTGGCCCGGGAGACCTTCGACCGCTGCCGCGTCCGGCAGGACTGAACCGGCCGTCATCCCGCGGACCGGCGGCCGGGTCTCGCTCAGCGGCGCGGGACGACCGGTGGACCGGCCCAGGCGGGCCCCCGGGCACCGGACCGGGACGGCAGCGCTGGACCGGGTCACTGCTCCAGGGCCGGGCGCAGCACCGACCAGGCCCAGGCGCCGAGGCGGGTGGGCGTCGTCGTGAGGGCGTCCCGGGGGTTCTCGGGGACGAAGCCGCGCTGCCCGCGGGACATGCCCAGCACCCCCTCCACCTGCGCGTCGGTGAAGCCGAGGCCCCGCAGCGCCTCGGCGACCTCGGACTCCTCCACCTGCTGGGCGGTCAGCGGCCGGCCGACCGCCGCTCCCACGATCCGGGCGACCTCGGCGAAGGAGAGGTCCTCGGGGCCGTGCACACCCTGGGTGTGCCGCCCGGTCCAGTCGCCGGCCAGCAGCCGGGCTGCGGCGACCTCTCCGATGTCCCGCGGGTCCACCCAGGGCATCCGGTGGTCCACCGGCAGGGTGGTGCTCAGCACCCCGGCGCGCACGGACTCGAGGTCCAGCAGCAGGTTGGTGAAGAAGTACCCGCAGCGCAGGTGGGTGGTGTGAGCGCCCGTGGCGTCGAGCAGCTCCTCGGTGCGGGCCAGGCCGTCGATGTCCCCGAACCCCTCCCGGGCCTCGGCGCCCACGCTGCTCTGGAACACCACCCGTGCCACGGCGTTCTCGGCGACCGCGGCCGCGGCCACCGCGCCGAAGCGGGCGTGGCCGGCCACCGGGTCGTCGTGGAGGCTCGGCGGGTTCACCCAGTACAGGGTCTCGGCGCGGGCCGTGGCCCGGAGCACCGCCTCGACGTCGTCCTGGTCCCCCTCCACCACCGTGCAGTGCTCCCGCACGCCGGGCTCCAGCCGGGCGGCGTCCCGGACCAGGACCGTGGGTCGGACCCCGGCCTGGAGCAGCAGCTGCACCACCCGGGAGCCGACGTGCCCGGTGGGCGTGGTGACCACGATGCTCACGCCGGGCCCTCCCGTCCGGCGGCCGCCCGGTCCTGGGCGCTGCGGTCCCCGGCGCTGCGGTCCCCGGCGCTGCGGTCCCCGGCGGTGCGGTCCTCGGTTCCGACCGGGTCGGCGACGGCGGCGGCGAGCGCCAGCAGACCCGCGGACACCTCCCGGATGACGTGCTCGGCCTCGGCCCAGGGAGGCTGGAAGCTGTGGGCGCACTCGATCGTGAAGCCCAGCACCCGGGTCCGGGACGGGTCGCCGAAGTGCCGGCTGTAGGCGTAGTCGTCGCTGGCCCCGGAGGTGGGATAGAGCCCGCCGAAGGCCGGCACCACGGGGTACTCGTCCCCGCGCACCTGCCGGATCGCCTCGCTCATCCGCGCCCCGAGCGCCAGCTCCGCCTCGAGGTCCGCGGCCGGGAGGTACTCCCGGTAGGCGGTGTCGCCGGGGATCCCGCGCAGCGCGTCGAAGGCGGGGTTGCGGAAGTTCTGCTCCGGGTCCGTGCTCTGGTGCTCGTCGCTGCCCCAGTTGTGCAGGATCACCGGCACGTAGCTGTGCACGTCCACGTGCCAGCGGATCCCCGGACAGGTGTCCAGCAGGTGCACCACGTTGCGGGTCTCCGGCTCCGAGGCGGCCGCGGGTCCGCGGTAGACCTGGCGGGGGTCGCAGGGGTCGGCGGAGGTGGCCACGTCCGCGTCGGGGTGGAACTTCGCGGTGTGCTCCCAGAGGAAGTCGAAGTTGCGGTTGACGTCCACCCCGGTGCAGATGCCGCCGGCCGGGTGCGGGCGCCGGTTCTTGCGCCACATGGGCTCGGCGGTCTGGCTGTGGTGTCGCCCGTCCGGGTTGACGCACGCGACGACGTAGAGGGTGGTGCCCCGCAGCACCTGCTGCACCCGGTCGGCGGGCACCCGGTGGCCCCCGTACACGAGCCCCGTGCCGCGGGTGGCGGCCTCCAGCAGGTCCGCGGCCAGGGACACGAGCGCGTCCGGCGGCACCCACTCCCGGGCGTGCACCCCGCCCAGCAGCAGCACCCCGGGGCGCTGCGGATCGGCCCCGATGCGCAGGCACCGGACCAGGCGGCCCGCGTGGGTGCGGTGCGGCAGCTCGATGAGCTCCGTGAGCTCGGGGTACTCGGCGGCCAGGGACTGCAGGGCCGTCTCGATCTCGTCGACGTTGAGGTAGCTCATGGCGATCAGCGCTTCTCCCCCAGGCCCCGCACGGGGGCCAGCTCCGTACCGCGGACGGTGGCCGCGCCGCGGGTGGCGTCGTCGGCGCGGAACCGGTTGCCGGTGCCGACCTCGGCCTGGCGCTCCCGGCCCACGGCGGTGGCGTTCTCCCGGACCTCCAGCCGCACCCGGGCGCCGGAGCGGGCACCGCGGGCGGCCTCGAGCCGGTCCTCCGGCAGGTAGGCGTCCACCATCCAGCCCTCGGCCTCCCGCCGCGGGGTGGCCCGGCAGCCCAGGTCCGCGCCGGTCTCCCGGGCGAAGTCCCGCAGGTCGCCCAGCTCGGCCCCGTGGACCTCCACGTGGATCAGCGGGGGCGGCGGGGCCCCGCCGCCCATGGCCTCTTCGGTCGGAACGTCCTCGCTCATGACATCTCCCTCACCGGCGCGGGGAGCAGGGCCGCGGCCGCCTGCACGGCGGCCGCGGCGCTGACCCGCCCGTAGCCGTAGTCGTGGTCGTGCCCGGCGTCGTCGTAGGCGACGCCGCCGATCTTCTCCGCGGACTCCCGCAGGACCGCCCGCAGCTGCGCCCCGGTCAGTCCCGGGTTGACCGCCAGTGCCAGGGCCGCGCAGCCGGCCGCGCACGGGGCCGCGAAGCTCGTGCCGGTGGCCGTGTGGTAGCCGCCGTCGCCGCCGGTGCTCAGCACGTCGACGCCCGGCGCGATCAGCTCGACCGCCGGGCCCCGGGCCGCGTGGTCCTCGAGGTCGTGGTGGGTGGAGCGCACCACGGCGATCACGTCCGGGTGGGAGACCACCTCGTCCTCGAGCACGTCGACGTTGCGCCCGTTGCTGGCCGCCCAGAAGACCGCCGTGCCGGTCCCGCTGCGGCCCCGGCCCGCGGCGGCGGCCAGCGCCAGGTCCAGCACCGTGGCCAGCTCCCACGCGGCGTCGTTGGGGCCCAGGCTGCAGACCAGGATGTCGGCCCCGGACCCCGGATCGGCCCCGGGAACCTCCGACGACGGATCGGCGGCGCAGGCCACCGCCCGCGCCAGGGTCGTCTGGTCACCGACCTGGTCGGGCAGGCACGCCAGCAGCACCAGCCCGCACTCGGGGGCGGCCCCGGAACCGCCCCGGTCGTTGCCCTGCCGGGCGCCGACCATCCCGGCGCAGAACGTCCCGTGGTCGCCGGACGGCATGCCGGCCGTGCCGGGCACGAACCGCGGCCTCCCGCCGGGCTCCGGGCCGGGGGCGGTGAAGTACCCGGACGTGCCCAGCACCCCGTCGCGCAGGTCCTCGTGCGTGGCCAGGAAGCCGTTGTCGATCACGGCCACCCGCACGCCGGCCCCGCGGGTGCGCTCCCAGGAGGCCTCGGCGGCGACGTCCGCGCCGGGCGTGCCCCCGGTCTGGCCGGTGTTCGACCACTGCCACTGCTCCCGGTAGCGGGGGTCGGCCGGCGCGGCCCGCCCGGGGATGTGCTCCTGGAAGCTGGGCTCGGCGAGGCTGACCCGGGGGTCGTCGTGCAGGGCCACGGAGGCGTCGAGGGCGTCCGGATAGGCCGTGGCGTCCACCTCGAAGAGGTTCGGGGCGAAGCGCAGCCGTCCGACCTCGTCCAGGTCCAGCTCCGCCAGGACGGCGGCGGCGTCCTCCTCGGGGAGCTCCTGCTGCAGCTGCACCACCAGGCGGCGCGTGACGATCCCGTAGCGGCCGTCCTGGCGCCGGACCAGGATCCCGGCCGACGGCACCGTCCCGTCCGCCCGCGGCTGCGCGACGAGACGGGCCGTGCTGTCGGTGGGACGCACGAACACCCAGCCGGCCCGGTGGAACGCCTCGAGGGAATCCGCCGGCATCCCGAGGGCGGCGTCGTCGACCTCCGGCCCCAAGGCCTCCCACCGGACTCCCGCGCCCGAGGACTGCACGGGGGCGATGTCCTCGATCTGCTCCACGGTCCTCAGCCGTCCGCGCTGGTAGTAGCTCCGTTCCACTGCGCTCCTCCCGGGTTGCCGGCCGTCGCGCCGGGCGGCACCGGTCGTGTCCGTCCCGCCGCCGGCGTCGCGCGTGCGTCGTCGTGGGACACACCTAACCACTCCGGCGGCACCGCCGCACCTGAGGCGTCGTCACAGTTCGCCGGGGCCCCGGCCGTGTCCTCGAACGCGCGGCCGGGCCGTCGCGGTGCCGGTTTCACCCCGCCGGGGTGAGGCCCCGGGGTCCGGGCCCACGAGAACCTGTCGGTGGCCCCGCCGACCCGGCGGGGTAGCGCGGAAGGACGGGATGCGCATGGATGTCTGGAGCGTCTTCGGGTGGGTGGTGGCCGCCACCCCGGTCTGTCTGCTGTGGGGCCTCGCCCTCACCGACATCCACGGGCGGGAGGACCTGCGCGGCGTGCGGGCGGCGGCCTGGGCGCTGGTCGTGCTGGTGCCGCTGGTGGGGGCCCTGGTTTACCTGGCCCGCCGGCCGCCCCGGTCCCCGGGTCCGCCGGCCCTCCGGTGGGGTGAGGGCGCCTCCGCCCGGCCGGTGGGCCCGCAGCAGGCCCAGCGGCTGGCCCTGCTGGCCGAGCTGCGCGGGCGCGGCCTGCTCAGCGCCGGGCAGTTCGAGATCGAGCAGGCCACCGTCCTGGAGCAGCACGTCTTCCCGGTCGGCCCGCTGGTGCACCGGGTCGGGGCGCGCGAGACTGCATGAGAGCAGCAGCGCACCGCGCGTTGCGGGGAAGGCGCGTTCCATGGGGTGGGCTCAGCTGGTGGCCGTGGCCCTGGTGCTCCTGGAGTACGGGCTCAAGCTGGTGGCCGTCGGCACGGTGCCGGAGAACCGCCGCCCCTCCTCCTCCTCGGCGTGGCTGCTGCTGATCCTCTACTCCCGCGCCCTGCCGGAGGCCGGGGTGCACATCCACCTCTACCCCGCCCCGGCGGTGCTGCACGCCAAGTACCTGACCGTCGACGACACCGTGGCCATGATCGGGTCCTCGAACATGGACTTCCGGTCCTTCGCCCTGGACTACGAGGTGATGCTGCTGGCCTTCGGCGGGGACCTGGTGGCCGAGCTGCAGGCCAACGCCGCGCACTACCGGGCGATCAGCCGGGAGCTGACCCTGGAGGAGTGGCGGGGCCAGCCCTGGCACCACCGCTACCTCGACAACGTGTGCCGGCTGGTCTCCGCCCTGATGTGAACCGGGCCGCCGCGGCTCAGCCGGCGGCGCTGCTCGCGGTGCCGCTCGCCGCCCGGCGCTGCGCGTAGCGCCGCTCCCACGCGATCACGGCGTCGGTGGCCTCGAACAGCTCCTCCGCCATCTGCTGGAGCACCGCGTCCTCCTGGCGGTAGGGGTCGATCACGTCGTTGCGCTCGGGGTGGCGCACCGGCACGCGCTGGCGCAGCCGCGGCGCCTGCTGCACCAGCCACGCCCAGCGCTCCGCGCGGTCGGCCGGGACGGCGGCGTCGAGCTCCGGGTCGGTGGAGAGGTACAGCAGGATCCGGGCGAACTCCCGGAGGGTGAAGACCTTCTTGAGCAGCCGCGGCGCCTGCTGGAGCACCGGCTGGGTGTGCTCCCGGGCCATGACCAGGACCAGGTCCACGTCCCGCAGGATCTCCGGGGTGACCTGCCGGGCCCGGTGGGCGGCGGCGGCCTCCAGGCCGCGGTCGTGGGCCAGCCGGCCCACCCGCTCCTCGAAGCCCTGGTCCACCAGCGCGTGCATCCCGGCGCTGGTCACCGCGAAGCCGCCCGGGGAGACGGCGTTGAGACCGTGGTCGAGCTCCACCGCCGCCATGGGCGAGCGGCAGACGTTGCCCGTGCAGACCGTCAGGATGCGCGTGGGGGGCATGGTTCTCCTCCGGGGGTCGAGTCCGGTTCATCGTATCCGGCGGCACCAGGCGCAACGCTGCGACGCGCACTCGGCGGAATCCGTGTAACACGGCGCACCGTTATTGATTATTTATGTAAACGCGCCTTTATACTCGTCGTGGCTCCAGAGGATCTTCCCCCCATCCCCATGGCCTTGCACGAGTCGTTCCCCCAAACGATCCATGCGAGTTAGGCGTCCCAGCGTGAAAGCACCCCCCCGACTGACGCTGCCCGCTGCCCTCACGGCAGCGGTGCTGGCCATCACCACACTGACACCCACGGCGGCCACGGAAGACGCCGCCCCCACCACCCTCTCGGCCGAGCAGCAGGGCAACCTGGTCTCCAAGGTCGTGGAGTCCGACGGCGAGATCGTCTCGACCCTGGTGGACGGGACCACCGGGGAGAGCGTCCTCCCCGACCCGGCGCTCGCCGGCACCCGGCCCACCGCGGGCAGCCTCTCCGGCGGCGCCGTGATGGGCCAGTGGGCCAAGTCCCCGACGCACTTCGAGCAGCTGGCCGCGAACTCAGCCCGCACCGCCGCGGAGCTCGAGGGCGGCTCCGGTGGCTCGGAGCCCTCCGGCACGTCCGGCACGTCCGCTGCCTCCGGTGAGGAGGCCGTCGCCGGGGCTGCGTCGGCCGACCCGCTGGGCGGCGCCGCGTCCTGGACGCCGTCCGGGATCAAGGGCACGGACGTCTCCAACTGGCAGACCTCCCTGAACTGGACGAGCCTGTGGAACCAGGGCTCCCGCTTCGCCTACGTGAAGTCCTCCGAGGGGGACAGCATCACCAACGGACTCTTCAAGCAGCAGTACGCCGGCGCCGGCGCCGTCGGGATGCACCGCGGCGGCTACCACTTCGCGATCCCCACCCGGGACTCCTCCGGGGCTAAGCAGGCCGACTACTTCATCAACAACGGCGGCGGCTGGTCCGCCGACGGGCGGACCCTGCCGGGCCTGCTGGACATCGAGAACAACCCGTACCCCTCGCTGTACGGCAACGCCTGCTACGGCTTCTCGCAGTCCGAGATGGTCGGCTGGATCCGCGACTTCTCCAACCGGTACAAGGCCCGCACCGGCCGGCTGCCGGCGATCTACACGAACTACTACTGGTGGCGGGACTGCACGGGCAACACCAGCGCCTTCAACGACCACCCCATGCACATCGCCGCCTACGAGACCACCGCCCCGATCGTGCCCAGCGCCTGGTCCACCTACGACTTCTGGCAGTGGACCGACGCCGGCTTCGCCGAGGAGATCGACGCCAACGTCTACCGCGGGTCCGCGACCCAGCTGCGGGACCTCGTGGCCAACCGCTACTACAAGCCGCTCGGCGGCCGCGCCCCAGCCGGGACCGTCACCGAGGTCCAGCCGGCCGGGTACACCGTGAAGGGCGCGATCGGGCGCCAGTACCAGGCCCTGGGCGGGTCCGCCGTCTTCGGCACCCCCACCGGCAACGAGCGCGGCGGCCTGGTCAACGGCGGCGTGCTGCAGGGCTTCTCGAAGAAGCACACCTTCTACTGGACCTCCTCCACCGGGGCCTGGCCGGTGAACTTCAACGGGGCCATCGGCCGCACGTTCGCCGCCGGCCGCTGGGAGAACGGCTACGGCTACCCCACGAACCGGGAGATCACCGGGCTCACCGGCGGCGGGGCCTACCAGACGTTCCGCCAGGGCACGGCCGTGAACCGGCTCCTGTGGAGCTCGGCCACCGGCACCCACCTGGTCCGGGAGAACACCGGGATCGGCGGGGTCTGGAAGCGCGGCGGCTACGAGCGCGGCTTCGGCTACCCGGTCGGCGACGAGGTCGGCGGGCTGGTCAACGGCGGCGCCCACCAGGTGTTCCGCAACGGCAGCGCGGTCTACCGGATCCTGTGGAGCCCCACCTCCGGCAGCCACTGGCTCAAGGAGAACAGCGCGATCGGCCGCGAGTGGCTCGCCGCCGGCGCCGAGCGCGGCTACGGCTATCCGACCACCGACGAGTACAAGTACGGCACCGAGATCCGCCAGAAGTTCTCCAAGAACTTCACGGTGCACTACTCCACCGTGACGAAGAGAATCTGGGTGACCCGATGAAGCACGCCAAGCACCGCGCCCCCACCCGCCCCCGCACGCCCGGCCGGCTGGCCCTCACCGCGGCCACCCTCGCCCTGACGGTCCCCGCCAGCGGGATCCTGGTGGCGGCCCCCGCCACCGCGGCGAGCTCGGACATCGTCCAGGTCCCGGCGAGCACCCGGACGGCCGACGCCCAGAAGCTGCTGGAGCTGATCAACGCCCACCGCAAGGCCAAGGGCCTGGCCCCGGTGAAGTACTCGGCCACGGTCTCCGGGATCGCCCAGGGCGAGTCCGACCGGCTGACCCGCCAGGAGGTCATCAACCACACGGACACCTTCCTCAAGGATCCGCGGGCCGGCACCTGGAACGCCGCCGGAGAGATCCACGCGGTCTCCTGGCAGCGCTCCGTGGCCGACCTCATGACCTGGTGGAAGGGCTCCACCGCCCACAACAAGGTGCTCACCGACCCGGACATGTCGGTCATCGGCATCGGCCTCACCTACGTGGACGGGTCCCTGGCCGGCAACAAGCAGGGCTGGAAGCTCGTGGGCACCGTGACCTCCTACGGCTACGCCGCCGGACAGGCCCCGGCCGACACCCGCACCTCCGTGGGCACGGCCCCGGCGCCCGCGCCGGCCCCCGCGCCCAGCACGGCGCCGATCACCTCCGCCGGCTACTCCGTGAAGGGCGCGATCGGGCGCCAGTACTACGCCCTGGGCGGGTCCGCCGTGTTCGGCACCCCCACCGGCCCCGAGCGCGGCGGCCTGGTGGGCGGCGGCGTGCTGCAGGGCTTCGCCAAGGGCCAGACCTTCTACTGGAGCTCCGCCACCGGGGCCTGGCCGGTGAACGTCAACGGCGCGATCGGGCGCAAGTTCGCCGCCCACCGCTGGGAGAACGGCCTGGGCTACCCCACCACCCGCGAGATCACCGGGCTCACCGGCGGCGGCGCCTACCAGGTGTTCCGCCAGGGCGCCGCAGTGCACAAGGTGCTCTGGAGCCCCCGGACCGGCGCGAAGGTCGTCAAGGAGAGCGGGGCGATCGGCCAGCGGTGGAAGGCCGCCGGCTCCGAGCGCGGCTACGGCTACCCGGTCACCGACGAGTACCGCTACGGCACGGAGGTCCGCCAGCGGTTCTCCAACGGCTACACCATCCACTGGTCCTCGGTCACCAAGCGCAACTGGGTCACCCGCTGACTCCTCGCCCACCGGGGCACCCCTCGCAGAACGCCCGGCCGGACTCCCCGGCCGGGCGTTCTGCTGTCCCGGCCACGCCCCCGCGGCATCCCGGTCAGCCCTCCGGTGGTGGCCCCGTGCCCGCCCGGTGTCCCCCGGTGTCCCCCGAGCGGCCGCGGTCTCCGCCCCGCCCGTGTCGGGCGCTCCCGGGACGAGCCGAGAGGCAAGGACCCTGGTCAGACCGTGGTGCACTTCACGTTCGTGACGAAGTTTGACTGTGTTCTCCCCTGCAAACCTGTGAGCGTTCATCGTCGGGCGTCGGCACAACGGGGGACGGATCACCGCGGACTCGTCCCCCGTTCCGGCCACGTTCCCAAAAATTAACTACCAACTCGTAATCACGCCTCCCGCCCTGTCGGGGATTTGCACCCGCACTCCCATGCGGAGCGATGTTCTTTGACGCCTGTGCGGGTGTGTTCGCAGTTGTGACGGCCGGGGTGCGGCTTGGCAGGCTGAGCCGGTCGGCCCGTCCGGGGGGATGCGCCGGCCGGTCCGTCGAGGGGGCGGACCGCCATCCGGGGGGAACGAGCGTGCCGTGTCCAAGAGCTTCGACGACCGACGATCACCGCGCCGCCGAGGCGCCGAACGGACCGGCAGCACCGTGGCGCCCCCGGTCTTCTTCGACCCCGGCGGCAAGCGCTGGTACCGGATCCTCGCCACCGTCATCCTGCTGCTGGTCCTGGTCGCGGGGTCGGCGTCCTGGCTCGTGCCGCAGGCCCTGGCCCAGACCTGGGAACGGCCCGAGAACCAGGAGAACGACTACGCCCGGGAGCTGCTGGCGACCGGGGACCCGGAGAACATCCCGCTGCTGGGCGACTCCGCCAACCCGTTCAGCAGGATCGCCCTGGTGGGCCACCGCCACGGCGGGACCGTGCTGACGGACCCGTTCACCGACGAGACCCTGCGGACGCTCACCGCGGAGGAGGTCGAGGTCGTCGGGGACAGCCCCTACGTCATGGAGCGCTTCGGCACACTGCCGGAGAAACAGCTGATGATCACCTTCGACGACGGCCCGGACGCGACCTTCACCCCCGAGATCCTCGACGTGCTCTCGGCGGAAGGGGTGCCGGCCACGTTCTTCAACATCGGCACGAACGTCGTCGCCCAGCCCGAGCTGTTCCGCCGGATGCTCCGCGAGGGGCACATGGTGGGCAACCACACCATGACGCACACCACCGTGTGGGACGACGACCTGCGCAGCCGCGAGGAGCTCATCGGCACCGACCGCGCGATGCGCTCGATCGGCGACTACGCCACACATCTGTTCCGCCTGCCCACCGGGGACCCCGACAACAAGCCCCTGCCCATCCTCGAGGCCCAGCAGCTGGGCTACCTGCACGTGGACTTCGACTACGACACCCTCGACTGGGCGGCCGTGCCCGGAGAGACCGTGCGACTGCCCGAGCTCGACGGCCAGGGCCACATCGTGCTGATGCACGACGGGGGTGGGGACCGCACCGCCACGGTGACCGCCCTGAAGGAGCTCATCGCCGAGGCCAAGGCCGAGGGCTACACCTTCTCGACCCTGGCTCCGGTCCTGCCGGAGGACTATCAGCCGGTGTCCACGGACGCGGTGCTGGCCGACGACGCGACCGCCCTGGCCGTGGCCGGACTGACCGTGGCCCCGGAGGTCGTGATGACCTGGCTGTTCTGGTTCGGGGTCTCCTCCCTGACCCTGATGTCGGCCCTGTACGTGGTGCTGGCGCTGATCGGCCACCGCCGGCAGCGGCGCCGGGTGTGGCCGGCGGTCCCCGAGGAGGAGCTGCCGCTGGTCTCGGTGATCCTGCCGGTGTTCAACGAGGAACCGGTCGTGGCCCGCACCCTGGCCGCGCTGCGGGCCAGTGACTACCCGCACCTGGAGGTCATCGCCGTCGACGACGGCTCCACCGACCGCACCCTGGCCGTCCTGGAGGAGGCCGCCGCGCAGTGGCCGGCGCTGCGGGTGATCAGCCAGCCCAACGCCGGGAAGTCCGTGGCCTCCAACCACGGCATCATGGCCGCGACCGGTGAGATCGTGGTGACCCTCGACGGGGACACCCTCTTCGAGCCCCAGACCGTGCGGATGTTCGCCCGCCACTTCACCACACCGCACCGGGGCCGCCCGGTCGGGGCCGTGGCGGGGCACGTGAAGGTCGGCAACCGCGCCGGGATCCTCACCATGTGGCAGTCCCTGGAGTACATCTCCGGGATCTGCGTGACCCGCATGGCCGAGTCCGTGGTCGGGGCGATCTCCATCGTCCCCGGCGCCTGCGCGGCCTGGCGCAAGGAGGCCCTGCAGGCCGCCGGCGGCTACTCCCACGACACCCTGGCCGAGGACGCGGACCTGACCATGACCCTGCAGCAGCACGGCTGGGCGATCGTCCAGGAGAACGAGGCCGTGGCCTGGACCGAGGCCCCGATGACCGTGCGCGGGCTGGCCAAGCAGCGCCTGCGCTGGACCTACGGCAACCTCCAGGCCCTGTGGAAGCACGCCGGGATGCTCCTCCGCCCGAAGTACGGGTTCCTGGGGATGGTGGCGCTGCCCTACACCGCCCTGGCCACCCTGGTGCCGCTGGTCTTCCTGCCGCTGACCGTGCTGATGGCCGTGCTCAACCTGGCTGCCGGCACCTGGGTCCCGCTGGCCGCCTTCGCCGCGTTCGTGCTGGCCATCCACGCGGTCATCTGTGTGCTCGCCATCCGCATGGTCGGCGAGTCCTGGGCGCACCTGCTCATCGTCCCGGTCTACCGGGTCATCTACGAACCGCTGCGCGCCTACCTGCTCTACGCCTCCGTGCTGCAGGCCCTCAAGGGCCGGATGATCGGCTGGTACAAGCCCGAGCGCACCAACACCGTCCTCGACCTGGCTCCCGCGGCGGAGCCCGCCGAGCCGTCGGTTCCCTGGCAGGAGGGCCGGCGCGATGAGCGGGTCTGAGCCGGGCCGGGACCGGTACCTGGACCTGCTGCGGTCGATCGCGCTGGTCCGCGTGGTGGCGTACCACACGTTCGCGGGCGCCGTCTTCAGCCTGCTGTTCCCCGCGATGGGCGTGATGTTCGCGCTGGCCGGTGCCCTCATGGCGCGCTCCCTGCGCCGGCCGGCGGCCGGCGTGCTCCGCTCCCGCGCCCGCCGGGTGCTGATCCCGCTGTGGGTCTACGCCGCCACGGTGCTGGTCCTGCTCGTGGGCCAGGGCTGGTCCCCCGCAGCGGACGGCTCCTGGGGACGGGTGCTGCTGTGGTTCCTGCCGGTCGGCGACCCGGTCTTCCCGGAGATCGCCGGGACCGGGGCGGTGGATCCCACCTGGCCGGTCCAGGCCGGGGAGATCCTGTGGTACGTGCGGACCTACTTCTGGTTCATGCTCCTCTCCCCCGTGCTGCTGCGGGCCTTCCGCGCCCGGCCCTGGCCGGTGCTCCTCACCCCGCTGATCCTGAGCGGGCTGCTGGCCCTCGGGGCGGTACCGCTGCCCTCCTGGGCCGAGGCCCCGGTGACGGACGCCGTGACCTACGGCTCCTGCTGGATCCTCGGCTTCGCCCACCAGAGCGGGCTGCTGCGCCGGATCCCCCTCGGGCTGGTCCTCGCGGCCGGTCCCGCCGTGATGGGCGTGGGTCTGTGGTGGGCCGCCGGGCACCTCGGCGAGTCCGGGTGGGACCTCAACGAGATCCCGTTCGCCCAGGCCCTGTGGTCCTTCGGCTTCTGCGCCGTGCTGCTGCGGGTCTCCCCCAGCTGGGAGCAGCTGCCCCGGCCGCTGCGGTTCCTGGACGGGATCGTGAGCCTGCTCAACGCGCGGGCGATGACCGTCTACCTGTGGCACAACCTGCTGCTGGTCGCCACCGTGGTCCTGATCGACGTGCTCTGGAACAGTGATCTGCTCGCCACGGCCGTGCCCGGACTGCTGGAGAGCCCGTGGCTGTCCTTCGTGCTGGTCTGGCCGCTGCTGGCCGCCGTGGTGCTCGCCGTGGGCTGGGCGGAGGACCTCGCCGCGGGACGCCGCCCCCGGCTGTGGCCGGTCCGCCCGGCGCCGGTCCGCACCGCTGCGGGCGCGCCGGCGCCGGTCCGCACCGCTGCGGGCGCGCCGGCACCGGTCCGCCCACCGGGCGCGCCGAGCTTCTCCGGCCGCTCCTGGCTGTATCCGCGCGCCGCCCGGGAAGCGGCACGGCCGGAGGCGCTCAGTCCCCGAAGCCCCGGCCCAGGACCCGGGTGAACTCGCCGGCCTCCTGCTCCAGGCCGCTGCAGAAGTCGTTGGCCTCGGCCGGGTCGCCGTGCTCGGCCGTGCAGGTCCGGTCCCGGTTCAGCGACCAGAAGGACATCCGCCCGACGCCCTGCTCGCGGGCGAACTCGTTGAGCTGTGCTGCGGCCTCCAGGTCCACCACCTCCCCGGGGACGTCGTTCACCCCGATCATCGGGGTCAGCCCGAGCCGGTTCCAGGCCTGCTCCTCGGACAGCTCCTGGCCCGCCGCGGCCCACAGCTCCCGCACCTGCCCGTGGGCCGCCCGGGCGGCCTCCTCCGAGGCGTCCACCATGGACTGCCCGGAAGACCGGCTCTCGCTGTAGTTCATGGTCATGACGTTGACCCCCGCCAGGTCCACCCCGGCGGCGAGCATCTGGGCCACGAGGTTCTCACCGTCCTCGGACAGACCCGCCGGCGAGACCGGCAGGGTCACCCACACCTCCAGCGGGGCCTCCGCGGAGCGCTCCTCCTGCAGCCGGGCCACGGCCTCGGCCCGGCGCTGGTTCGCCGCCGGATCCTCGAGGTCGTTCAGCTCCACGTCGAAGTCGGCGACCGGGACCGCGTACCGGTCGAGCACCTGCCGGTAGGCGCCCAGCAGGGCGTCCGGGTCGGCGCAGGCGGTGGCCAGCTCGTCGCGGGCGGCGCCGCCGAAGGAGACCACCACGTCACCGCCGGCCTCGCGCAGCGCGGCGATCTGCTCCTCCATCCGCAGCGTCGTCCCCGCCTCCTCCAGGCCGTAGTAGCCGCCCCAGGAGGGCGTGCAGGGCTCCTCCGGGTCGGCCACCACGAAGCCCAGCACGGTGTGCGACTGCCCGGCGGCCGCGGCGCCGAAGTCGAAGTAGGGGTAGGCGGTGACGTTGACGTAGGGCCCGGCCCAGGGCTGGTTCAGGTCCTGGCCGCAGCCGGTGAGCGCGGCGGCCGCCACGGAGCCCAGCGCCAGGAACGGCAGGAAGCGGCGGTGGGAGCGGTTCATGGGGTGCGGGACGTCCTCTGCGGCACGGCGGTCCCAGCGACGCCGCAGCCCCTCACCGGAAGGCGAGGGGCTGCGGCGTCGTCGGACCGGGGAATCGGTCAGGAGCGGCCGTTGAACAGGCTCGTCACCGAGCCGTCCTCGAAGACCTCCTGGATGGCCCGGGCGATGAGCGGGGCGATGGACAGGACCGTGAGGTTCTCGAACTGGTGCTCCGGGGGCACCGGGAGGGTGTCCGTGACCACGACCTCGAGCGCGCCGCAGGAGGACAGCCGCTCCACCGCCGGGTCGGAGAACACGGCGTGGGTGGCGGCGATGATGACGTCCTTGGCGCCCTTCTCGCGCAGCACCTTCACCGCGCCGGTGATCGTCCCGCCGGTGTCGATCATGTCGTCGATCAGCACGCAGGTGCGGCCCTCGATCTGCCCCACGACCTCCTTGGACACCGCCTGGTTCGGGACCGTGATGTCCCGGGTCTTGTGCACGAACGCCAGCGGGCAGCCGCCCAGCAGCTCCGTCCACTGCTCGGCCACGCGCACGCGGCCCGTGTCCGGGGAGACCACGGTGACGTTCTCGACGTCGACGACGGAGCGCACGTGGGCCGCCAGCAGCGGGATGGCCATCAGGTGGTCGACCGGGCCGTCGAAGAAGCCCTGGATCTGCGCGGTGTGCAGGTCCACGGACATCAGCCGGTCCGCGCCGGCCGTCTTGTACAGGTCCGAGATCAGGCGGGCCGAGATGGGCTCGCGGCCGCGGTGCTTCTTGTCCTGCCGGGCGTAGGGGTAGAACGGGGAGACCACGGTGATCGACCGGGCCGAGGCCCGCTTCAGCGAGTCGATCATCAGCAGCTGCTCCATGATCCACTGGTTGATCGGCGCCGGGTGGGACTGGATGAGGAAGGCGTCCGTGCCCCGCACCGACTCCCCGAAGCGCACGTAGGTCTCACCGTTGGCGAAGTCGTAGGCGGCCGTGGGGATCAGCTCGGTGCCGAGCTCCGCCGCGATGCGCTCCGCGAGCTGCGGGTGCGCCCGGCCGGAGACCAGGACCAGCTGCTTCGCACCTGCGTTGGTGATGGCGGTCGTCATTCTTGCTCGCTTTCCTCGGTGGTGTGCCCGGCGGTGGTGTGCCCGGTCGTGCTCTGCCCCGGGACGTCCCCGGCCGTCGCGGCGCCGTCGGCCTGGGCGCGCAGCGCGGCCTCGGCCGCCGCCGTCCCCTGGCGGTGCTCCACGACCCAGTTCTCGACGATCCGCTGCGCGCCCTCGGTGAGCGCCAGCGCCCCGGCCGGCACGTCCTTGCGGATCGTGGTGCCGGCCCCGGAGTAGGCGCCGTCCCCGACGGTGACGGGAGCGACGTACATGTTGTCGGAGCCCATCCGGACGTGGTCGCCGATCACGGTGCGGTGCTTGCGCACGCCGTCGTAATTGACGAACACGGAGGCCGCCCCGATGTTGGAGTGCTCGCCGATGGTGGCGTCCCCCACGTAGGACAGGTGCGGGATCTTCGAGCCGGTGCCGATCCGGGAGTTCTTGGTCTCCACGAACGTGCCGATCTTGCCGTCCGCGCCCAGGACCGTGCCGGGGCGCAGGTAGGCGAACGGCCCCACGGAGGCGCCGGCGCCGATCACCGAGCCGGAGCCGTGCGTGCGCACCACGTGCGCGCCGGGGCCGACCTCCACGTCCGTGAGGGTGGTGTCCGGGCCGACGACGGCGTCCTGGGCCACCCGGGTGCCGCCGTGCAGCTGCGTGCCCGGCAGGACCGTGACGTCCGCGCCGATGCGCACCTGCACGTCGATCCAGGTGGTGGCGGGGTCCACGATGGTCACCCCGTTGCGCATGTGCGCCTCGAGCACCCGGCGGTTGAGGTGGGCGCCGAGCTGGGCCAGCTGCACGCGGTCGTTGGCGCCCTCCACCTCCCAGCGGTCCTCGATCTTCAGCGCGTCCACGGCGCGGCCGGCCCGCCGGGCCAGCAGCGGGACGTCGGTGAGGTACATCTCGCCCTGGGCGTTGTCGGAGGTCACCTGCGCCAGGGCCTCGCGCAGGGCGTCGGCGTCGAAGGCGAAGATGCCGGAGTTGATCTCGGTGACCGCGAGCTCGGCCTCGGTGGCGTCCTTGGCCTCCTTGATCTCACGGAACGAGCCGTCGGCGTCGCGCAGGACCCGGCCGTAGCCGCCGGGCTGCTCGTGGTCGGCGGTCAGCACCGTGACCGCGTTGCCGCGCTCCTCGTGGTGGGCGACCAGCTTCTGCAGCACCTCCGGGGTCAGCAGGGGGACGTCGCCGTAGGTGACCACCACGGTCCCGGCCAGCCGCTCCTGGGCGTCGAGCGCCTCCACCGCCACCTGGACCGCCCGGCCCGTGCCGGGCACCTCGTCCTGGTCCACGATCAGCGCCGCGGGGTCCTGCTCGAGCACGTGCGGGGCCACCAGGTCCCGCTCGAAGCGCACCACCGCGGCCAGCCGCCGGGGGTGCAGGCTGCGGGCGGCCACCA
This sequence comes from Kocuria turfanensis, assembly GCF_001580365.1. Lineage (NCBI taxonomy): Bacteria > Bacillati > Actinomycetota > Actinomycetes > Micrococcales > Micrococcaceae > Kocuria > Kocuria turfanensis. Next base: position 3,451,166 of record NZ_CP014480.1, on the reverse strand, counting down.
GGCTGTGCCCCACCATGGAACGACCCCCGATCCGGTGCAGGATCTTGGGGGTCTTGGACTTCATCCGGGTGCCCTTGCCGGCGGCGAGGACGATGACGGCGGCGGGGCCGCCGGCCGTCCCGGGCGCGGTGGCGGGAGTCTGGGGGGTGCTCACAGCGGGATGCAGCTCCTCGGTCGTCGATCGTCGAGAGGCTCCGGTGGGATCACCGGGTCCGTCTCGGTTCCGTCTAGCAGGCTGTCGGGCGGGATGCGGACGTTCCGCCTCTAGGACTCGAACCTAGACTCCGCGGCTCCAAAGGCCGGGGTGCTGCCGATTACACCAAGGCGGAGCACCGCCGTGGAACGGCAGTGGTGCACACCGTGCACAGGGAGTCACCCTACCACCAGGCGCTCAGGCGCCGGCCGGTCCCGGGCGCCCCAGGATGACCAGGATCCGGGCCGCCGCGGCGGCCCCGCGCAGCTCCGGCACGGCGGCGAAGAGGTCCTCCACCGTGTCCTCGTCCACCCCGCACACGATCAGCGGGGCGAGGTCCAGCAGCGGCCGCATCCGCTCGAACGCGGCGGCCGGGCCCTCCCCCGCGGCGGTGGAGGCGGCGACGTTCCAGGCCACGGAGGCCAGGTAGTGCGGGTCCACGTCCAGCGTGCCCTCCTTGCGGGCGCGCTCCAGGAACTGGATCAGCTCCACCTCGTCCACGGTGGCACCCTCGGTCTCCAGCAGCAGGTGCACCTGGTGGGCCGAGGCCGCCTCCGCGAGCGCCGCCAGCATGGAGAAGATCCGGTCCTCGCTGCGCCCGCGCCCGCCGACCCCGGCCCGGGGCACCACGAGGTACTCGGCGCCCACGCCGGCGGCCAGGGACAGGTGGTCGTCGAGGACCGCGATGACGCCCTCGTCCGGGATGTCCTCGTCGATGGAGATGTCCGCCCGCAGGATCAGGGGGGCGGCGCCGGCCCCGCGCAGCGCCTCGCCGACCTGCCGCTGGGGCACCGACCCGAGGTGGCGCCCGGCCAGCTGACCGGGTCCGGCGGGGATCTCCACCGGCCCGGGGTGCTCCCGGACCGTGCGCACGGCGACCTCCAGGTCCGTGACCCCGTCCAGGCGGGTGCCGATCGGGTGGACGGTGGTCGCGGTGGGTCGCTCCGTCGGGTTCTGCTGCTCCATGCCTCCATGCTCTCACCCGTGCTTGTGCCGTGGCTGAAAGCTCCCTGTCCGCACTTCGGCACCACCCCGGACGCTCCCTCCCCTTCCCCTGCCCCTCCGCCGAGTCCCCCGTCTCTGCGCCGAGTCCCCCATCTCTGCGCCGAGTCCCCCATGTGCTCGCAGTTCCCCCCGATCCATCGGGGGGAACTGCGAGCACATGGGGGACTCGGCGGAAGAAGGCGCCGCAGGAAAAGGGGGACCGGCCGAGCGGGTGGGGCGCGCGAGTACCCTTGACGGGTGGCACATCTACTCGGCGGCGAGAACCTGCACCTCGAATTCCCCACCAAGACGGTCTTCGACTCCGTCAGCCTCGGCATCGACGAGGGCGACCGGATCGGCATCGTGGGCCGCAACGGCGACGGCAAGTCCACGCTGATGAAGCTGCTCGCCGGGCGGCTGAAGCCGGACGGGGGCCGCGTCACCGTGCGCTCCGGGGTGCGGGTGGGCATGCTCGACCAGGCCGACGTGCTGGACCCGGAGCTGACCGTGGGGCACGCCGTCGTCGGGGACCGCGAGGAGCACGAGTGGGCCGGGGACGCGAAGGTCCGGGACGTGATCGCCGGCCTGGTCAAGGACCTGGACTGGGACGCCCGGATCGGGGAGCTCTCCGGCGGGCAGAAGCGCCGCGTGGCGCTCGCGGCGCTGCTGGCCGGGGACTGGGACGTGATCTTCCTGGACGAGCCCACCAACCACCTGGACGTGGACGGCATCACCTGGCTGGCCCGCCACCTCAACAACCGCTGGCCCAGGAACCAGGGCGGCATGGCCGTGGTCACCCACGACCGCTGGTTCCTGGACGCCGTGTGCACCGACACCTGGGAGGTGCACGACCGGATGGTCGAGCCCTTCGAGGGCGGCTACGCGGCCTACGTCCTCCAGCGGGTGGAGCGGGACCGGCAGGCCGCCACCGTAGAGGCCAAGCGGCAGAACCTCATGAAGAAGGAGCTCGCCTGGCTGCGCCGCGGCGCCCCCGCGCGCACCGCGAAGCCCAAGTTCCGCATCGAGGCCGCCAACCAGCTCATCAACGACGTCCCGCCGCCGCGCGACACCGTGGCCCTGTCCCAGCTGGCCGTCTCCCGGCTGGGCAAGGACGTGGTGGACCTGGAGAAGGTCTCCGTCTCCTACCCCACCGAGGACGACGGCCCGCGCGAGGTGCTCCGGGACGTCACCTGGCTGATCGCCCCCGGCGAGCGCACCGGCATCCTGGGCGTCAACGGCGCGGGCAAGTCCACGCTGCTGGGCCTGGTCACCGGGGACGTGCAGCCCACGAGCGGGCGGGTCAAGCGCGGGAAGACCGTGCGGATCGCCACGCTGACCCAGCAGCTGTCCGAGCTGGAGGAGGTGGCCGAGGACCGGGTCTCGGACGTGGTCGCGTCCAAGCGCACCACCTACCTCACCGACGGCAAGGAGATGACCCCGGGCCAGCTGCTGGAGCGGCTGGGCTTCACCAACGAGCAGCTGGCCACCCCCGTCAAGGACCTCTCGGGCGGGCAGAAGCGGCGGCTGCAGCTGCTGCTGATCCTGCTGGACGAGCCCAACGTGCTGATCCTCGACGAGCCGTCCAACGACCTGGACACCGACATGCTCGCGGCCATGGAGGACCTGCTCGACACCTGGCCGGGCACCCTGCTGGTGGTCTCCCACGACCGCTACCTCCTGGAGCGGGTCACCGACCAGCAGTACGCCGTGATCGACGGCCGGTTCCGGCACCTGCCCCGCGGCGTGGAGCAGTACCTGGAGCTCGCCGCCCAGTCGCGCACCGGCACGGCCGCCGGCTCGGCGAACGCCTCGAACCCGCTGGCGGCCACGGGGGCCTCCTCGAACGGGTCCAAGGGCACGACGGCGCAGGGCGCGCCGAAGCTCTCCGGCGCCCAGGCCCGCAGCGCGCAGAAGGAGGTGAGCGCGATCGAGCGGAAGCTGGAGAAGCTCACCGCGAAGGTCGACACCATCCACGCCGAGATGGCCGCCCACGACCAGTCCGACTACACCGGCCTGGCCGGGATCACCGCCCGGCTGACCGCGGTCCAGGACGAGATCGAGGAGCTCGAGCTGCGCTGGCTCGAGCTGTCCGAGGACCTGGCCTAGACCGGTGGCCGACCCCGGGCGGGAGGCCGTGGCGCTGCTGACCGGCCCCCGGATGGGTCCGGTCCTGGAGCAGGTGCTGCGCCCGGCCGGGCTGGACGCCGACCGGTGGACGCTGCGGCGGGTCCACCACCGCCCCGGGGTGGGCGCGAGCGCGATCTTCGACGTCGCGGCCCTGGACGGGCGGCGGCGGGTCGCCGAGGTGGTCTGCGTGAGCACCACCGCCCCTCCGCGGGAGGCCGTCGGGCACGCCGGGGGCCCGCTGCTGGTCGAGCACGAGGGCCTGGCCCTGACCGCGTGGCGGCATCCGCACGATCCCTGGCTGCCCGGCCTGCCGTGGGCGACCTCGCCGGAGGCGGTGGGGCGCACGGCCTTCGACTCCGCCGTGGCGGCCGAGCTCACCGCGGTCTCCTACCGGCCGACCCGCCGCGCGGTGCAGCGGGCCACCCACGACGCCGGGGTCCGCTACCTCAAGGTGCTGCGGCGCGGCCGGGCCGCGGCCCTGCACGGCCGGCTGCGGATGCTGCTCGACGCCGGGCTGCCCGTGCCGGCGCCGGCGGGCGAGCCGGTGCAGGAGGTGGTGGTGCTCCACGAGCTGCCCGGGGCGCCCCTGGCGGGCGCGGTGCGGGACGACGGCGCCGCCGCGCTGCGCCCCGAGCACGTCCTGGCGCTGCTCGAGGCCCTGCCCGCCGCGGCCGCGGAGCTGCCGCGGCGGCCCAGCTGGACCGACCGGGTGCTGGACTACGGGCACGCGGCCGCCGTCGCGCTGCCCGAGGAGCGGCAGCGGGCCGAGCGGCTGGCCGCCGCGGTCGAGGACGCCCGCCGGGCCACCGACCCGGGTCCGCCGGTGCCGGTGCACGGGGACCTCTACGAGGCCAACCTGCTGGTGGGCCCCGCCGGGCGCGGGCGGTTCGGGCCGCTGACGGGGCTGCTCGACGTCGACTCCGTGGGACCGGGCCACCGGGTGGACGACCTCGCCTGCCTGGTCGCCCACGTGGCCGTGCTGCCCACGGTCAGCGACCGCTACGGGCACGCGCCGGCCACCGCCGAGCGGCTGCTGGCCGGCTTCGACGACGTGGTGGACCCCGCCGCGCTGCGGGTGCGCTGCGCCGGGGTGGCGCTGTCCCTGGTCGCCGGCGCCCGGCGCTCGGGCGGCCCGCCGGACCGGGCCCGCCGGCGGTTGGAGATCGCCGAGCGCTTCCTCGCGGCGGTCGCCTGACCCCGGAACGGCACGGACCGCGGCGTCGGCACCGGCGTCGGCTCCGGCGATCCCGGCCACGAGCCCGGGCACGAGCCCGGGCACAGGCACGGCCACGGACACGGGCCCGGGCACGTGGCCGGGCACGGCCGGCGCCCGTGCGCCCGGGCCCTGGGACCGGCCCCCTGCCCGGCCGGCTCACCGGGACGTCGCCGTCCTCGCGCGCGGCCCTCGCCCCGGGGGTGCGGAGGCTGCCGGGCGGGGTGCGGCAGCCAGCAGCTTGCGCAGCTCCTCGGGCCACAGGATCAGCGATCCGATGGCCACGGCGGTGAGCCACTGGGCGCCGGTCAGCCCGGTGGTGCCGAACAGGTCCTGCAGGACGGGGGCGTGCACCACGGCGATCTGCAGCACGACCACGGCGGTCAGTGCCACCCAGATGGCTCCGTTGGTGAAGGTGCGGGCGCTGAACACCGAGCGGGTGTCGGAGCGGACGTTGAGCAGGTTGAACACCTGGAAGAACACGAAGGCGGTGAACGCCAGGGTCGTGGTGCCCGCGGCGGTGATGCCGGGGAACCAGGCGGGCGCGAGCAGCAGCACCGCCAGGGTGCCGGCGGTCATCACCGCCGCCGCGACCAGGATGCGTTCCACCCGGGAGCGGGTCAGCAGCGGCTCGCGGGCCGGGCGGGGCGGGCGGTGCATCACGACAGGATCGGCCGGTTCCACCCCCAGGGCCAGGGCGGGCGGACCGTCCATGATGATGTTCACCCACAGGATCTGCAGGGCGGTGAACGGCGCGCCGCCGGCGATGCCGAGCACTCCGCAGATGAGGAACAGCAGCACGAAGCCCCAGGACGTGGACAGCTGGAAGCGGACGAACCTGACGATGTTGTCGTAGATGCCCCGCCCCTCCCGGACGGCGGCGACGATGGTGGCGAAGTTGTCGTCGGTGAGGATCATCCGCGCCGCGCCCTTGGACACGTCGGTGCCCGTGATGCCCATCGCCACCCCGATGTCGGCCTGCTTCAGGGCGGGGGCGTCGTTGACGCCGTCACCGGTCATCGCCACCACCTCGCCGCGCTCCTGCAGTGCCTTGACGAAGCGGATCTTGTGCTCGGGGGTGACCCTGGCCAGCACCCCGTAGCCGGGGGCCCGGGCACGCAGCGCGGTGTCGTCGAGCTCGTCGAGCTCCGCGCCCGAGGCGGCCTCCCCCGGGATGGCGAGGGCCCGGGCGATGGCGGAGGCGGTCCGGAGGTGGTCACCGGTGATCATGTGCACGGCGATGCCGGCGCCCTGGGCCACCGCGATGGCCTCGGCGGCCTCCGGGCGGGGTGGGTCGGTGATGCCCACGAGGCAGTACAGGGTCAGTCCGGTGGCGAGTTCCCGCAGGGCGTCCCCGTCCCGGGGCAGGGGGGTGGCGCCGGGGACGCCGTCGTCCAGGCGGCGGCCGGCGACCATCAGGGTGCGCAGGCCCTCACCGGCCAGCTCCTCGACGGAGGCGTGCAGCCGCGCGCAGTCCTCGTCCGTGAGCCGCCGGGGACCGTCCGCGCCGAGCACGGAGTCGGCGCGTGCCAGCACGGTCCCCGGGGCGCCCTTGACGAAGACGCGGTAGTCCGCGTCCGCGGTGTCGCCGACACGGAACGTCTGCTCGTGGAAGGTGGCCTGGAACGTGTAGCTGGAGTCGAACGGCACCTCCGTCAGGCGCGGATGGGCCCGGCGGGCCCCCTCGACGTCGAGCCCGCCCTTCTCCGCCAGCACCACCAGGGCCCCGTCGGTGGGGTCCCCCACCAGCTGCCCGTCGCGCACGACGGCGTCGTTGCACAGCGCCATGGCCACGTAGGCGTCCGGGTAGGCGCCGGCCGACGTGTCGTCGGCGCTGAGGATGCGCCCCTCCGTGGAGTACCCCTGACCGGTGACGCGGAAGGAGTGGTTGTCGACCAGGAGGCGCCGGACCGTCATCTCGTTGAGCGTGAGGGTGCCGGTCTTGTCGGTGGCGATGTGGCTGGTGGAGCCCAGCGTCTCCACGGCGGAGAGCTGCTTGATGATCGCCCCGCGGTGGGCCAGCCGGTTGGCGCCCATGGCCAGGGTGAAGGCGACGACAGCGGTGAGCCCCTCCGGGATGGTGGCCACCGCCAGGGACACGGCCGTCAGCAGCAGCCCGGCGACGGACTCCCCGCGCAGCAGCCCGAGCACGAAGACGACGGCGACCACCACGAAGGCGATGACGGTCAGCAGCCGGGCGAGCCGGTCGATGCGGCGCTGCAGCGGGGTGCGGGCGTCCCCGGCCCCCGCCAGCTGCTGGGCGATCGCACCCATCTGGGTGCCCATGCCCGTGTCGGTGACCACCACGGTGCCGCGTCCCCGGGTGACCTCGGTGTTCATGAACACCATGCCGGTGCGGTCCCCCAGGGACGTGTCCGGGTCGACGACGGGCGCGGGATCCTTGTCCACCGGCTCGGACTCCCCCGTCAGGACCGCCTCGGCCAGCTGCAGCTGGAAGGCCTCCACCACCCTCCCGTCCGCGGGCACGGCGTCGCCGGCCTCGAGCAGCACGACGTCGCCGGGCACCAGCTCCGCCCGGTCGACCATCCGGACCCGCCCGTCACGGCGGACCCGGGAGCTCGCCACCGACATCTTCCGCAGCGCCGCCAGGGAGTTCTCCGCCCGCGCCTCCTGGACGTAGTTGAGCACCGTGTTGAACACCACCACGACCAGGATCACCACGGGTGTCTTCCACTCCCGGGAGACCACGGCCGAGACGATCGCCGCGAGGATCAGCACGATCGTCATCCGGTCGGAGAGCAGCCGCAGCACCTTCCGCCAGAACGGCGTGCCGGCCGCCTCCGCCAGGACGTTGGGGCCGTGCCGCGCCGACCGTTCGGTGACCTGTGCGCCGGACAGCCCGACGGCGGGGTCCACCCCCAGCGCCCCGGCGACAGCGACGGCAGGAATCGTGTACCAGGGAGAATCCACGGCAACCCCGTCCGCTCGGTGACGTCCTCAGACTATCGCCGGGGCCGGCCGCACGGACCGGCGGCGGTGGCCGGACCGGCCCGCGCCACCGCCGTCGTCGCTGCTCCCGTGCCGTCCCGCCGGGGTCCGGGCTACTCCCCCGCGGCGTCCAGCCGGTAGGTGTCGGAGAAGTCCAGCTCCCAGACCGCGCCGCCGCCGACGGCGCCGAAGGGGTTCTGCGCGCCGGCCGCGATGCCCTCGGCCGGGGCCACGCTGTTCACCGCGGCGTAGACGCTGCCGCGGCCGTCGGCCGCCAGCCCGGCCGGCAGCGGGACGTCGATCGCCCAGCGCACCGGGTCCTCGTGGTGGCGGTGCAGCACGACCACCTGACCGGGAACCTGCCCCGGGGTGGGCGGCGCCTCCTCCGCCGGGGTCTCCCCTGGCGGCAGCGGCGGCGTGGGGCCGAACAGCTGCGAGACGTACAGGTGGCCGCCGTCCACCGCCACGCCGGTGACGGCGGTGAAGCCGTCCCACCGTTCGAGCTCGGCCCCGTCCGCGGAGAACTGCACGACCGAGGCCTCTCCCGGGCGCTCCGACCCGAGGCCGCCCACGTAGACATTGCCGTCCTCGTCCGTGGCCAGGGACGTGGGCACGAACTCGGCCGGCCCCGCCGGGTCGTCCGTGCCGTCCGGCAGGACCGTGGTCGGCCAGGTGGCCCACACGGTGATCTCGTACTCGGGCGGGGCGCCCTCCGTGGCGGTGGAGAAGTCCGGCTCGACCTTCCAAACCGCGTTCGCGGCGGCGTCGGCCACGAGCGCGTAGCCGTCCGGCGAGACCCCGCTGTCCTCGTCCACGAACAGGACCGCGTACGGGTTCGACTCGATCTGCGCCCCGTCCGGGTTGAGCTGCTCCTCCGCGGCCTGCAGGTCCGCGTACGGGAGGAGGTACTCCTGTCCGTCCTCGGTGCCGGCCACGAGCATCGCGCCGTTGCGCATGGGCGGCCGGTCCGGGTCGTAGCCGGCCACGAGGTACTGGCCGGCCACGTCCGTGGCGTCCGCCCCGTTGGCGCCCACGGCGAAGGACCCGTCCGGGGCGGCCGACGAGAAGAACCCGTCGGCCACGGTCGAGACCGTGGGCGTCCACCGGTGCGGGTCCTCCACCAGGGTGACCGCCCCGGTGGCGCCGACGCACCCGGCCTCCGTGCACTGCTCCCCGCCGCGGCCGGCCTCGGCCACGACCAGGGAGTCCCCCTCCTGGTCCCAGTTCAGCTGCCGCGGGTTGTCCAGGCCCTCCGTGACGACCCGCGGCCCCGGCGGCCGGTCGCCGTCGTGCGCGGTCGCCACCGGCACCGCACCCGCCAGCACCACCGCCGCCGTGACCGCTCCTGCACCCAGTCTCTTCATGACCCACCCCCGGTCGGAGTTGCCGCACGCCGGCCGTGCGACAGGCCCAGGCTAGGACCGATGCGCACGGATCGGCCCGGAACGGCGCCAACCGTGACCGGCTCTTGACCTACCTGCAGGTAGACGGCGGGGACGCGTCACGAGCGGCCGCATCCTTGACACGCTCCCGAGCCCCGACGTGCACTCGACAGCATGGAGCTCTCACCGCCGCCCCGCACCTTCCCGACCACACTCCTGCTGCGGCTGGCGCTCGCTCTGGCCCTCGCGCTCACCGGGCTGCTGCTCGCCGCCCCGGCCGGCGGAGCCGCCGAGATCCGCAACGACGAGACCGTGCGGGTGGCCGAGGGCGAGGTCGTCGACGACGACCTGTACGCGACCGCCGGCGAGGTCGTCGTGGACGGCACGGTGCGCGGTGACCTCGTGGTGGCCGCGGGCCGGGTGACGATCAACGGCACGGTGGAGGGCGACCTCCTGGCCGCGGCCCAGACCGTGGTGGTCGAGGGCACGGTGGGCGACGACGCCCGGGTCGCCGGCCAGGCGCTCTCCTTCGGGGACGAGGCGCGGGTGACCGGGGACCTCGTCGCGGCCGGCTTCAGCCTGCAGACCCGCCCCGGCACCGAGGTCGGCGGGGACGTGCTCCTGGGCGCGTACCAGGCTCTGCTGGCGGGCAGCATCGACGGGGACGTGACCGCCGGCGCCGCCGGACTGGCCCTGGCCGGTGCGATCGGCGGGAACGTGCAGGCCGACGTCGGCAGCCCGGACGACGTCGGGGCCGCCTGGGCGCCGGCCACCCAGGTGCCCGTGCCGTCGGTGAACGGCGGCCTGACGCTCACCGACGAGGCCCGCGTGGCCGGGGACCTCTCGTACCGCTCCGGCGCCGAGGCCTCGATCGCCCCGGGCGCCGAGGTCGCCGGGGAGATCTCCTACGAGCGGGTCGTCGTGGACGAGGCCGAGCCGGCCGGTCCTACCGGGCCGCTGGATGTGCTGCTGTCCGGCCTGCGCCTGTTCGTCACGCTGCTGCTGGCGGGGCTGCTGGCGCTGTGGCTCATCCCGCGGACCGTGACCGGGGCGGCCTCCGTGCTGCGGACCCGTCCCCTCCTGAGCCTCGGGTGGGGCGTGCTCGCGATCGCCGGCACCGCGGTGGCGGCGCTGGCGCTCCTGGTCGTCGCGATCCTGCTGGGCATCGGGCTGGGCCTGCTGACCCTCGGCGGGCTGGCGGCCGCGGTCGTGGCCACCGGCGTGGTGCTCCACGCCGTGCTGGTGCTCGGCCTGATCCTGGCCGTCGCCCTGCTGGCCCCGGTCATAGTCGCCCTCACCGGCGGCGGCCTCCTGCTCCGGGACCCCGCCCCGGCGCGCTTCGGCAAGCGCGTGGGCGCCCTGGCGCTGGGCCTGCTGATCTACGTGCTGCTGCGGGCGGTGCCCTACCTCGGCCCGGTGGTGGCCCTGCTCGTGGCACTGTTCGGCGTCGGGGCCCTGGCGGTGTGGCTCTGGGACGTCGTGCGCCGCCGCCGGGCGCACCGGCGCGGGCAGACGATGGCGACGCCGCCGGGCGGGGCCGCCGGACCGGGCGCCGGCCCCGGCGCGTATCCGCAGGCCGGCCCCGGCCCCTACGCCCAGGTCGGTCCTGGCCCCTACGCACCGGCCGGAGTCGGGGCGTACCCGCAGAGCGGCGAGCAGCCCTTCCCGGCCGGACCCGCGTACCCGCAGACCGGGGCGCCGGATCGGCGGGCCGGTGCGCCACCGGGCGCTCCCCCGCGTCCGGACCCTGACGCCTCCGCGGGGCGGCGGCCGGACGCGGCACCGGATCCGGGAACGGCTCCGGAGGCGTCCGCCCCGCGCGGGGGCTCGACGACCGCCCGGCCGCCGTGGGCGGCCGGCGAGCGCGGACCCGAGCCCGGTCCGGGCGCCGACCCCGACGCCCGGCGCTGAGCGATCCGGCGCCGAGCGATCCGGCGCCGAGCGATCCGGCGCCGAGCGGTCAGGCGACCGGCAGCGAGAGGACCTCCAGGGCGGCGCGCAGCTTCGTGGAGGACGTGTGCACCGTGTACGGGAAGTACACGACCTCCACCCCGACCGCCGCGAACTCCCGCTCGAGCCGGTACCCCTTCGGGGTGCCGCGCCAGTCGTCGCCCTTGAAGAACACGTCGAAGCGCAGCTCCCGCCACGTGTCCAGCTTGTCCAGCAGGATCTCGGCGTGGACCTGGTCCACGTAGCGGATGTGCTCGACGATCTCCATCCGCTCCCGCAGGGAGACCACCGGGCGGTGGCCCTTGGTTATCTCGATCAGGTCGTCGGAGACCACCCCGGCGATCAGGTGGTCGCAGTGCTGCTTCGCCTGGCGCAGGATGTTCAGGTGTCCCACGTGGAACAGGTCGAACGCCCCGGCCGCGTATCCCACGCGCGGTGCGGACTGCTTGGTGCTCATGGTGCTCACTCCCCCTCGTAGCCAGCCGGGACGTCTCGCGCCCCGGCCCGATGGACCGCCCGGCCCCCGCCGGAAGTCCCTGTCGGACTGTCCGCCGCGCACCCTCGGGGTGCGCGGCCTGAAATCTGTGTGCCGTCCGGTGCCCGCCCGGACCGCGCCGGTTCAGCCTGCGGGCTGGTTCACGGCCTGTTCCGCGGACACGGTGGCGGGCGGTGCGGCCGCACGCGTACGGCGGCGGTGCTGCCAGCGGGCCACGGGCTCCTCCACGAACCACCAGCAGGCGATGCCGGCGCCCGTGCCGACCAGCACGTGGACCACGACCCCGCCCGGGCCCGGCAGCTCCCCGACCAGCGCCGTGAGCAGGTGCTGGGCGCCCAGGTGCAGCAGGTAGATGCTGTAGCTGGCCAGGCCCAGCAGCTGGATCCACCGCCACCGCATCACCGCCAGCGCCCGGGTCCCCAGCGCACCGGTGGGCCCGTGCAGGCCCCACAGCACCACCAGACAGGCGGCGACCGCCTGGATCGAGTAGCGCAGGGTCTCCCGGAACAGCTCGTCCCGGATCAGCACCGAGCCCAGGTAGAGCAGCAGAGCCGCCACCAGCACCCGGTCCCGACCCCACCACGCCGGGGCGCCGGCGCCCTCCCGCGTGGTCCGGGCGTACCAGAGCGCGGCCAGCACGCCGATCGCGATGGCCTCCAGCCGGGTGTCGGTGCCGAAGTAGATCCGGTCCTCGCTCGCCCCGCCCAGGTGCAGCACCACGCGCGCCGCGGCCGAGGCGACCGCGGCCGTGCCGGCCAGCACCGCCAGGGCGGCGGCCGGGCGGCGAGTGCCCACCAGCAGCAGCCAGACCAGCGCGAAGGCCACGTAGAACTGCTCCTCGATGGACAGGCTCCACACCACGATCGAGCCGGGCAGCACGTCCACCTGCGAGTCGACGTAGCGCCAGTTGAAGAAGAAGAAGACCTGGCCCAGCACGTCGCCGAGGTTCACCGGGCGCACCAGCCACGCGTACAGCGCGGTGGGCAGCACGAGGGCGACCAGCAGCGGCGGCACCAGCTTCAGCGCCCGCCGGCGGTAGAACCCGCCGATGGCGAACCCGCCGGTGCGCCGGTGCTCCTTGAGCACCAGGTGCGTGATGATGAAGCCGGAGATGACGAAGAAGATCGTCACCCCGCTGCCGCCCGGGACCAGCTCCAGCCCCGCGTGGGCGAGCACCACGAGCATCACCGCGGCGGCCCGCATCGCGTCCAGGTGCGCGAACTGCCGCACGGGCAGCTGCGCCCTCGGGCGCCGTCGTGCCCCTGCCGTTGCCGATGCTGCCGTCTCCCCCGCCACTGCGTCCCCCTGCGTTCGCCGGACGCCGCGCTCCCCCGAGCGCCGGCCGTCCCGTCCTGCGTCCGGAGCTCCCCGTTCGCAACGGGGAACTCCGTGATCGCCTCACCCTACTGCGGAGAAACCCGCGTTTGCATCTGAAAACACGGGTCACAAAAGGGGACATCGCATCGCGTTCCCGATCGTTAACCCCGGGGTTAGACTCCATGCGATCCAATGAATCCGGACGGGGGGTCGTCCGGGGCGCCGCGGAGGTCGTTCGACCACCGACCGCGGCGGATCACCGCGGCGCCGGCCATCGGCGCCGTCAGTTCAGATCTGGGGGGAGCTGACATGATCCTTGACCTGTCGTGCGCATCGAGCACTCGAGGTCCCACTGTCCGTACCGCGCACCGGGTGCTGGGCGGGCTGCTGCTCGCCGGGCTCATGACCGGCTGCGGCGCCGCCGGCGCCACCGGCGACCCGGCGGCCGAGAGCCTGCAGGCCCGGTCCGTGGTGGAGCTGGAGACGCCGCAGGAGGTCCGCGCCAAGGACCTGCCCTCGGCCGCCGCCGTGGCCGCCGACGCGCCCGAGGTCGAGCAGATCGAGGCGGCGCTCGAGGTCCAGGAGGCCTTCGTGCCGTCGGAGGAGCCGGCCGCGGAGGACCCGGGCAATCCGCAGTCCTCCGCCGAGCTGGACGCCGGGGAGGAACCCGCCGAGCTGGACCCGGCCGCCGTCGCGGCGGCCGAGGAGTCCGCCGCCGGCGCCGCGCTGCAGGAGATCCTGGCGTCCCTGGCCGAGTTCGAGCACCAGGGCTGGGAGCAGCGCGGGACGCCCGTCGTCGTCGGCGAGCCCGTCTCCGCCCCGCTGCCCACGGACGAGGGCGAGGCCGTGCGCGTGACGGTCTGCCTGGACTCCTCCGGGGTCAGCGTCGTGGACCGTGACGGCGTGGTCGTCAGCGGCGAGCAGAAGGGCCGGAAGGCCCTGCACAACTACGACCTCTTCCGCCAACCGGGCGAGTCCTGGCAAGTCGTCCAGCACGGCTTCCCCGACGACCCGACCTGCTGATCCGTCCGAACGAACCTGTTGAGGAACCACACCATGGGAAACACGAACACCTCGTCCCGGGCGGACTCGGGCCGGCGCCGGGCGCGCACGGCCCGCACCCGGGCGACCCTGAGCATCGGCACCGTGATGGCCGTCGCCGCGACCCTGCTGACCTTCGCGCCGGTGGGCGCCGCCGACACGCCGCCGGTGGACGGGAAGTCCGCGGCCACGGCCGCCGCCTCCTGCTGGGAGATCAAGCAGAAGGACCCGAAGTCCGCCTCCGGCGTCTACTGGCTGGTCACCCCGGCCATGACCGCCCCCGAGCAGTTCTACTGCGACCAGGTGACCGACGGCGGCGGCTGGGTGCTGGTGGGCCGCGGCCGCAACGACTGGAAGGAGTACTACCAGGGCGTGGGCACGCCCAAGGACGTCTCCTCCACGGTCACCGGCACCGCGGCCTTCGCGCCCAAGCAGCTGTCCTCCGAGACGGTCGACGACCTGCTCAACGGCCAGCGCCCCGACTCCCTGGACGACGGCATCCGGCTGCGCCGCGCCCGCGACGCCGCGGGCACCACCTGGCAGGAGGGACGCGTCAAGGTCTCGGCCAAGCCCTACTGGAACTGGACCTTCGGCTCCCGCACCCCGGTGACCTCCTGGTCGTTCCGGTACGGCACGGGCGTGGCCTCCGGGACCGGCGGCACCACGAACGACATCGGCACCACCGGCACGGCCCGCCTGCGCTTCGCTGACGTGGCCGAGACCAGCTGGCAGCGCGGCTTCCGCTACGGCGACGAGGTGGTCGGCAGCAACACCTCGACCACCTACCTCTGGTCGCCCGCCACGGGCGGGAAGGGCGCCATGCCCTTCACCCAGGTCTACCTGCGGCCCAAGGTCACCCAGCAGGCCTTCACCGGCAAGGCCATCCCGGACGCCGGCACCGCCGCGATCGCCCAGCGGGCCCTGCCCAACAGCGGCGCCGAGCCCACCAAGTGGGGCGCCGTGGAGCGCGCCGACGGTCAGGGCGAGGAGATGAACACGGAGGTGCAGGCCCTCGAGCAGATCGGGAACTCCGTCTTCACCGGCGGCAACTTCAAGGCCATGCAGCGCAACGCGGCCGGCACCGGGCGCGTGGCGCAGTCCTACCTCGCGGCCTTCGACGTCAACACCGGTGAGCTGCGCACCGACTTCCGTCCCGTCTTCAACGGCCAGGTCAAGGCGCTCGCGGAGCTGCCGAACAACCGGCTGGCCGTGGGCGGGCGCTTCAGCACCGTCAACGGCGTGAGCGCGCCCGGCTTCGTGGTGCTCGACGCCACGACCGGCAAGGTGGACACCGCCTGGAACCTCAAGGTGGAGAACCTGCTGACCGGCGGCGTCCTGCAGGTGCGCACCCTCGACGTGCAGGGCGACTGGCTGTACCTGGGCGGGGCCTTCACCCACCTCAGCGGCGGCCAGGAGACGGGCCGGGTCTACGCCCGCGCCGGCGCCCGCGTGAAGATCTCCACCCGCACCCCGGACGCCTCCTGGAACCCCGAGTTCAACGGCACGGTGACCAGCGTGGACGCCTCCCCGAAGGGCGACCGGCTCTACGCGGCCGGCTACTTCAACCAGTCCCGCAGCGCCTCCGCGTTCCGGCTCGCCGCGGTGCGCACCACCGCCGGCGCGGCGCTGGACCCCTGGACCTGGGAGCCGTCCATCCCCGTCGACTACGCCAACCCGGGTCAGGCCGGATTCCAGCTCGCCGTGCGGGAGCAGGGCTCGACCGTGTGGGCCGGCGGCGCCGAGCACTCGATGTTCGGCTACGACCGCTCCACGTTCCAGCGCACCTCCGAAGGCATCACCTCCCAGGGCGGCGACATCCAGGCGATCACCTCGACCGACGACACCGTCTACGGCGCGTGCCACTGCTTCAACTGGTACAACGCCGGCGCCACCAAGTGGATCAAGGCCAACGTGGCCACCCAGCCGAAGATCGTCGCGGACCGGATCAACGCCATCGGTGCCTGGGACGCCCAGAGCGGGCGGTACCAGCCCGGCTTCAACCCCGAGATCAAGGGCTTCGGCGGCTGGGGCATCTGGGCCGCGCTGATGGACAGCAACGGCGTCCTGTGGACCGGCGGCGACATCAACCGCAGCGTCTCCACCTCCGGCGCCGCGCAGTGGTCCGGCGGCTTCCTCCGCTTCGCCCCGCGCGACGCCAAGGCCCCGGCCGCGCC
The DNA here is from genome assembly GCF_001580365.1 of Kocuria turfanensis. Taxonomy (NCBI): domain Bacteria; kingdom Bacillati; phylum Actinomycetota; class Actinomycetes; order Micrococcales; family Micrococcaceae; genus Kocuria; species Kocuria turfanensis. The sequence goes on along the minus strand of NZ_CP014480.1, from coordinate 3,435,340 downwards.
GTCGGGCCTGAAGGTGGGCCTCGACGGGAGCTCCGACGCCCTCACCTGGACGGCTGCCCCCGAGTCCGGGGTGAGCTACCAGGTGCTGCGCAACGACCGGCCCATCGGCACCGCCACGGGCACGAGCTTCAAGGTCGCCCACGTGGACGGCGCCCGCTACGCGGTGCGCGCGGCCGACGCGGCCGGCAACGTCTCCGCCTCCACCCCGGTGGCCCTGGCCGGCACCGCACCGGCGCCCGAGCCGCAGCCCGAGCCGCAGCCGGAGCCGGGCACCAGCACCCTGATCGCCGAGGGCGCCACGTGGAAGTACCACCACGACCGGGCCAACCCGCCCGCCGCGGACTGGGCCGGCACCGCGTTCGTCGACACCGCCTGGAAGCAGGGCTCGGCCGTGCTGGGCTGGGGCGACGCCTCGGTGAAGACCACGCTGGTGGCCGACGGCACCCGCCCGCTGACCACCTACTACCGCAAGACCGTGGACGTGGCCGACGCCTCCAAGGTGGCCAAGCTGACGCTCACCACCCGCGCCGACGACGCCGTGGCGATCTACGTCAACGGCAAGGAGGTGGCCCGCTCCAACCTCCCCGAGGGCACGCTCACGTCGGGCACCTATGCCCTGGCCCCGCGCCGGACCGCCACCGCGGTGGCCGACCCGGTCGTGGTCGAGGTCCCCGGGTCGGCGCTGCGGACCGGCAAGAACGTGATCTCCGCCGAGGTGCACTCCAACTGGACGAGCACCACCGACGCCACGTTCGACCTCTCCGCGGTGGTCACCGCCGGCACGCAGCCGGAGCCCCCGGCCGAGGAGCCTCCCGCCCCGGAGGACCCCCCGGCCGAGGAGCCGGCCGCCGCGGGCGCCCTGGTGGCCGCGGGCTCGTCCTGGCGCTACCACCACGACCGGGCGAACCCGCCGGCCGACGACTGGGCCGGCACGGCCTTCGACGACACCGCCTGGAAGCAGGGCTCGGCCGTGCTCGGCTGGAACGACGCCTCGGTGAAGACCACGCTGGTGGCCGACGGCACCCGTCCGCTGACCACCTACTACCGCCGGACGGTGGACGTGGCCGACGCCTCGACGCTCGGGGACCTGACGCTCACCACCCGCGCCGACGACGCGGTGGCGGTCTACGTCAACGGCAAGGAGGTGACCCGCTCCAACCTCCCCGAGGGCACGCTCACGTCGGGCACCTACGCCCTGGCCCCGCGCCGGACCGCCACCGCGGTGGCCGACCCGGTCGTGGTGACGATCCCCGCGTCGGCGCTGCGGACCGGAAAGAACGTGATCGCCGCGGAGGTGCACTCCAACTGGACGAACACCACCGACGCCACGTTCGACCTGGAGCTCAAGCCCCAGCCGAAGGACGCGTGATGAGCCCGGCGACCGGCGTCCCGCGGCGCCGCCCGAGCTACCCGGAGGCCCTGGCCGGGCTGCGCGCGGCGCAGAAGCCCGGCCAGGGGGTCCCGGCCTACACCCGGTGGGTCAACCGGCCGCTGGCCCGCTACGCCGCCGCCCGGGCCGCCGCGGCCGGCCTGACCCCCAACGGGGTGACCGCCCTCAGCGCGGTGCTCTCCGCGGCGGGGCTGGCCGTGCTCGTGGCGGCCCCGCCGGCGGCGGCCACCGGCGTCGTCGTCGCCGTCCTGCTCGCCGCCGGGTACGTGCTGGACTCCGCCGACGGGCAGGTGGCCCGGCTCACCGGGACCGGCTCGCCGGCCGGGGAGTGGCTGGACCACGTGGTCGACGCGATCCGCACCCCGGCGATCCACCTGGCCGTGGCGGCCGCCGCCCTGCTGCACCCGCGGCCCGAGGCGTTCCCGGCCGCCGCGGTGGCGGTCCTCGCGGCCCTGTTCGTGCTCGTGGAGGTCGGCCAGTTCATGAGCCAGATCCTCGCCGAGCAGCTGCGGCGCACGGGCGGCCTGGCCGGCCCGCCGGCCGGCGGGGCGCTGCGCTCCTTCCTCAACCTGCCCACCGACGCGGGGGTCACCTGCTGGATCTTCCTCCTCTGGGGGATCCCCGCGCTCTTCCTGCCCGCCTACGCGATCCTGCTGAGCGCCCTCGCGGCGATCAGCGCGGTGTCCATGCGGCGCAAGTACCTGGGTCTGACTGCCCGGCCTGCCGCCACCACCCCGGACGCCGCCGGCGTCCACCCGACCGACAGGAGCACCTCCCATGTCCGCTGACGTCCTCGCCCCGGCCACGACCACCGCCGCCGGGTTCCGCTCCGAGACCCCGTCCGTGTCCGTCCTGATCGCCACCGCCGGGCGGCCGCAGATGCTGCGCGAGGCGGTCCGCGCGATCGTCGAGCAGGACTACGCCGGCCCGCTGCAGGTCGTCGTCGTCTTCGACCGCGTGGAGGTGGACCCCCTGGCGGACGTCGCCGTGCCGGCCGGGGTGGACCTGCGCACCGTGCCCAACACCCGCAGCCCGGGACTGGTGGGCGCCCGCAACACCGGCATCCACGCCGCCACCGGGGAGATCATCGCCTTCTGCGACGACGACGACGTCTGGGCCCCGCGCAAGCTCACCCGCCAGGTCGCGCACTGGAATCGGCATCCGGAGGCCTCGGCGAT